>NZ_QNRT01000001.1:644558-963357 GCF_003315245.1 Arenicella xantha | reverse complement strand
TGATAGAAACGCCCGATGCTAATCTTTCGCGAGGAATGCGCCAGCTGAATGGGGTGTATACCCAAAGTTACAACTATCGCCACCATCGAGTGGGTCATGTGTTTCAGGGTCGCTATAAAGCAATACACGTTGAAAAGGAGTCGTACTTGCTTGAGCTATCGCGTTACATCGTTTTAAATCCAGTTCGAGCGCATATGGTAAGTTCGGCTCAGGAGTGGCGATGGAGCAGTTACCGAGCGACGGTCGGGTTAATTGGCAGCGATAACTGGCTGAACTCAGAATGGTTGTTGGCGGGCTTCGGTGCGACCAAACGGCAGGCTATTAACCGCTATAAACGTTTTGTAGCCGAGGGTAAGGCCCAGCCATCCCCATGGTGTGGCCTCAAAAACCAAGTCTACCTTGGCGGCGAGGAGTTTATTTCACGACTCGACGCATTAATTGATGGGGACAAAGACCTTTCTGAAATACCTAGCTCACAGCGGCGCGGTGTACCTAAAACACTGAGTCAATATGAGACGCTTGCGGGGAATCGAGCTGATGCAATGGTGCTAGCCTACAAAAGTGGCGGGTATACCTTGAAGGAAATCGGTAGCTATTTTGGTGTACATTATTCGACCGTAAGTCGGGTAATCCGGCGTGCAAAATGCAAGACCCGACCCCACAGACCTTGCTTAGACTGGAGTTTGCAGGAGCTCTATACCATGTTACTTCGCGCGGCGACCGACGTGAGGACATTTACGACGATGATGTGGATCGGCGGCAGTTTCTCGATCTTCTCGGAGAAGTGTGTGTTGGCTATAACTGGGTTTGCCATGCGTATT
This sequence comes from Arenicella xantha, assembly GCF_003315245.1. Taxonomy (NCBI): domain Bacteria; kingdom Pseudomonadati; phylum Pseudomonadota; class Gammaproteobacteria; order Arenicellales; family Arenicellaceae; genus Arenicella; species Arenicella xantha. The sequence continues at coordinate 962,536 of NZ_QNRT01000001.1, read as the reverse complement.
GTTTGATGAGTAATCACTACCATTTGTTGATAGAAACGCCCGATGCTAATCTTTCGCAAGGTATGCGCCAGCTGAATGGGGTGTATACCCAAAGTTACAATTATCGCCACCACCGAGTGGGTCATGTGTTTCAGGGTCGCTATAAAGCCATACATGTTGAAAAGGAGTCGTACTTGCTTGAGCTATCGCGTTACATCGTTTTAAATCCAGTTCGAGCGCATATGGTAAGTTCGGCTCAGGAGTGGCGATGGAGCAGTTACCGAGCGACGGTCGGGTTAATTGGCAGCGATAACTGGCTGAACTCAGAATGGTTGTTGGCGGGCTTCGGTGCGACCAAACGCCAGGCTATTAACCGCTATAAACGTTTTGTAGTCGAGGGTAAGGCCCAGCCATCCCCATGGTGTGGCCTCAAAAACCAAGTCTATCTTGGCGGCGAGGAGTTTATTTCACGACTCGACGCATTAATTGATGGGGACAAAGACCTTTCTGAAATACCTAGCTCACAGCGGCGCGGTGTACCTAAAACACTGCATCAATATGAGACGCTTGCGGGGAATCGGGCTGATGCAATGGTGCTAGCTTACAAAAGTGGCGGGTATACCTTGAAGGACATCGGTAGCTATTTTGGTGTACATTATTCGACCGTAAGTCGGGTAATCCGGCGTGCAAAATGCAAGACCTGACCCCACAGACCCCTGGGTAAAACTACCCGCAACAGTCACCCATCTGGATTTAGGCAAAGCATTACTGCCGCCCTTGATGCATACGCATCCAAGTGAAGGGGGTCAGGTCTTGCTTTTTGCAGGTTTGCTCGTTAGTTTGAGTTAACAGATCGAAGACAATTTTATTTAGATAAGTAATAAGGGAGCGCAACGATGGCGAGACCACTTAGACTGGAGTTTGCAGGCAAAAATACAGGGCAGGCACGTTAAGACATTAGGCTGTTTAGTGACCTAGATCAAAGGTACGCGGATTTACAGGTTGAGTCTGATAGGCTACAGGACGAAATAGAAGCCGAAGACTGTCGTCAGGCTTATGAAGAGTCAAGAGGTTAAGAGGTATGAAAAAGTTATCTATTTATACGTGTTTGGGAGTCGTTTTAGTATTTGCAGCAACTAGTTTTATGAGTGCTAAAAGTGAATTTTTAAGTTGTGAAGATGTAACAGAGTTGGGTAGTAAGAAAGAAGTTCAAGAGTACGCTATCTCTTGGGTGGATGATTTTTGGAATGATGGGAGAATCGACGAGAGTTTACTTCGCCACACAGTAGGAGTATCGCCAGGGAGGTCCAGGATTAAGGTGCCGGTTGATTGGACAAAAATTGGATTTAGATCACGGTTTTCGAGAGCAAACCTAATAAATCCACTCAGCGAGGATCCATCAGACCAAACGAAAACTCTGGAGCGATTTGACCGTTCCGAAGCAGTGTTTTTTGCTTATAGCTCTGGCCTTGGTTTCTACGTTACTATAAATGATGGGCCTCTAAGCGGAGTTTTGTCCTCTGATTTCTTAACTAAACTAAACTCTCGATTCTACGTTTTGTGTATACCTCGTCGACGATGACGCCAGTAGAAAAACAAGTGAAGTGGGTCAGAGTGAAGCTGTCATAGTTTAACGGACACTGTAAATGAGACGTTAAACGAAGCGCCTACGACAGGCAATTCAAGACCTGTTCAATGTCTTCCCTGTTGGTATAAATATGCGGTGACAACCGCACACCATGCTCGCGTTCGTCAAACAGGATATCAGCCTTTTGCATATTGGATACGAAACTGCTTTGCTGGTTTGGTTTGATCACCAGTGTGCCGCCGCAGTGTTGCGGGTTACTGGGCGAGACCAGTTGTTCGCTCGGTAGTTGGTCGATAAGCAATTGTCTTAATACAACGTTGTGCTGGCGAATGGTTTCGATGCCAATCTTTGTGAGTAGTTCTATACTGTGAGTTGCCGCTATGTAGGGCATAACCGATGGTGTGCCGCCCCAGAAACGATTGCTGTTGTCGGCGTATTCAAAATGATTGATATCGAACTCGAAAGGATCCTTATGTGAGAACCAGCCAAGGTCATGCGGCTTGAGTTGTGTAATTAGGTTTTGATCGACCCAGAGGTATCCGGCACCGGGTCCGCCGCACAGCCATTTAATGCATGACCCGACCACGATATCCGCATGCCACTGTGCTAGATCAATGGGTACGATGCCAGCTGATTGTGCAACATCGACAATTGAAAGCGCGCCGCGACTTCGCGCAAGCTGGCTAATCGCCTCGACGTCAACTTGCGTATTGGTGTTGTAATGCACGTGAGTAATAAACACCGAGTGTACGTCGTCGGTAATGGCGTTGCGCCAAGTTTCTAGGTCGAGCGGGTTAGCATGTTTGTCGATAACTTTGACTTTATAGCCCAAGTGTTCAGCTTGTTGCAGCACAAACCCAGCCGATGGAAAATCGTTCGCGTTCATCACAATCGTGTTGCGGCCAGGTTTTGTGGGCAAACTGGTGATGACTTTATTCAAGCCGCTGGAAACGTTTGACTGCGGACAAAACTCATCTGCTGATGCATTGAACAAATTCGCGAGGGCCTGCTTGAACCTCTCGATTTGAGTTAACCATTGCGGCCATATGTCTTCTTGACCGGATTGCCATGGAGCAAAAAATTGGGTCTGGCAATGTTCGACTGTGGTGATTGGCATTTTGCCTATTGAATGAGCCAGTAGGTAAATACCGTTGCTTGGTGTGAATAGACCAGCGTGGTTTGTTGAGCTAGCCATGTTTTACCACCGAACGAAGTTTTTGTAGGTCATTGAATCGAGTCGATAAGCCTTCAACGTTGGCTGCCGTGCGTAAATCGCATAGTTTTTTTAGGCCTTTTAGCATGACGTCGAGCGGAGGGCCGCTAGCCGTTAGATCCGACTGTTTTTCAAGGCCGTCACGTGCGGCTGGTAGCTCGATAAACTTTTTAATCAGTAGTTCATGGTGCTGCAGCGCTGTTTGGCCGTGTAGTTCACAGACTTGCAGGAACGCTTCGGCGTTACGTTGAAACCAGTCGTCTTGAGTGGCATTGTCGTCTACCTCGAGAAATCCATCTAGCAAGCTTTTACGACGCATACAGTCACGTAGTGCGAGTTGATCGTCTGGCCGCATAAAGAGAAATTTATCCACCAGCAATTGGGAGTAGTAAGGGTCGTCGGCCCGACATAACCCCAGTAAAAGATCGATCACATTGATGCCGGCAAAGTCACCGGCGTTAGCCCCGCGGTATTCGTGTAAGCCTACTCGATGGGTTTTATAGTATGGTCGTACACAATAAAAGAATTGGTCGATGTCGAGCTTTTCAAATAGCGCATTATTGTTGCTGATTACTGTTTTCAGGTCATGCTGAGCGGCTACCAGTAAGTCGTGGGTAACTGGGTGTGACACGCCTAATGGTAGGCAATGCAGTAACGCTTCAGAGGCGCGAATAAAGGCAAACACACCACGAGTGTTGTACTCTAAAAACAAGTGCTCGTCAGGCAAGTTAGTGAATGACTTATACTCGCCATTAATGGCGCGGTTATGTGTTTCTAGATGCGCTGACGCGAAACGCGGTATAACGCCTAAGGACGCACCAAGTTGCATGGCTAACGCAGACGCATCAGTTAATGGTGATTTATGTTCGCGTGACGGCTCGGTCAGGTCGTGACGTCGGCAGGCTGCCATAAAAAAACCAACATTGCCGAGTAGGTCAAAGCCATTGTCGAAGCCTTCGTCGGTATTGCCTTCACGCAGTAGCGCGGTGATATGTTGATTGCCTTCGCGCAGCAATTGTTGCTTTAGCGCGTCACCAACATCAGTGACTGAGTCCTTGCAGCCAGCCTCACGGTAAGCGAGCTCTAATTCTGTGTTGATGTGTTTGAAGTCTTGTCTAATCCAGTGATCAAAGTGTCGAGAATTTGGTGTGCGCATGGTCTACCCATCGGTGAGTGTCTGCGCGCATAATAGCAGGCGTTTCGCTGACTGACAGCTCATTTGTCCAAGGGCTGAGGTTCAGCAACGCTAATTTTAGCGCTATCATTCACCGGCATAAGGTATTCTGTAGGAATCTAATAACTCTAACTTTAATGACCATGCACTTAACTAAACTATTGCTGCTCCCGATGCTCGGTTTAGCGGCATGTGCCACGACTGAAAATACTGATATGCCCGAATTTGACCGTTTAAAGCAACTATCTGAGGAAGCGCCACAAGCGCCTCAAGTTCCGTTTGAAGCCGAATATCATGGCCGCACGTTGACCGACCATTATCATTGGCTTAAGGATGAAGATTATCCCGAAGTGAACGACGCGCCGATATTGGACTATTTGAATGCTGAGAATGCGTACTACCAGACTTTTTTAGAGCCACATAGGGGATTGGTTAACACCGTATTTGAAGAGTTCAAGGGGCGTACTGACGAACAAGAAACCTCGGTTCCGTATGTTGATAATGGCTATGAATATCAATGGTTCTACCGACCGGGCGAGGAATATCGTACGCGTAGCCGCAAGCACCTAGAGACTGGTGAGGAAGCGGTTTTCCTTGATGAGACGGCACTGGCCGAGGGGCATGATTACTTTGTGCTTGGTGGCTGGGAGATCAGTCCGAATAACCGTTATTTGGCGTACTCTTTTGATACCGCTGGTGACGAACGATATCAGGTGCGGGTCAAGGACCTACAAACTGGCAATTATCTTGATGATACGCTTGAAGATGTACAAGGTGGAATCACATTTAGTGCCGATGGAAATTCGTTAGTTTATGCGTTGCTGGAGCAAGATAAGTGGTTAGCCAAGAACATTAAGGTACACAAAATCGGTACGCCACAAAATGCTGATACAACTTTGTACCATGAGCAAGATGATGGCTTTTTTATCGACTTCGGAAAGACTAGCAGCAAGGAGTTTATGATAATTGCGTCGTCGCAAGGCGAAGTGCAAGAAACCTATGTACTGCCGGCGGACCTTTCATCTGATCCGCTGCTAATGGTGTCGCGCGAGGCTGGTTTCACGCATTCAGTAGATCATGCGCATGGTTACTTCTACATATTGGCCAACGATACGCATAAGAATTTTCGACTTGCTAAAGTGAGCGACACCGCGCCCGCACATGTTAATTGGCAGACGTTGCAAGAGGGCAGCGACGACGTATACCTATTGAGCATTCAGACGTTTAACGACTTTATGGCGATTAAGTCGCGTGATTTGGGCTTAGAGAAAATTCACGTACAGGGCTATAGCGGCGGTCATACCGAGGTGCGGTTTCCAGAGACAGTATTTGCGGCCTCCATCGGTGTTAACCCAGAGTTTAAACAGTCGCATTTACGCATTAATTATGAGTCGATGATTACGCCGGAGACGGTATTTGACTATGACCTTAAGGCTAATACGTTAACTAGCCGTAAGGTGCAGAAAATCCCATCGGGCTACGATAAGTCGATGTACGAGACTGAGCGTGTGATGATTACTGCACGTGATGGCGCGCAAGTGCCGGTCTCGTTGGTGTACAAGAAAGGGCTTAAGAAAGATGGTTCTCAGCCTATGTGGTTGTATGGTTATGGTGCCTATTCGGCCACGATTACGCCAAATTTCTCAACCGGTCGACTTAGTGCATTAGATCGTGGCTTTGTGTATGCCATAGCGCATGTGCGCGGCGGTTCGATGATGGGCTACAACTGGTATTTAGACGGCAAGCTGGAGCATCGCGCTAATACCTTTAATGACTTTGTCGATGTCGCACGAGGATTAATAGCCGCGGGTTACACCTCGGCCGGGAATATATCGGCGTCGGGGCGCAGCGCAGGTGGCGAACTGATGGGCGCAGTTACTATTCAAGCACCTGAATTATGGCGTTCGGTTAACCTTGGTGTACCGTTCGTGGATGTGCTGAACACTATGTTAGATGCCACGCTACCATTGACTCCGCCTGAGTGGAAAGAGTGGGGCAATCCTATCGAGAGCGTAGAGGATTACGACTTAATCGCAAGCTATTCACCGTATGACAACATCGCTGAAGTTGAATACCCGCCGATGTTTGTTAGTGGTGGACTGAATGATCCACGCGTAACGTATTGGGAGCCCGCTAAGTGGACCGCGCGCATGCGTGAATTAAAAACGGATGATAATCTGTTAGTTATGCGCATTAATATGGGCGCAGGTCACTTCTCTAACAGTGGTCGATACGGGCGATTAAAAGATTACGCTGAGGAGTATGCGTTTATGTTTTTGGCGCACGGTATCACTGAATAAGCCAGTGCTAGGCCATTCGTTTAACGGCGGTTGGACGATAGTGCGAACTGTACTCGCGATTGCAGTGTAGGGAGCACGTCCGCGGTAAACCAAGGGTTTTTTGCCAACCAAATATTGTTTCTGGGGCTCGGATGCGGCAGTGGCATAATGCCGTTCGGTTGTGAACGCCATTGTCGCACGGTATCGGTGAGCGACTGGTTTTTGCTAGCAGGTAGATGCCAGTGTTGAGCGTATTGACCAATTAGTAAAGTGAGTTGAATGTTGCCTAGCTTATCTAGCAGTGCTTCGCGCCACTTGTCAGCGCAGCGTTTAGGCGGTGCTAAGTCACCGGTTTTGCCTCTGCCGGGATAGCAAAAGGCCATCGGTACAATAGCGACATGGCGTGGGTTATAGAATGTGTCTCGATCTATGCCCATCCAGTCGCGTAGGCGTTCGCCACTAGGGTCGTCGAACGGGATGCCTGAAGCGTGTACAGCACTGCCAGGTGCCTGCCCGGCGATGAGTATGCTGGCCTTGGCGTCGACTTGAATGATTGGTCGCGCTGAATGTGACCAATCAGATTCGCAGGCGGTACAAGCGCGAATCTGATCAACCAGCCGTGCGAGTGGGTCAGAACTTACCAAACAGATTCCAACCAAAACCAATCGATACGCCCAAGTAAATGCTACAGATTACTAGGCCGATGCCCCATACATACATCCACATTTGTTTGCCTTTGCGACCCATGATGGTGAGTGCAATGCCAATTAAGACGCCCAATACAGAGGTCAGCAAAAGCATGTCGTTACTGGCATTAACTGCCATCATTTCAGGTGGTATTTCGCCTTCTTTGTATCGCATGTTGCCTACTCTGGATCCTTAACGCGCATGGTACAAAACTCTTCAGCGGTGCTCGGATGAATGCCGACCGTAGAATCAAAGTCGGCTTTCTTGGCGCCAGCTTTAACGGCGATAGCGATGCCTTGCATAACTTCAGCGGCTTCCGGGCCAACCATATGGGCACCGACAACCGCATCGGTATCGGCGTCAACAATTAGCTTCATTAGAATGCGTTCTTGATTGTCGGTCAAGGTGTGTTTTAACGACCTGAATTCTGAGGTGTAGGTGTCGATGTTGGCGAACATTTCTCGCGCGTGTTCTTCGCTAAATCCGACTGAGCCGATTGGTGGTTGTGAGAACACCGCCGAAGGCACATAAGTATGATCAGCGAGGCGCGGTTTATTGCCAAATACGGTATCGGCAAAAGCATGCCCTTCCATGGTGGCAACCGGCGTCAGAGCGATGCGGTCTGTCACATCGCCTACTGCGTAGATTGTGTCGACGTTGGTTTTGGAATGTTCGTCGACAATAATTTCACCGCGTAAGCCAATTTCCACACCGGCGTTGCCGAGGTTCAGGCTGGCGGTATTTGGGGTACGGCCGGTTGCATACAAAACGCAATCAACGTTTTTCGACGTGCCATCGATAAAGCTCACAAGTTTACTGCCGTCAGCGGCAAGTTCGATGGACTTAATGTTGTTGCTCAGCATCAAATTAATGCCTTTTTTCTGCAACTCTTTAGCCAAGTGATCACGCACGCTGTGGTCGAAGCCACGTAAAATCTGCGTGCCGCGATAGACCAGCGATGTGTCGATACCGAGGCCGTTAAAGATGCCGGCGAATTCGACTGCAATATATCCACCGCCAACTACGACTGCTGATTTTGGTTGCTGTTCTAGGTGGAACACTTCGTTGGAGGTAATAGCATGCTCAATGCCCGATATCTCGGGTAAATACGGGGCTCCGCCAGTCGCGATCAATATCTTTTCGGCTTCTAATTTTTGATCGCCAATCTGAACCGTGTGTTGGTCAACCAAGCTCGCTGTGCCATAGAGTATTTCAACGCCGGCTTTCTCCAATAACTTTTCGTATATCTTATTGAGTCGGTCAATTTCGGTGTCTTTATTACTGATCAGCGTAGACCAGTCAAAACCTTCGATTTTCGTGCTCCAACCATAATGCGCGCTATCGTTGAAATCTTCGTGGTAGTGAGCTGCGTAGACCATCAGTTTTTTTGGTACGCAGCCGCGGATTACGCAGGTGCCGCCATACCGAAACTCTTCACAAATTGCGACTTTCGCGCCATGTCCTGCTGCGATACGAGCCGCTCTGACTCCGCCAGATCCACCGCCAATTACTACTAAATCGTATTTGCTCATTGTTGTTCCTATTGTATTTTTGGTTCCGCATGTCTATCCACACGCTATAAAAAAGGCTCTTTCTTGCGAAAGAGCCTAGTTTGCTCAGTAATGCCTTATGGTATTAGACCTTACGCAGCGATGTGACCTTTCATTTTTTGCATCGCGCGTTTTTCGATCTGACGAATGCGTTCCGCTGAGACATTGTACTCGGCAGCAAGTTCATGCAATGTCGCCTTTTGATCGCTCAACCAGCGACGCTGTAAGATATCCTTACTGCGATCGTCTAGATCTTCGATTGCGGCGTACAGCGACTCGCGGTTATTGTCACTGTTTTCAGTTTTCATGGCCAACTCTTCTGGGTTGTAGCGCATGTCTGGCAAATAGGCCGATGGGCTGGTAGTGAACTCATCATCGTCACTGTCGTTGCCATCAAATGCAACATCGGTCGACGTTAAGCGTATTTCCATATCGCGCACTGTTTTCACCGGCACGTCTAAGCGACTTGCTAAATCTTGAGTTTCTTGTTCAGTCATTGCGCTCAGCGACTTACGTGACTTACGTAAGTTGAAAAAGAGTTTGCGTTGGGCCTTGGTAGTGGCTACTTTCACAATCTTCCAGTTCTTGAGCACGTACTCATAGATTTCAGCTTTGATCCAATGTACTGCGTATGAAACTAGGCGAATGCCGCGCTCAGGGTCAAAGTTCTTAACCGCCTTCATTAGGCCGATATTCCCCTCTTGGATCAAATCAGCGACAGGTAAACCATAACCTGTAAAGCTCTTAGCAACGTGGATCACGTTCCGTAGTTGCGATACAACAAGTTGGCGAGCTGCATCAACATCTTCCTCGTCGCGGAAACGACGGGCCAGTTGAGCTTCTGTTTCAGCCGACAACACCGGTGCACTATTAGCTACTTTTAAAAAGCCGGCTAAGTTGGTGTCCTGAGGTAATGAAACAGGATTAACTGCAATATTGGTTGTTGTCATGTAAATTCTCCTAAACTCTTACGAGTTACTCTTAGCGGCTATCTAGCATTAGATGCCGTATTAGCTAAGATTTTAGCACTCGGGCAATCTGAGTGCTAATAAATTAAATTTCTGTCAAAAGCAAAAACTTTAATAACTAAAAGTTATTAAAGCATCTTTTAACGTTCTTCTTAGGGATATCAGACCGCTTTTCAAGTCAAATGCTTACATTAATCAGTGTATCGCACGTCAGTAGGCTAAATGTTTAGATTGCTTTGCCTATCTTGGTTGTATGTCACGCAGGTGTTGTGCCACTGACCAACGGGCAGCGAGCCAGCCGATTAAACTGCCGCCAAGTACGATTGCAAGCATATCCACCGGTCGTAATTGGTACAGAAGTGCTGAAGACTGATACAGCTCGGCCAGCCGGTTGAGCGGGGCGTCTACGGTTTTGCCGGCAACAAGCAGAAGCACCAGTGTGAGCAAAGCGCCGAAGAGCCCGAACAAGGTGCCATAGTACAAGAATGGCCGTCTGACGAAGGTGTCGGTGCCACCGACCAATTTAGTAATCTCGATTTCATGCCGACGATTAAAAATCAACAATTTGATAGTGTTGCCGATAATTACGATGAGGCCCACTGCAAGTAAGGCGCTAAGTAGTACTGATACCCGAGTAAAGACATTGAGCAGGGCGTTGAATCGGTCAGTCCACTCAAGGTCAAGGCGCACGGTGTCAATTCCGTCAAAGGTATTGAGTTCGTCGCGTAGGGCTAGCAGTTTGTCTGTTTGTGCCGAGCTCTGGTCGGGCATGACTACGATCGACGGCGGTAGTGGATTTTCTCCCAAGAATTCCAGTTCTTGTTCAAGTGATACATCGCTGGCCTGGCTGCTTAAGATGCGAAATTCTTCCAGTGCGCTTTCTGGGCTAATAAACTCGGCCAGTTCTATCGCGGGATGCAATTGTATTTCTTGGAATAAAGCTTGAGCGGTGCTTTCGCTAATGTCTTTTTGCAGAAAAATCGTAATCTGTGGTCGGCCCTGCCAATTGGTGTTTAAGCTCTCAGCGCTCTTGATGGCGATAAATAGCAAGCACGGCAACAGCAGTGCTATGGCAATAATCAATACGGTGTTGATGGAGGCCATCGGGGTACGTCGAATATCGCCAAGCGTGGCGAATAGTACCTGTAAATGCCGAGTCAAATAGGTCAACATTATTGGTTCTCCAACATAGTCTCAGTTGGATTACTGACGGGCTCATTTATCAGCTGGCCATGTGCTAGGTGCAAGGTCCGACTTCCGAGTCGTTCAATTTGGCGTGAATCATGCGTGGCTATGACGACAGTGACGCCGACTTGATTAAAATCAGCAAAAATATCGATGATTTCGTCGGACAGAGCATCGTCAAGATTGCCTGTCGGCTCATCGGCTAGCAATATATTAGGCCGATTGATGACTGCGCGGGCGATGCCAACACGCTGTTGTTCGCCACCGGATAGTGTGATCGGTAGTTGCTTCTCTTTACCCGCCAGTCCGACTTTGCCAAGTGCGGCGCGAACCCGCTTTTGAATTTCGTCATGCGGCATGCCAATCACAATAAGCGGCAGTGCTACATTGTCAAACACTGAACGATCCATCAACAGTTTGTGATCTTGAAATATCACGCCGATGTCGCGCCGTAAGGCTGGGATTTTTCGCTCAGGAAGGCGAACCAGATTTTGTTGGTCAACTAATATCTGCCCCGATGTTGGCTTCTCGATACGCGTGATTAACTTGAATAAGGTGCTCTTGCCAGCGCCGGAGTGACCGGCAACAAATACCATTTCGCCAGGCTTGATGTCGAAGCTGACGTCGTGCAGGGCTTCGTGCCCGTTCGGGTAGCGTTTGGTTACGTGGCTGAGTTTAATCATGCGGTGATTCGGCTCTGGTGACTATGCTTGGTTGAGGTCAGGCACAAGTGCTGCGGCAAAGGCTTCGGCGTCGAAAGCTTGTAAATCGTCAAAGCCTTCGCCAACGCCTAAGTAGCGAATCGGTAATTGGTATTTCTGTGTGATTGAAATCGCCAGTCCGCCTTTGGCTGAACCGTCCAGCTTGGTTAAACAAACGCTGTTCACACCGACCGCTTCTTTAAAGTGGTCGAGCTGAGTCAGTGCATTTTGGCCGGTGCCGGCGTCTAAGATTTGCATGACTTCATGCGGCATAGAAGGGTCTAAGTTAGCCAGTACACGATTGATTTTTTGCAACTGTTCCATCAAGTCTGATTGCGTATGCAACCGGCCTGCGGTGTCAATCATCAGAATGTGTGTGCCTTTTACGATGGCTGATGTTAGAGCGTCGTGGGCAACTGCGGCGGCATCGGCGCCATGGCCTTGCGCGACCACGGGTATATCCAAGCGTCGACCCCATTCCTGAAGCTGTTCAGTAGCCGCCGCGCGAAATGTGTCGGCAGCGGCAAACATAACCGAGCGGCCTTGGTCTTTGAATTGTTTGGCAATCTTGGCAGTTGTGGTGGTCTTACCAACACCATTGACGCCTACCATTAGCATGACGTATGGCCGTTGATGCAATACATTCCATTCTTGTTGGGCCGGTTTGAGCATGGTGGCTATTTCGGCTCGCAAGCCAGCAACAACGCCGTTGGCATCTTGGATTTTGTCTTGCTTTACCCGTTCGCGTAAGCGCTCTACTAACTCGAGGCTGGCTTCGACGCCGATATCGCTGGTAATGAGTACCTCTTCAAGCTCTTCGAATAAGTCGTCATTGAGATCAAATGTTCCTTTGAACACATCGCCGATCTTGCCCAATAAACTTGAGCGACTTTTACTCAGTCCGTCCTCTACCGTAGCAGGGGCTTTCGGTGCGCTTTGCGTCTCGGCTGTTGCCGTATCGGTGCTTTTGGATCGCCCGAAAAAACGCGCAAGACCGGATTTCTTGGCTTCTGGTTTGGTATCGTCACCGTTTTGAGGTGGGTTGGATTCGCTCATTCTCGTTACGTCTGTGGTAAAGTTGGCCAGCTAAAAAGATGGGCCTTGTCATGGGGCTCTATTGTAGGGATTGTCTCAGAAATCACAATGAACAAGCGTGTTAAAACGAACTCCATTCGAATTATCTCAGGTCGCTGGCGTGGGCGTCGCCTACCTGTGCTCGATCACGACGGGCTACGACCAACGACGGACAGGGTCAGAGAGACGTTGTTTAACTGGCTGATGCATGACGTGCCAGCTGCGCGGTGTTTGGATTTATTCGCTGGTAGTGGGGTTCTCGGCCTTGAATGTCTGTCTAGGTCGGCGAAATACGTTCAGTTTGTAGAGTCGGAGCGTCGTGTTGCGGATCAATTGCGGCAGAACCTCACAAAGTTGGATGCAGCGGATGCTGCAACGGTATCAACCGGTGATGCGCTGAATTTCTTGCGAGCGCCCAATCATGAGTGTTTTGATTTGGTGTTTCTGGACCCTCCATTTCAAGCTCACTTGTTACAACCGGCCATTGATTTACTTAATCAGCCGGGCTGGTTGAGTGATGGTGCAATGGTCTATATTGAGCATCATGCGCACGACGATTCGATCGTAATTCCAGAAAATTGGGTGTTGCATCGAAGTGGCAAGGCAGGGCAGAGCCGCTATCATCTATATCGCCACTAAATAAGGTATACTCCGCGCATGAAAAAAATCGCTATTTATCCCGGCACTTTTGACCCGATCACCAATGGTCACCTCGACCTAGTGGCGCGTGCTGAGCAGATATTTGATGAAGTTATAATTGCTGTGTCAGATAACCCTCGTAAAAATCCTCTGTTTAGTACGGCTGAACGGGTGGCAATGGTTGATGAGGCGGTCGAACATATTCCGCATGTGCGCGTAGAGAGTTTCGATGATCTGTTAGTGAACTTTGTTGTGCGTAAAAACGCTAAGTTTGTGATTCGTGGATTGCGCGCGGTTTCTGATTTTGAATATGAGTTTCAGTTGGCCTCTGCGAACCGTCGTTTAAACAGTAATGTTGAGACGATCTTTTTAACTCCGCTGGAGGCGAATTACTTTATTTCGTCGTCTCTGGTGCGTGAGATTTCTTATTACCAAGGTGATATTAGTAGCTTTGTTCCGAGTCATGTCGAGCAGGCAATGCAAGTGAAATGGGCTAATACCGATACTCCCAAGAGTAAAAATTCCTAATTAGGAAAGGCTGATTTGCATGGCTTTGTATATTACTGATCAGTGCATTAATTGCGACGTGTGTGAGCCGGAGTGCCCAAACGACGCCATTTATCAAGGTGAGCTCATTTATGAGATTGAAGCCAATAAATGTACTGAGTGCGTCGGTCACTTCAAGGAGCAGCAATGCGTGGTGGTGTGTCCAGTCGACTGTATTTTTGTTGATCCAGGCCACACCGAAGATGCGCAGCAACTACAGACGAAATACACGCAGCTAACAGGTCGCGCTTTTTCGTCAGAGAACGAGCAGTAGCAAGTAGAGCGTCGCGCAGACCTTAGATTGACTGCAATCAAGGCCGTTCGATAGAGAAATTAGCGGTTTAACGTAAGCTTGCGGTATTTGCCGCGCACTGTTATGTCATTGAGGATTGGGCCGCAGCGAGCGATTTTCGAGGGCAGGCTGGATGATGCTTGCTCGAGCTAGACTATCTGAGGTTTCGTCTTAGGGTTTCTTTCTGAAGTTTGGCCAAGAGGCTCACTCTGTGATTCAGAGTGAGCTAATGCGTTTTGCTTGGCGTTGCGAATGTTGGGCTACTGTTTGACCATATTGGGAACCCAAGAAATTTTCCCGTATTTTTTATAGTCCTTAATGAAATCCTTAGCGCGCCAAGTTTTCTCTTGCTCGTAAAACCCAGGTCGAATCACCTTTAATGTGACGCTAGTGGCTCCATCGAAGCGGATTGATTTATCGAGTACGACTGGCGTTGGCCCCAAAAATATCCACTCAGGGCTGTCATTGCCTTCATGCTTTACCTGCATCAACGCATAAGCGCCTAGCGGGTCCGAGTGAATTTGCATGGCGATATTGCGTTTACCGTTACCGCAGGCAATCAATAATGAGCAGGCCGAGACAACAAGCAGGAGTTTCAAAGATTCTTTCATAATAGTTATTATTGGTTTGGAATAGGGGGCGTTATTCGCCTTTTTTCTGCATTGATACTTCGACAACTTGCGCATTTTCGAGAGCTTGTTTTTCACTTGTGTGGCGCATGCTCAACCAAAATGATGAAACTTTCTCGTAATAGCCGGCCTTTTTGAGCCGAATAGGGACCATTTGACGTGTGCCAGTGCTGTCTTTCCAGAACATGGTCACCGGTGTCGTGCCAATCACGGTTCCGTCGTCGAGGTTAATGACTTCAGCTCCAGGTGGATCAGATACAAATCGTGCCGCACCATAGTGAGCGCCGCAGGCAGTGAGCGTTAAGCAAGTAGAAATCAGCGCAATCACGCGCAGATTAGTAAGTAATCGATTCAACATATTATGAGTGTGTAACTTTGTGTGTTCATCATAGTAACACAGGCTATGTAACGAAATGCACTGGCCAAATGGCCCGTAATCAAATAGTTAACTTAGTTAAAAATTAACTTTGTGATCCCAGTATAAGATGTCGGCGCTAGGGCTTTCTTCCTTTTCATTCGGCTTGTTTTGCTCTTCAGCTTCTTTGATTAAGCCAGTGAGTTGCGTTTGATAGGTGGTGAATTGAGTGTGCTGTTCGACCAACTGGCTTTGCATTACCGTGAGTTCTTGCAGGCGTTGTTCGACCGTGTCCGACGCTTTATGGATGCGTTTCACACTCTCCAATCGGCGGCGCAGTTGAGTATGATGTTCTCGAACGTAGGTTTCCATCGGCACCATTAGATTGTTATTCCAATTGGTTGCGTCTCTTAATGCCTGTGAGAAAATTTTACGAGCGGCTTGGCACACCGAGTCATAAAAGCGGTTGGTGATCGACATTTGTTCGCGAAAGAACAGCGTTCTGGTGTCTTTGAGGTGTCGATGTTTGACTTCGAGTCGATTCACTTCTTGTTTGAACTTCTCTAAGCGTAAGCGTCGCACCTTAAAATTAGCGATGCCATGATCTTGTTCAAAGTCGCGCGTGATATTTTCTGACAGCGCGGCAATCTCATTGGCTTGGTTGATGGAGCTATCTAAGTAGTAATTCAGGCGTTCAAAAAACTTTGAAATGGTTTTCTGAAGTGTAATTGATGACGCGCACCGAGCCATATTATGTTTGGTGATGGCAATCAGTTTTTCCAGTCTGTCACCGCTAAGCATTTGAACTAACTTGGTGGTTTCTTTGGAATACACGGCACGTAAGGCCTGATAACGCTGCATGTCTTTTTCAAGCGATGATTTTTCGCCTTGAACTTTGAGCATGATGTGTGAAATAACGTCAGTGTTTTTACTGCTCAGTTGTTTCAATTCAGCGATGTGCTCGTCGGCATCCTTTAAACGGTTGTCCATAATAGAGCTGGCTGATTCAAGAATAGTCTCCAATGCGCCGCGCACCTTCTCTACCACGATCTTGCGTTTTTCAGGAATGAGTTTGCTGGCAATTGCATTTTCAAGCGCTGGAATATTGCTTTTAGCAAGAAGCTCGTCATCTTCCGTGAGCTTGGCAACTAGACCTTTCTGTGCCGATACCGGAAAGATATTGCGTGGGTCTAAGTTGAGTGTTTTGGCGGTGGCACGAACTTGTGCGTCGATTTCGTTTTGAATTTCGATGTCGCTGCGGATGCCATCCCAAAGCGCATCTATTTTATTCAGGGCAACCAGTTTCCGCTGATTGCGGTCGACGCCGGACTTCTCACCGTCGAGATGCTGCTGCCACAGTTCTAAGTCGGTAGCGGTGACGCCGGTGTCTAACGACAGAATGAACACGACAGTATGTGCTGTAGCGAGCTGATTAATCGTAAGTTCGGGCTCAGCACCAATCGCATTTAACCCTGGCGTGTCGAGAATCACTAAGCCTTGCTCCAGTAATGGATGCGGTAGGTTAATGATCGCGTGTCGCCAGCTAGGAATTTCGACTTCGTCGTATTCGTTGACCGGTAGGCCAAGCTCAGCGTTCTTTTCTTCCAGTAAGTCGAATTTTAGTTCTTTGGCGTATGCTTTACTGACTAACTTGTTGTCGGTCATACCTTGCATCGCATCGCTTACGCTATCGACGTCGTCGGCATCAAACTTAATTTCGTGCCACAATTCTCGGTCTTTTTTGAGTTCAAACAATGCGCGTTCGTCTTTCCGCGACTCAATTGGCAATAAGCGCACAGAGCTTGGGAGATTCGGATCGTACATTAACTCGGTCGGGCACATGGTGGTGCGACCTGATCCAGATGGCAGAATACGTTTTTTGTAATTGCCGAAGAAGATCGTATTGATCATCTCTGATTTGCCGCGCGAAAACTCGGCTACAAAAGCCACCGACAGATTGTCGTCGGCCAGCGCGCCGAGTACGTTTTCGAACTGATGGTGTGTTCGTAAGTCCGTAACGTTTTTGGCTTTGAGAAAGGTACTCAAATCTTGCACAGCCTGGCTGACACTTTGTCGCCATTCAGAGTACTGTTCGATTTCGGTGTTGAGTATTTGCTCGGTCACGGTTTTGCTCGTTTTCGGGTCTGTGTGAGATGGCACACCTTGTCGATCTCTTTACGTGATCGAGTGAGCGCATACATTCCGTTGCCATCTACTATACCAACACTTTGGCACAGGCCTATTTCAATGGCAATACGTCAAATTTTGTCACTCTGCCGTTGTTCTTATAATTGGTGGGTCTCGACATTGTAATAGACTGAAATCACCAAATTTCTTAATGCATCGGCAGTGAGTACGGCTTGCTTAAATATCGACCCGTCTGATTGAGAATGATGGCTTTCAATGAAGGCCTTATCATGCTCATTTACTGGCCTAGTATGCTTTAGCAAACAGTGCCTATGTGCATAAAACGCTTGATTGTAAACAGAATGGATCTATATGGTCTGCAGGCATCATATCTGAGTGGTTTTGGGTCTGTCAAAGAAAATTAAGGTTAACTTGTAGCTAGTTACGCTATACATATGATTTAAATAGACAATTGCGCTATTCGAGAGGGTTAGTTGAAGGCGTAGAGTTACAGGGGTTTCACGTTATTCAGACCTAGGTTGTAATTGTGCTTTACTAGCGTCAGAATCGGCGCTCGATTCTCGGTACTTATTTGGATTAGTATCGCCTCAAGCCACTATTTATTAGCCAAATGTCTGGTTATTAGCCAAATGCCTCGAAAGAAAGCCACATCTAACAAGCGCGTAGCCCCTGTGGTGCGCAAGAAACGTTCGTCAGGCGGTTCCAGTTCGTCGCGCAAGAAACGCGCTTCGCGAGCTAATGCTAAGTCGAGTAAGCCGCAATCGACCTCTTCTAAAGTTTGGTCGTTTATTCGATTTTGGTTACTCCGCGGGTTCTTATTGGGGTTGTTATTCCTATTAGGGTTCACGGTGTATTTAGACATTTCGATTCGAAAAAAGTTTGAGGGGCAAAAATGGGCGTTACCAGCGCACGTTTACACGCGGCCGATGGAGTTATATATCGGGCAGGCGTTTGATGAAAAGTTAGTATTGGCTGAGCTGGCTGAGTTGGGCTATACGTCGCGCAATGATCTCGCTAGGGTTGGAACGTATCGCTACACCGGTGACGAGTTGTCGATCTATCAGCGAGAATTTCGTTTTTGGGATGGTTTGCGACCGCAGCAAATAGCCCGCATGTCGATTAGTGGTCAGCGCATACAATCCATCACAGTTGAAGTGCCGGATGTGTCCTTGCCGCGCAGTGATACTGAAATAGTGCGCCTAGAGCCGCGTTTATTTGGCAGTGTGTCGCCATTAAGTCATGAAGACCGTTCTTTGCTACGAATAGAGCAAGTGCCATCGGAGTTAATTGATGGTCTGATAGCCAATGAGGATCGGCAATTTAGGTCGCACTTTGGTGTTAACCCCTTAG
This sequence comes from Arenicella xantha, assembly GCF_003315245.1. Lineage (NCBI taxonomy): Bacteria > Pseudomonadati > Pseudomonadota > Gammaproteobacteria > Arenicellales > Arenicellaceae > Arenicella > Arenicella xantha. The sequence continues at coordinate 944,179 of NZ_QNRT01000001.1, read as the reverse complement.
GCATTGCGCGCGCCATGATTCGCAATGTGCGCGCAGGCCGAGTCGTGCAAGGCGGGAGTACCTTAACTCAGCAACTGGTTAAGAATTATTATTTGTCCTCAGAGCAGTCGTATAAGCGCAAAGCGATTGAGGCCATCATGGCGGTTTTGCTGGAGATGCATTACAGCAAAGATGAAATTATGCAGGCCTACCTGAATGAGGTTCATCTTAGTCAAGTTGGAAATCGTGCCATTCATGGCTTCGGTCTGGCCAGTCGTTACTTTTTTGGTCGGCCGATAGAAGAGTTGGAGCTTGATCAGATAGCGGTGTTGATCGCCGTCAATAATGGGCCGAGCAAATATAATCCCATTCGCAACCCCAATAATGCGCTTGAGCGCCGTAATCTCGTCCTCAAAACTATGTTGGAGCAAGGGGTTATTGATGATGTGCGCTATCAGCAAGCGGTGGCGGCTAAGTTGTCGGTGAGTCCGACTGCTGAGCACGCAGCCTTATTGTCATACCCAAGTTTTATGGGGTTCGTGCGAGAGAATTTGCGACAGGATTACCAGCAAGAGGACCTGCTTAATGATGGTTTGCAGATACACACTACATTAAATCCGCGCATCCAAGAGAGTCTGGAGACGGCGGTACGCAAAGAGCTGGCAGCCGTCGAAAAAAATAAGGGCATTAAGGCCGGTAGTCTACAGGTGGCGGCGGTGGTATTGCGCACCGATAACGGCGAAGTGGCGGCCATGTTGGGCGACCGCAACCCAAGTTTTTCGGGTTATAACCGAGCGCTAAGTGCTAAGCGACCTGTTGGCTCGCTACTCAAACCGTTTGTGTATTTAACCGCATTGGAGCAACCTGAGCGTTACTCCTTAGCGAGTTTAATTAGCGACCGCAGTATCACTGTGTCTCAGCGCGGCAGTCCTGATTGGACTCCCGGAAATTACGATAAACGTGAGCACGGCGATGTGATGCTAATTGAAGCTTTATCGCGTTCCTATAATTTGGCCACGGTGCAGTTGGGCATGGAACTTGGCGTGCCTGAGGTAGCGAATACGATTCGCCGCTTAGGGTATCAAGATAGTGTTAGCGAGTTACCCTCAGTGCTACTCGGCGCAGTTCCCATGACGGTTATGGATGTTGGGCAATTGTATTTGAGTCTTGCGTCAGGCGGTTTCAAAACGCCAGTTAAGGGCATTCGTTCGGTGTTGAGTAATGAAAATGAACCGTTAGCGCGTTACTCTTTGGATATTGAGCAAGTTGTCGAGCCTGAGTTCGCGATGCTGATCAACTATGCGTTGCAAGACGTGGTACGCAATGGCACCGCCAGAAATGTACTGACTGGGTTTCGCTATGATTATGGTTTAGCGGGTAAAACGGGCACTACCGATGATTACCGTGACAGTTGGTTTGCTGGATTTTCAGGAAATTATGTAATGGTTGTCTGGGTTGGGCGCGATGACTATCAGTCCACTGGGCTAACTGGGGCGAGCGGCGCGGCTAAGTTGTGGGCAAAATCAATGCAGGCGATGCCGTTGGAGCGATTTGAGCTTGGTTACAGTGATGCAGTAATTTCGCAGACGATTCATTATTCGCTCGACCCGCAACGGCAAGATTGCAGCTTGGAGCGCAATTTACCCATGCTAATTGAGTCTCTTGAACTGGAAAACTTACCGTGTGCGAAGCGAATGCAGTATGATTTGATCGATGAAGATGAACTGCAACATTTTGAACCTTCACCGGACCAAGCTCCGCTGCGTCGCAAGAAAAAATCGTGGTGGCAACGTTTATTCGATTAACGATCTAACTCTCGCTATGTCATTTATTACACACGTCCATATTACGAGCGCGCTTAGGTATCTAGGTTTGCTGGTCTGTCTTTTGGCGATCAGTGCTTGTTCGACCACGGGTAGTCTAGATGTTCCGGGTCAATTGCCTGCCGACGTAGAGGATCGAGCAGTGGTCGATGGTGAAGTGTTGCCGCTCCCTGAGCAGCCGATGGTGACAGCCGAGCCGATGAGCGGTGCACCGAATATGTCGCCAGTGGTCAAGCGTTTGTTGACGGTGGCGCAAGATCAGAGGCATCGTGAAGATTGGGATGGCGCGGCTGAGTCTCTTGAGCGGGCGCTACGCATAGAGCCGCGCAATGCCTTGTTGTGGGGTAGATTGGCTGATATTCGCTTTGCGCAACGGGCATGGCGCAAAGCCATTCAGCTAGCGGCTAAATCAAATACTTTAGCGTCGAATGACATCAGTTTGCGGCGTCAAAATTGGTACTTGATGGCCAATGCTTATGAAGCTTTAGGTGATCAAACCGCGGCACAAAAATACCGCAGTAAGTTAACGCAGTAACTGCCGTTCGAGTTAGTTATAGATTACGACGTATGCGTTTAGTGAGCTGGCGATTAACAACCACACTAGATACGGTGTCAAGAGCCATCCGGTAACGATTAACGCGGGTTGAGACCGGAAGCTAAGCCATATCAGCGTGGCGACCAAGAGCGTCAAGATGCTGATATCAATCAGTGCGATCAATGGCTGGTGCATGCCAAAGAAAACCCATGACCAACTAGCATTGACTAATAATTGGGCGACCCAAAGTAGTCTCATATTGCGATTGCCACGCGCAAAAATCAGCCAGCCTGCAACGGCGATGAATAGATACAGAATTCCCCAAACAATTGGGAAGGTGATGCTCGGCGGCGTCCAAGGTGCTTGATTTAGACCCTGATACCATTCGCCGGGTTGAAACAGTCCGCCAAACCCAGATACGACTAAGCAGGCGACAATGAAAACTGGTAGCAGACGCCAATCGAGCTTAGTTTGAGCCATATTGTTCCTCGCGGTATTCGTTTGCTAAACGCACATAGCGTCGGCGGTTAATGTCAAAAAAGGCCAGATCTTGGTCGTTAATGTCGCGCAGTTTTTTGGCTGGACTGCCGGCCCAGACTTCACCAGCTGGTACGATTTTTCCAGGCGTTAGCAAGGCGCCAGCGGCGACCATTGCACCGCGTTCGACGATGCAATCATCCATGACACATGCTTGAATGCCAATAAAGGCGTCATCTTCTATGTTGCAGGCATGTAGCACCGCTGAGTGCCCGATAGTGATGTCATTACCAAGATAAGTGCCTTGGCCCAGTTCGGCGCAATGAATCATGGTTAAATCTTGAATGTTAGTGCGTTCGCCAATGCGAATCTCATTAACGTCTCCGCGTATCACGCAGCCATACCAAACTCCCGATTCGGCACCGATTTCGACATCGCCAATCACAGTGGCGTTTTGGGCAATAAAGGCACGACTGTCAATTTTTGGCCAGACGCCACGGTAGGCAAGTTGGATTCCTGATTTATCAGAGTGTTTCATGGTGTTTTTCGCTGACAATTTAGTCTGTGCATACGTTAAACTCTACGCCCCTCAATAGCAATCCGACTTTAGCCATGGTGGATACGCCGCTTTCGCGTTATCAACGAGACCTGCAAAACCCAGATTTTTTGCCAGATCAAACACAGCAACTTGCGGTTGAGCATTTGCAGCGGCTCTACGATGAGCTAGTGACACGCTCAACTTCACGCCGTAACTGGCGGTCACGCATCGGATTGTCGAAGTCTACCGTTCGGCCTGTGCAGGGCCTGTATTTTTGGGGCGGTGTTGGTCGTGGTAAGACGTATTTGGTGGATACATTTTTTGATTGTCTACCGTTTGAGCAGAAGTTGCGTATGCATTTTCATCGGTTTATGCATCGCATTCACCAAGAACGCAAGGCGTTACGCGAGCAACAAGACCCATTGGTCGTGATTGGTAAGCAAATCGCTAAAGAAGCACGGGTGTTGTGTTTTGACGAATTCGTGGTGAATGATGTCGCCGATGCCGTCATCCTAGTGAAGTTGATGCGTGTATTGTTTGACGAAGGCGTTACGCTGGTTGCTACCAGTAATGTGGAACCGGATAATTTATATTTAGGTGGCTTACAGCGCGATTTGTTTTTGCCAGCGATTGCAATGATCCATGAGTACACGGAGATCGTGAATATTGATTCCGGGATCGATTATCGATTGCGCTTTTTAGATAAGGCTGAGACTTATTTCACGCCGATCAATCAACAAGCTCATGCGGGCATGGAGCACAATTTTGTGCATCTGGCGCCAGATGCGGGCGTCAGCGGGGCGTCGATAGAGATAGAGGGTCGCATGTTGCAGGCCGTTCGCCGCGCCGATGGGGTTATTTGGTTTACTTTCGCAACGCTGTGCGATGGGCCTCGTTCACAAAACGACTATATTGAGCTAGCGCGCTGCTTTCATTCAATTTTGCTAAGTGATGTGTCGGTAATGAGTCGCTTACATGAAGATCAAGCGCGCCGATTTATTAACATGGTGGACGTATTTTACGACCATAACGTTAAATTAATTATCTCGGCGCATGCGCCGGTCGATGAACTGTACCAAGGAACTAGAGTGAAATTTGAGTTTGAGCGTACTAAGAGTCGGCTGCAAGAAATGCAATCGCACGACTATTTGGCTTTGAGCCATAAAGTTTAATTCGGGCCGGTTGGTTCTACTGGTGACGCAATAATCAGTGACGCTATTGCGGTGAATTTTATTCGCAGTGCCACGAGCGAAAATGTTCTCCGCGCTCATGCTCGCCGATCGGTAGCCAGCCGTAACCTTGAGTTAGGTCGCTAACGACTTCTGTTTCTTTCTCACGCTTAAAGGTCATTAGTGAAGTCGCATCGCAATCCTTTTTGGCGAATATTTGGCACGAGCCATAGCCGAACTGCATTGCTCGGTGTAAGCGGCCACGCTTGACCAAGTTGTGACAGCCAGCGCTACGAGATTTTTTAGTGGTGAAGCGTAGGCGCTGAGTGATTCCGTCTTTGTTGATTTTATAAAATCGAATTTCTTGTCGCTGCTTAGTCTCAGCGCGAGAATTTTGATCCGCTTTAGCCTTGAGCTGAGTGCCGGGTAAAATCAACAATATTAGGCATAAGACCCCAATTTGCGCGGTCTTTGTTACCATGAACCTAAGCGCCATTTGGGTAGGTTTGGTGTGTCTTCGATGTCGGAGCTGTCACTTTCGATGTTGCCGTCAGAGTCAGTTTCTTCAATGTACTGGTTGCGTCCAGATGAATGCTGCAACTCGATTCGGTAAACTTGGCCGTTTTCACGCCGAGATTCTTTAACGTTGGTGGTGCCGAATGCGCCGCTGGATTTCTTTTGTGCGGTGTCTGTGGGCGCAGATTGGGTGCTTTCTGTTTTTGCTTCTGGCGCTGGATCAACGTTGCTGAGTTCTTCTTGTGGCGCAGGCTCCCCTTTGGTTTCTTGGCCCAATACCGGCGGCCGCGCGGTTTCAGCTTGCGTCGCACTATTGATTGATAGCGCTAGCACCAATCCAATAAAAAGTTGTTTTTTCATAGCACGCTCCGCGTTTAATAACTCGTGCCGTTTTTTGCGCCGGAACGGAGCAAGCGGCCCGAGTTGGATGTTCTATCATGGTATCATAATCGTACAGATTCGGAAGCGGTCAACGCTCCAATGATTCTGCTCATTTCATCGATCCAGCTACTTGAAAATACAACAATGAAGCAACCGCAGCTTATTCTTATCGACGGCTCGTCTTATCTGTACCGCGCATTCTATGTGCCGCAGCTTAAACGAATGCAGACCTCTTCTGGCCAACCGACTGGTGCGGTTTTCGGCATTATGAATATGGTGAAGAGTCTTATGACCGAATACCCAGAGTCTAATATTGTCGCGATATTCGATGCCAAAGGTAAGAACTTTCGCCATGAGCTGTATGACCAATATAAAGCGAATCGCCCGTCAATGCCGGATGAGCTACGCAGCCAAATCGACTATGTACATCGTGGAATCAAAGCGATGGGCTTGCCGCTGGTTGCGATTCCAGGTGTCGAGGCCGACGATGTGATCGGTACTTACGCTAAGCAAGCGAGCGAGACTGGTCAGACTGTACTGGTGGCGAGTGGCGACAAAGACTTAGCGCAGATCGTGAATGACAAGGTCAACCTGATCGACACCATGAAAAAAGTCATTATGGATGCTGATGGCGTGGTTGAAAAATTTGGCGTTCGGCCCGACCAAATCATCGATTATCTTACGCTTACTGGCGACACCTCAGACAATATACCGGGCGTGCCCAAGGTGGGGCCAAAGACAGCTGTTAAATGGTTGGCGGAGTATAAAACATTAGATGGTGTCGTCGAGAATGCCGAGAGAATTGGTGGCAAGGTCGGTGAAAATCTGCGTGAATTTATCCCGCAACTTCCGTTGTCTAAAGACTTGGTGACGATTCGATGTGAGCTCGATGTTGAGCCAGCATTAGCTGATTTAAAGCAGGGCGAGGCAGATAACGATTCGTTAATCGAGATCTACCAGCAATTGCAATTCAAAAAATGGTTGAGTGAGTTGGGCGCCGAGGCTGGTGTAGCGGGGAGTGCGCCGTTAGCTGAATTTAAGGCGGGCGAGTACACAACGATTCTCAAGCAGGCCGACTTTGAAGCTTGGTTGCTCCGCTTACGTGACAGTGAAGGGTTTGCCTTCGATACTGAGACTACTTCGGTCAATGCTCAACAAGCCGAATTAGTCGGCGTTTCGTTCGCGATTGAAGTCGGCGAAGCGGCTTACGTGCCGGTGGCTCACCAGTATATGGGCGCGCCAGAGCAGCTAGACCGTGACTGGGTTTTGGCGCAGTTAAAGCCTTTATTGGAAGATCCTGATCTGCCTAAGATCGGGCAAAATTTAAAGTACGACATGAGTGTGTTGGCGAATTACGACATACGACTCAAAGGTGTTGTGTTTGATACCATGCTTGAATCCTATGTGCTCGATAGCATTAGCTCTCGGCATGACATGGGAACGCTGTCTGAGACATATTTGGGTCACACGCCGGTGCCATTTAGTGCTGTGGCGGGTAAGGGCAAATCGCAAATCACCTTTGATCAGGTGGAAATCGAGACAGCGTCGCATTATGCGGCGGAAGATGCCGATATTACGTTGCGCTTGCACCATGCAATGATGCCGACTCTCACCGGTAAGCCGGGTCTGCATCGTATTTTTACCCAATTTGAGATGCCATTAGTTAGTGTGCTGTCACGGGTTGAAGATAACGGTGTGCTGATTGATGACAATATGCTGCTGCAGCAAAGTCAGCAATTAGCAATGAGTATGCAAACCGCACAGGCGCGAGCTTACGAGTTGGCGGATGGCGAGTTTAATTTGGCGTCACCAAAGCAGATCCAAGAAATATTGTACGATCGTATGGGCTTACCGGTGCTTAAGAAAACGCCGAAAGGCGCGCCATCAACGGCCGAAGATGTGTTGCACGAGCTTGCGATTGAGCATGAGTTACCCAGGTTAATCTTGGAGCACCGAAGTTTGGGGAAGTTAAAGTCGACCTATACCGATAAGCTTCCCACTATGATCAATACTAAAACCGGTCGAGTGCATACTTCTTATCACCAAGCGGTTACTGCTACTGGGCGCTTGTCGTCCAGTGATCCAAATCTGCAAAACATACCGATTCGTACGCAAGAAGGGCGACGGATTCGCGAAGCGTTTATTGCTGATGCTGGTAAGCAAATTGTGGCGGCGGATTACTCACAGATCGAGTTACGTATAATGGCGCACTTATCGGGCGATAAAACCTTGGTGCATGCTTTTAATCACGGATTGGATATTCATCGGGCCACCGCGGCGGAAATTTTTGCGGTCGAGCTTGAGGATGTGACTGATGAGCAGCGGCGTCACTCAAAAGCGGTTAACTTTGGCTTGATCTACGGCATGTCGGCGTTTGGTTTAGCTAAACAGCTAAATGTTGAGCGTAAGCAAGCACAGAGCTATATCGATCAATATTTCGCACAGTATCCAGGCGTCAAAGAATACATGGATTCAACGCGTGAGTTTGCGCATGAAACGGGCTTTGTCGAGACTGTGTTTGGGCGTCGCTTGTACCTGCCGGATATTAATTCGAAGAATCACAACGTGCGACAGTATGCTGAGCGTACAGCGATTAATGCACCTATGCAGGGTACCGCCGCAGATATCATTAAGTTGGCGATGATTGAGGTCGACCAATGGATCGCGGGCGCTGACTCTGACATTAAGATGGTCATGCAAGTGCATGATGAATTGGTGTTTGAGGTCGCGGCAGATGTCATTGATGCTTGTGTTGATCAAGTCAGAGCGATTATGCAGGGCGTTACGCAATTAGATGTGCCGCTTGTGGTCGATATTGGCCAAGGAAAAAACTGGGCGCTTGCCCATTAAATATGAATGAATGATTACAGTTCATTGGCGACTGCGTGCAAGCGCTGACACTAGGTTGGTGATCGTTTAGACTCGCGGCTTGAGAGCCGCTAACACGGGTCTAATTTGAAATCGCGTCGAGTGACTGTGTGGGTAATCCTAGAATGAGTAAGAAAGTCATAATTTGTTTGGCCGGTGTCGCCATCTATTTGATTTGGTATGCCAGTCAGCCAGCGAGCTCGGTTAAATTAGTTGAGCGGCAGGATTTGGTCGAGCCCTTGACGATGACCATTGCCAGTGCGTCTGCACAGTCTGTTGAGTCTGATAATTCGGTTCTGGATGCAGAGTTACTCAGTGGTTTCGATGCAGCGGTGCTACAGATTGAAGCCAAGCAATGGGCATCCGCCGAAAAATCATTAAAGTCTTTAGTGCAGTCGTACCCTCGGGTGCAAGCCTTGTATGTGAATCTTGCGGCGGTACTTGCTCGTCAAGGGCGGCTTGAGCAAGCGCGGGAAGTGTTGCTCACAGGCTTGCAGCAAGACTCGGTATCGGCCAGTTTGTATAATTCGTTACGGCAGGTGCACGGTGCCTTGGCAGCCGATGCTTACCGCAAGGCGCTCGACAGCGCTAAAACCGATACGCAGCCCAAGGCCATAGAGTTAGAGATTGTCGCTAGCATGCCGACGTTAATGCGCAAGTCTGCAGCGACAAGCGTAGCGTCGCCGAAGTTGGAAAGTGCGCCAATTCCTGATCAGCCTAGCCAGTTAGAGCGTCGACTGTCTGGCGAGGTTGCGGCATTGCAGTCGCAACTTAGCGCTCAACAGCGGGAGCATCAGGCGGCCTTAGACGCGCTCAAGGCACAAGTCGAGCAGCAGCAACGGTTGCTGGACCAACAAGCTGATGAGATGGTAAAAGCACAATTGGCATCAAGTGATCGTGCTGCGCCGTCGCCGCGCTCTGAGTTGCCACCGGTCATTTCTGCGGCAGCGGTTGCCGAGTCCGCGAGTGTCGCTGACCTCAATATTGGCAACAAATTAGGCGCAGATGCGGCGCGCCGAGATGATGCCGCTATTGAGCAAGTACGCGGTTGGGCTCGGGCTTGGGGCGCGAGTGATATGTCGGCCTATATCCGGTTTTACGCGGCGAACTATTCGCCGGGGCAGTTTGTTAGTCATCAGGATTGGTTGCAGCAAAACGAAACTCGATTCGCCGGCAACGACGAGATAACGGTTAACGTGTCCGATTTTGTTGTCAGCGATTTGGGAAGTCAGTTTTCAGTGACGTTCACGCAGCATTATCGTTCTAGAACTTTTGATGAAACGGTGCGTAAGCGCTTAGTTTTTGAAGTGGAGAATGGCGATTGGTCGCGTGCCAAAATCGTCAGTGAGCAAACGGTGTCGGGATGATCGGATCTGTCGCGAAGCGTAGTATGTGGTGTTTACTGGTTGCTGGGCTGCTAGCGATGTCGGTGCAAGCAATAGCCGCGACCGAGGTAATTCCAGATAAATTGGCAAGTCTTCATGCGCTTCAAGCTAGCGCTGAATATGAGCCTAGTGTGTTAGCGATTGTCGAAGCAATTCGGAATCGAGACCTAGATCTTGCCTTGAGCCGGGCCGATAAACACCTCAAGGATTTCCCCAAAAGTCGCGTTGGGTACTTGCTTCGTGCCGAGGTGCTCGCTGCGCTAGCAGGCGACGAAGCATCGCTCGGTAAGACGTCTGAGTTACCGAGTGAAACATCACAGGGTTTGCTGCATCAATTGCGTAATCGATGGCAGCATGGTCACGTTGTGAATGCTGAAGAGCACACTAAATGGCCCGCCAACTTGCTCATGATGGGCCAGCACCAGCATGCCCTTGTGGCTGATTTAGCTAAGGGTCGACTGTATGTGTATCAAAATATTGACGGCCAGCCTAAATTAGTACGCGACTATTATTTGACCATGGGGTCGCAGGGGTTTGGCAAGGAGGTTGAAGGCGATAATAAAACTCCAGTAGGGCTCTATCAGGTTATTCGGCATATTGAAGGTAAGGCCTTACCGGATTTATATGGCAAAGGCGCGTTCCCGGTAGATTATCCGAATAAGTATGACCGCTTCTTAGGGCGCACTGGCTACGGTATTTGGCTGCATGGAACGCCATCGGACACTTATGCGCGCTCGCCTTGGTCGAGTGAAGGGTGTTTTGTGTTGAGTAATGATGATTTGTTGGATGTTGCTCAATTTATTAGTGTCGAGCAGCGCACGCCGGTGCTATTGAGTGATCAAGTTGAGTGGCTCACTGCCGAGCAATTGGCGAATCGCCAAGCGGCCATGCTAGCCGTGTTGGCTAAGTGGGAGGCTGATTGGGAATCGTTGGATACGGATGCGTTTCTGTCGCATTACGCTGAAAAAGATTTTAATTTTGGGCGCGGTAATTTTAGCCAATGGGCCGCGCGCAAACGACAGGTTAATAAAGCGAAAACTTACGTTAAGTTGTCGCTCGAGGTTACAGGCTTGTTTGCTTATCCTGGCGTAAAGGACATGTTTGTGGTTAATTTTATTCAGGGCTACGACAGCAGTAATTTCTCTAATTCATCAAATAAGCAGCAGTTCTGGCAGCGACAAGCAGATGGGCAATGGCGAATCGTGTATGAAGGTAAGCAGTAGGATTGAGTGACTAGAAGGGAGTCTTGAGTCGACTAGCTATAGTGCAGCAAGCTATTAGATTGAAAGCCGTTAGCTAGTTAGATAAAGAGCCGTTAGCTAGTTAGATAAAGAGCCGTTAGCTAGTTAGATAAAGAGCCGTTAGCTGGCTAAATAAAGAGCCGTTAGCTAATTTTTTAAGGATGTGGAAAGAGGAATGGCAGAATAAGATGCCTAGGACAGGCGAAATACCGTGTGTGAGGTATTCCAAGGGGATGTCGTTTGGGGGGACAGCCTGCCCTAGGCAATTCGGTGTGGTACTTAGACAGTTTGTCTAGAAATGTATGTAGACACTGGCTTCGCACTAAAATTCTGGTCGAACTGAAAGATAATTCAAAAGCGTCGCTTATTCAAGACGGATATTGCAATTTGTTGCTTCTTTCTCATTACGTTGGGTTAACCCACTCATCCAACTGCGCTCGCATTGCGTTAACACCAAGGAAAGACTGTGACGAAAACGCTTCGACGCCAAACTGACCTGGGAGTACTTTTAAAGCTTTTTCGACACTCAGAACGACCGATGCTACTTTGCCACGCTTATATTTGTCAGCCTTGGTAAGTAGAATTTGTGTCGGTAGTTCAGCCTCGCTTGCCCATTTGATCATCTGCCAATCGAGATCGGTTAGCGGATGCCTAATATCCATCAGCAATACCAAAACGATCAAATTATCGCGCTTGGCTAAGTACTCTTGAATGGTGATTTCCCACTTTTTCTTTACTGATAGTGGTACTTGAGCAAAACCATAGCCGGGTAAATCCACTAATCTTGCAGATTCGCCCATTGTGAAAAAGTTGATTTGTTGTGTGCGGCCCGGCTGTTTGCTGGTTCTTGCCAACTTACGGCGATTACAAATCGCGTTAATCGCACTGGACTTGCCTACATTAGATCGCCCGGCGAAGGCTACTTCGACCAATTCATCTTTGGGGAATTGATGTGGTTCGGCCGCCCCTAGTATAAATTCGGGGTCGCGCAAAATGGCGGGCAAGTCGGCGAGATTGCTGCCGTTATTTTTTGGTTGTTCTGACATCGGCGGATTGTAGCAAAAAGTGGCCTCGGACGCTGACTTTCTCGAGTAGCTAAAATTGTGTTAAAACGCACAGCTGCCCTTGAGGGCGCGGTTGTGGCATGATATAAAACCCGCCACTAACAAATGCATACCCTGAGCCTAGTATTGGAGACTCGTCAATGTTGAAAAAATTACTGGTTATTGCTGGCATCACGTTGTCAGGCAGCGCCTTTACACATGTAGCCACAGCCGCTGGCGATGCCGAAGCAGGCAAGGCAAAAGCTGGCGTCTGTGCCGCATGCCATGGTGTTGCTGGCGTTAGCTCGCTGCCGGCCAATCCTCATTTGGCTGGTCAGGTACCCGGATATATTCGTGGCCAATTAAAAGCGTTTAAAACTGGCGAACGTAAAAATCCGATTATGATGGCGCAAGCTGCTGGCTTGTCGGATGAAGATATGGCTGATTTGGATGCGTATTACGCAACATTAACGCCAAGCACTCAGGTTAACTTGACTGAGGCTGACGTTGAAATGGCCGCGGCTGGTGAGCGCTTGTATCGTGGCGGCTATGCTGATCGTGGTATTTCCGCATGTATGGGATGTCATGGTCCAAGTGGACATGGTATTTCTATTCACTACCCACGTGTTGCCGGTCAGCATAAAGAATATTTGGAGCAACAATTGTTAAGCTTCAAAAAAGGCGACCGTGCCGGTCATAATCAAATTATGGCGATGGTGGCATTTGGTCTGTCGGAACAACAAATCAAAGAGCTGTCTGCTTACATGGCTGGTTTACGTTAAGCACTACGTGTCTTTGATAGTAAAAAGCGACCTTCGGGTCGCTTTTTTTTGTCCTGCTAGTTTCGCCCCTGCTTGCCAATGCTACACTCTGTAGATGGACGATAACTGGCTTTCAAAACTCGATAAAACCACTGTGATTGTAGCGCCAACGCGAAGTTTGGTGACATCACTCAATGAGCGGCTAGCTCGTCAGCATTTGGCGGATGGGCGCTCGGTATGGGAAGCTCCGTCGATTCTGGTTTGGAATGACTATCTGCGGGCATTATGGCAGACCAATCGTAAGCAGTTGGCATCGACACAAGGTGCGCTGAGCCTAATTTCAGCCCAGCAATCGTTGCTAGTTTGGACGCAAATTATTGAACAATCGCGACGTGATGAGCAAGCCTTAACGCTTCTCAATGTTCAGCAGACGGCGAGGGCGGTGCAGCGCAGTTGGCGTTTAATGCATGATTGGAATGTAGCGCCCGAATCCATAGCGCAAGATCATGTGGCAGACACCGAACAGTTTTTAGTGTGGCTTGATGATTACCAGCAAAAGCTGCAAAAACGAGGGTTGATTGACGAGAGCATGTTGGTTGCTGCGTTGCACCAGATTGACTGTGACATTCCCTATTCGCAGATGATTTGGGTTTCGTATGACTTAATCACCGATGCGCAGAAAGCCCACCTAGAGCAAGCGAAGATCCAAGGTATTAGTGTCGACTATCAGCGTCCGACCAAGTCTTGCCGAACGCAGGATTTCCTTCAATTTCCAACTGTTCAGAACGAAATTCTATCGGCGCTAAAGACTGCTCGGCATCGTTTGGAATCTAGCCCCGACTCCCATGTAAGCATTGTGGTGCCCGATCTTCAGCATCGTCAAGCGGCAGTGGAGGAGTTAGCAAGATCGGTGTTTTATCCTGATTTGTCGCCGTTACAAGTGCAGCAGAACAGTAATATCTATCGGTTTAGTCTCGGCCTCACGCTGCATGAATGGCCGGCCATCGAGACTGCACTCAGCCTATTGACGCTCATTAAAAACCGCGTTTCGGTAACTGACTTAAGCTATTTATTGCGCAACCAATTCGTTGGTCTGTGCGTGATGCATCGCGAAGAGTGTCGTGTATTTGAGCGGTGGTTAAAGCGACAGCGATTTCATCAAGTTATGTTTGATCACTTGCCGGATTTGTATGCGCAGTGTAAAGCCGCTCTGTCTGTTCATCAGCGGCCACAAGCCGATCTATTAGAAGCACAGTTACGTGATCTTGTGGCTCAGCGTCAACTGATCCAAGGGGCTTTGGCGGAGAAGAAACAAACATTAGGGTATGCCGCACTTGAGTTTGGCGCTTGGACTGCTGAATTTTCTAATTGGTTGCGTTCATGGGGTTGGCAAACCAGTACCCTAGATCAGACGATGAACAGTGTTCAGTATCAATTGCATCAACGTTGGATTGCGTTATTGGAAGAGTTTGCAGGCTTGGCGACCGTGCAGCATCGGGCGGGTTTGTCACGGGCTCTCGAGTTGATTCAGCAAATGGCGAGGAATACCGTGTTTCTACCGAAGAGTGCGGCATCGCCAATCGTTATTTCCGGTGTGCTGGAGGCGGTGGGCCATGAGGTAGACTTGTGTATTGTTACCGGCATGCATCAAGATTACCCGCCCGCACCGAAGGCTGATGCGTTTATTCCGGCGCGTTTACTGGCTGATAGTGGTCATCCATCAGGGGGTACACGCAATGGCTCACAGCACGCGTTTCAGGTGTTAGATCATCTGCTTGAGTGTGCCGATGAACGTATCGTGAGTTTCGCACGCAGCGCGGATCAAGATAGTGATATCGAAATGGGCCCCGCCGCTAGATTTCGTGATGCGATGTTTGTTGCTAAAGCCGCTCCTTTGTCAATAGAAGGGGATTCTCCTGTGGCGCAAAGCGAGGTTGAGCTGGAACCGTTTGTCGATGTTCAAGGTTTGCCTTGGCGTGCCGCTTTATCGCCTAAAGGTGGGTCGAGAATTTTCGAAAATCAGTCACAGTGCGCGTTCAAGGCATACGCCACGCATCAGCTGCAGTGTCAATCACAGGATGATGCTGAGTTTGGTTTAGATAATTTGGATCGTGGCAATGTCGTGCATCACCTGCTTGATAAGCTATGGGCGCAACTCCAAACCCAGAGAACTTTGAATCAAATGCCGGTTGATGAGCGCGCGCGTTTAGTGGCGTCGCTGATTGAACAAGTGTTAGAGAACAATGAGCTTGAATTGAATGCTGAGAAACTCCAGCTATTACGGCTCGAAACGCCTCGCCTGCTACGACTATTGGTGGAATGGTTAGCGCTGGAGTCCGCTCGGCCTGAACCATTTTCGGTGGTGGAGCGAGAGCAGCCTAGGCGTGGAAATATTGGCGGTATTGCATTCGACTACATCATCGACCGTGTTGATTTGACCGACGCAGGGCGCAGCGTGATTATCGATTACAAAACCGGCAATGTGAACCGCAATGATTGGCTTGAGGATCGCCTGCGAAGTCCGCAAATGCCGCTATATGTATTGGCTTTGGATGCCGAAAAAGAAAAGCAAACCTCGGGGATTGCCTTTGCGTCGGTGCGCCAAGGAGATCACAAGTTCGTGGAATTGTCAGAAACCGGAATCTTTCGCGAGGCGAAGAAGCCACAAAACGATTTGCAGCAGAAGTGGCAGGAGCGACGTTCGGTTTGGCCGCAACTGTTGACCCAGTTGGCCGCTGATTTTTTGGCAGGGCAGGCATCGGTTAACCCGATTGATGAACAAGTTTGCAATTACTGTGACTTGCACGCAATTTGTCGTGTTTCTCAGTTACGAATTGCGGCTGGCAAGCTATTAGGTGATGCCGATGATTAATGACTATCAAGCACGTCAGGATGCGCTCGACCCAGAGCGTTCGTTCATTGTGCAAGCGCCGGCAGGGTCAGGTAAGACAGGCTTATTGGTGTATCGTTTATTGACATTGTTGGCGCGTGTCGATCAGCCTCAACAAGTGTTAGCGATTACCTTTACGCGAAAAGCTACCGCTGAAATGCGCGCTAGGTTGATGGAGCTGTTGAGTGACGCGGCTCACGGCGAGGAGGCCGACAATGCTTTTGATCAACAAGGTTTGGATTTGGCGAAAGCCGTTTTAGCTCGAGACCAACAGCAAGGCTGGCAGCTGCTTGACGCGCCCTATCAATTGCAGATTCTTACGATCGACGCATTTTGTGCCAAGCTTACCGGCAGTATGCCATGGCTTAGTCGTTTGGGGGATCGCCCGCGTACTACCGACCGTGCCGATGTACATTATGCGGCAGCCATTGAACAGCTATTTGCGGAGCTGTTGGAGCCAGAATCGAGTGTTGCGTCGGCCTTGCAAGCGGTTCTTTTGGAACTCGATTTTAATTACGATAAAGCGCGTCGCCTGTTCACCTCCATGCTGGCAAAGCGAGACCAATGGTTGCGTCATTTAGTGCAAGGAGATCTGCTGGCGATGCGTTCAGAGGTAGAGTCCGCATGGTATCAAGTAGAATGCGGCACGATTGACCGCGTGCGTGAAGCGCTGCCTTATGGTGTGCTTGCGGACTTAGTTCGACTAGGCGCGGAAGCCGCGGCTAAGCGCATTGAAAAGTATGGCCCAGGATCACCACTGGATAGCCTGCTTGATTTAACATCTGCTGATGACTTGACGATTAGTCATTGGAAGGCAGTTTGCCATTTATTATTGACCGGTGAAAACTTTCGTAAAACGGTCAATATCACACTCGGGTTTGAAGCTAAGTCAGACCAACGAGAGCAAATGTTAGCGGTTTTAAAGAATGTTAGTGATGACCCCGCGCTCGCCTTAGCTCTGCTGGATGTGCAGACGCTGCCCGATTCAGAATTATCGTTAACTGATTGGCAGCAGTTGCAATCACTTGAATTGGTGCTGAAAGCGTTGGCCGGATTTCTACAGTTGCGATTTCGAGCTAGCGGGGAATGTGACCACAGCGAGGTCACGCAGCGCGCCAATTTGGCGTTGCGAGAATTGGAAAACCCCACGGATTTGGGCTTGCGGTTAGACACACACTTGCAGCACATTCTAGTCGATGAATTTCAAGACACGTCACATGGACAAATAGAATTATTAAAGCGCTTAACCGCAGGTTGGGAGATTGATGAAAGTCCGCCTAAGACCTTGTTTTTAGTTGGCGACCCAATGCAATCAATCTATCGTTTTCGAGAGGCAGACGTGAGCCTGTTTTTACAGGTGGCTGATAACGACCAAACCCGGCTGTTTCCTAATATTGCAATTGAAGCGCTTACGTTAAGTGAGAATTTCCGTTCTTCGTCGGATCTTGTTAGTTGGTTTAATCATACGTTTCAGCATAGCTTTCCGAATCGGAATAATGTGCTTACTGGTGCGATCACCTATTCAGCGGCGAGTTGCGATCGTCAGCAAAGCGGCCCTCAAGTTGACTATTTGCTGACGCTTGATGATGCACATGAGGCGACGCTGATTGTTGAGCAAGTTCAAGCGGCGATTAACGCGTTGCCCGACGACAAGGCGCAAGTGGCGATTTTGGTTCGTACCCGAACTCAGTTGAATACCTTGTTGCCGGCCTTGCAACAGGCCGACATTCATTATCTCGGCGTCGATATTCAGCCACTGCATGCGTTGCCCGCGGTAATCGATGTAATGTCTTTGTGTAAAGCAATTTGTCGTGACGATGATCGTGTTAGTTGGTTGTCGCTATTACGTGGGCCTTGGTGTGGTTTGAGTCTGGTCGAATTGAAACACCTTAGTGACCGTCCGGAACCAACCGTTTGGGAGCAGCTGTTAAATCTTGATTTCGCGTTGCTGAACGCTGAGTCTCGATCGCGTTTGACCCGATTTAAGTCGGTAATGCTCGAAGTAATGGCGCAACGTCAACAGGTTTCTTTGGCTGGCTTAACTCGTTGGGCTTGGCATCAGCTGGGTGGTGAAGCCACAGGGTTTGAGGCGACCAGTGAAGATATTGATACGGTATTTGAGCTGATTGATTCGTTGCAACGTGGCGGCGATTTGCCGTCGATGCGAGAGTTAGAAGAGGCAATGGCCAAACTTTATGCTCGTCCTCAGGTCGCGCGCGGCGAAAGCAAGGCTCGTGTTGTGGTATCGACCATGCATAAGTCTAAAGGCTTGCAGTATCACACGGTCATTTTGCCATGTTTAAGTCGGAGTGCACGTAGCAGTGACAAAGACGTGTTGATGTGGGCGGAGCACCAAGATGATGACGGCGACTCGCGCTTATTGTTGGCCCCCTTTAGTGCTCAACAAGACTCTGGAAGTCATTATGATTATTTGCGTAAACTTGAATCTAAACGAGATTCAAATGAAGCAATTCGCTTAATGTACGTGGCTTGTACACGGGCTGAGAGCAAGCTCATTCTATCGGCTAAAGTTAAATTAGATCCAAAGACTAACGATGTGCGTGCGCCTGCTAAAAATAGCTTATTAAGTACGGTTTGGGGCGCGCTTGAGCCACATTTTCAGTTATCTGAATCTGGTACGCCGTCGCCTCAGGTGACGGACACTGACATGGATCAAACACTGTATCGTTTGCCATCTGATTATTCACCAAATCTTGCCTCTTCGGTTGATTGGCAGGTGGCTACGCGTTTGCATGCTCAGCCTTCAGCGCCGGACGAGCAAGTCGAGTATGAGTGGGCGACTCAGGTTGCAACAGGGGTTGGTATTGTGTTGCATGATTGGTTGCAGTTTAATCGACACTCGGTATTGACTGCCGAGGTAGATGAATTACTCCGTAGGCGTTGGCGAGCAGAATTACTGTCGCTGCGTGTGCCAGAGGACCGACTCAGTATGGCGTTACGGCGTCTGGAAAACGGAGTTAAGGCGATTCAACAAGACTCGGATGCGCACTTTTTGTTTGATGACTATGCCATCGCAAACAACGAATACGCTATTGCGGCGTATGAAGATGGCATGGTTAATACTTATCGACTAGATCGTACCTTTGTTGATCAACATGGCGTACGCTGGATTGTTGATTACAAAAGTACCGACACTAATCGTTCTGATCTCGCCAGCTTTGTTGATGAACAGGTTGCACAGCGACATCGGCCGCAGCTTGAAAAGTATGGTGCGCTGATGCGTCAAATTGACACTAGGCCAATCAAGCTGGCAGTATACTTTCCGCTCTTACAGCAAATGCGTGTTTGGGATTTTTCAGGCTAATCACATACCGATTTGCCGCTACTACAACTAACCATAGAGAACAGCAACGAATGAAAACCGTAAAACTCGGAAGCAGCGATTTACAGGTCAGTGAAGTATGCCTTGGGTCGATGACCTGGGGTAACCAAAATACACAAGATGAAGCGTTTGCGCAGATCGATTATGCTTTAGAGCGCGGTATAAATTTCATTGATACCGCAGAGATGTACGCGGTGCCGCCTAGCAAGGAAACCTCAGGGTTGACGGAAACCTATATTGGCAACTGGATAGCGACAAACAAGAGTCGCCGTGATGAATTCGTGCTGGCGACAAAAATTGCTGGTGTTGGAATTCCGTGGATTCGCGATGGCGGTAAGATTGACGGCGATGCGATTAGGCAGGCTGTAGACGGGTCGCTACGGCGTCTGCAAACCGACTATATTGATCTGTATCAGTTGCACTGGCCGAACCGTATGTCGCCACACTTTTCTAAGCATTGGCCAGGTCAGGTTGACCCAACTGACACCGATATTGAGCAAGAGCGTGCCGGGTTATTGGAAATATTGCAGGCACTCGATGAAATGATGCAGGCTGGTAAGATCCGCCATATAGGTTTGTCCGACGATACACCATGGGGCATCAGTGAGTATTTGCGGCTAGCCGAGTTGCATGACTTACCCAAAATGGTGTCAATTCAAAATGAATTTAGCTTATTGCATCTTAAGGATTGGCCGTATTTAATTGAAAACTGTGTGTTTAACGATGTGGCCTATCTGCCGTGGTCGCCGTTGGCTGGTGGTGCGTTGTCAGGTAAATATGCAAATGGCGCGAAACCGGCTGGATGTCGTTGGACGATGCAGCAGCGTAATGGCATTTTCCGCGACACTGCTCATTCGCACGAAGCGATTGCGGCGTATAAAGAAGTTGCAGACCAGCATGATCTGAGTTTAGTGCAATTGTCTTTAGCGTGGGTTTATCAATTAGCTGGTGTAACCTCAACCATTATTGGCGCAACCTCAATGGAGCAGTTGGCCGAGGACTTAGATGCTTACTCAGTCGCGCTCTCGGCCGAGGTTTTGGCGGATATTGACGGCGTCATAAAACGTTTCCCTCAACCGTTTTAGTTGGCTCAAACAAAGTAAAGTGAGATCGACCAGCAGCGATTAGCTGGTCGATCATCAGTTCAACTACAGTGTTATGTCAGTTGTCCTAAGATTGTCTCTGCGTCGCTGACCTCAAAGCCATTTGCAGGTTCTACATTAAGCTGAGTGACTACGCCATTGTCTACCATCATGGAGTAGCGTTGCGAACGTACGCCACCGAAATCGCCGGTATTCAGAGTGAGCCCTAAAGCTTCAGTCAGGGCTGCTCCACCATCGGCAATCATAGTGAGGTTCTCGGCATTCTGACTTGCTTGCCAAGCCTTCATGACAAACGCGTCGTTTACCGATAAGCAGGCTACCACGTCAATGCCTTTTGCAATGAAGTCATCATATTTAACTACAAATCCAGGCAGGTGTGCCTCAGAGCAAGTTGGTGTAAACGCACCAGGAAGTGCAAACAGCACGACTTTTTTATTGGCAAAAAACAGTTCAGCGCTAGTGCTTGCCTGACCATCTTTGTCGATTGTGGTAATGCTTGCTGCAGGAATAGAGTCGCCAATTTTGATCATGATAGTTATTTCCTAATTTTGGGTTGTTGAGTGAGATTCGTTACGCCTCAGTATAGCCTAAGGTGTGTATTGCGCTTCATTAGCTGGGCGTTAAAAAGCCCGGCGATGCCGGGCTTCGAGTGATACTAAATCGCATTTCAATTTTCAATAGCGTTTTAAAATTTGCGTCACAGCTTAATCATCAGTATTCCAAGTTTGCGGTTCTTCATTGAGCTTCTTGGTGGCTGCGTTGATGTCCTCAGCGAGTGCATCTTCGGCCTTAGCCGCGTCGGCATCAGTTAATTTACGACTCTCTACTGGAGCTAATTTATGGTCGGTATTGGTCATCTCTTTTAATTCAACAATTCGCTCTTGTTTGGGCTTTTGTTCAGATTCATGCTGACCAGCGTAGCTTGCCAAGCCGATCAAGGCGAAGGTCGCAACGGTCAATACCTTGAGGAAGTTGGGCAGAACTGGGTTTTTATTTGACATAGGAATTACTCCTGATTATTTGTGGTAGTGGGTAGTTTTTATGATTGCAGCGATTAATAGGGTAGGCTGGCAATCGATGCAATTTTAGGATGGGTACATTTGCGGCTCAATGAGACTTAAGTTTCGTTAATTCATATTCTTGATTTATGAACGAATTGTTAGACAGGCAATGGCGCGTAGTTTGAGTAAAAAACTGCTGTAAACTAGGATTTCTGCGAGAGCGATGGATTATTTATTATTAGTGACGATTGTTAGCTACTGGATATTTCCTTCGAGTTCTTACCTAATGTTAATAAATACGGTGTCATTAATTCGCTTTTTATGATGATTGATAGAGAAATTAAGCTTGAAGATCAGTGGCTTAGAGCGTTGAAGGGTGAGTTTGAGCAGCCCTATATGGAGCTGCTTTCAGCATTTCTTCGAGAGGCTAAAGCCAGTGGTAAAGTGATCTACCCGAGTGGTGCTGATATTTTTTCTGCATTTAATGCGACGCCGCTGGACGATGTCCGGGTGGTCATCCTTGGACAAGATCCGTATCACGGGCCCGGTCAAGCTCATGGCTTAAGTTTCAGTGTGCCGCCAGGCGTAGCGATTCCGCCATCACTACGGAATATGTATAAGGAGCTGACGACTGATATGGCGTGTGACTATCCATCACACGGCAATCTAACTGAATGGGCTAAACAAGGCGTGCTGTTGTTAAACTCGGTGCTGACCGTTGAGCAGGGGCGTGCTGCAAGCCATCAGGGCAAGGGTTGGGAGCAATTTACCGATCGCGTGATTAATGTAGTTAACCAGCGGTGCGAACATGTGGTGTTTTTGTTGTGGGGTGCGTATGCGCAGAAAAAGGGGCAAGTCATCGACCGGCAGCGTCATTTAGTGCTAACCGCTCCGCATCCTTCACCGTTATCTGCACATCGAGGTTTTATAGGGTGTCGGCATTTTTCGCAGGCTAACAATTATTTAGTCCAGCATGGTAAGGCTGCCATCAATTGGCAGATTCAATGAGCTAGGCTAGCCGGTGACTCGCAAAATTGTACACATCGACATGGATGCTTTCTTTGCATCGGTGGAGCAACGGGACTTTCCAGAATTGCGCGGCAAGCCAGTCATTGTGGGCGGTAAGCCGGAGAGTCGTGGCGTTGTTGCGGCGTGCAGCTATGAGGCCAGACAGTTTGGCGTGCATTCGGCGATGCCGTCGTCGCGTGCGGTAAAGTTGTGTAAAGACGCGATCTTTGTGCCGCCTAGGTTCGATGCGTATCGTCAGGCGTCTGCTGGTATTCATGAGGTGTTCAAGCAGTACACCAGCATGATTGAACCGTTATCACTAGATGAAGCCTATTTAGATGTAACGGAGCGAGCGGCGGCCTTAGGGTCGGCTACCGCAGTGGCGCAAAGAATCAAGCAGGACATTAAGTCGACTGTTGATTTGACCGCGTCGGCCGGTATTTCATACAACAAGTTTTTAGCCAAGATTGCTTCTGATATGGATAAGCCTGATGGCCTCTATGTTATTCGACCAGAGCACGCTGACGCGTTTATACAGCAATTGCCGATTCGAAAATTTTTTGGAGTGGGTAAGGTTACCGAACAAAAAATGCAGCGCTTAGGTATTTTTACTGGCGCCGATTTGCGCTCACGTACCGAGGTGGAATTGCAGACTGAGTTTGGTCAAGCTGGAGCGTATTATTATCGCGTAGCTCGAGGTATTGATGAGCGACCGGTTAGAGCGCATCGAACGCGTAAGTCGATCGGTCAGGAAACCACGTTTAGTGGCGACGTGGTTGATAAACAGTTTATCTGGCAGACCTTGCAAACTATCGCGGCTAGCTTGGAGTCGACACTTGAGGCTAAGCAACTGGCCGCACGGACCTTGACGTTAAAGCTGCGTTACTCGGATTTTCAGCTCAATACACGCAGCAAAACTACGGCGAGCGTATTTGTTAGTGTGTCAGATATTACTGGGACCTTGCCTGAGCTATTACGCCGAACTGAGGCTGGGCATCGTCCGATTCGATTAATTGGTATCACGCTGTCCAATTTGGTGAAACATGACCCAGAGCAAGGCTCGCTGGCGATTGTCGAGGTGCGTGAAAGTTCCCAGCTCGGCTTGTTTTAATTAGATGATTCAGCAAGTAAATCTTGTTGTGTCGCAACTTGACTGCCGTAGATCGGAAAATTGTTTTATTATGGGCGATTGCGCGTCGCGCCAATACAAACAAGTTGAGTAATGTGAAACAGAGAATTTGCCACTATATCTTGTTCAAGCTGCTTGGCTGGCGGATTATTGGCGACCCGCCAGTGGACGAAAAGTATATCTTTGTGGCGGTTCCGCACACCAGCAATTGGGACTTCGTTTATGGTTGGTTGGCGATCCATGCGCTGGATCTCAATGTGAAGATCTTTGCCAAAGATGCATTTTTCATCTGGCCGTTGAATTATCTCTGTCGGTTTCTGGGAGTCGAGCCGATCAATCGTCGTAAGCGCACAAATTTTGTTGACTCGATGACCGAGCGCTTCGAACAAGCGGATGGATTACGTTTGCTGATAACACCAGAGGGAACGCGTGGCTATCAGGAAACGTTAAAGAGTGGCTATTACTATTTAGCTAAGAAAGCCAATGTGCCGATTGTGGTGGCGGGTCCTTGTTTTCAAAATAAGACATTTACCATCTTGCCGCCGCGCCCGCCATTGGCTGACTTTAAAACTGACCAGAGCCAAGTCATCGCATTTTGTAAAACGCAGGTTGGTAAGAATCCTGAGCAAACCTTTAGAGAGCCGCGCGTCGATGATTAACTACCCATGGGCGCCGCACATAATATGTTATTGACATGCTTAGCTGAGGTGAAATTAAATAGAGTATCTATTTTGCACTGCGTGAAATGTGTCGGGACTCTAAATAGTTTGTTAGCTTTGCTTGCGAACTAAACAATATTGATACACTGATTCAATGGTAGGAAAAACAGCATTATTAAATGGGGTGGGGTGCCGATGAATGATGAGCAAAAGTTGGTGATTGCCATTTCGTCGCGCGCGTTGTTTGATCTTGATGAAGGGCATAAGGTCTTTGAGCAAGAAGGTATTCAAGCCTATTGTCGATATCAAATAGAGCGGGAAAATGACCTGCTAGAACCTGGTGTTGCGTTTCCACTTGTTCAAAAATTACTCAAATTGAATGATCTCAGCCCAGTTCGCGAGCGAGTTGAAGTGATTCTTCTGTCACGCAATTCTGCCGATACGGGTTTGCGAATCTTTAATTCGATTCAGCAGCACAACTTACCTATTACGCGCGCTGCGTTTACTAATGGCAGCAGCCCATTTAAATATGTGGAGCCGTTTGGTGCGGATGTCTTTTTATCGAGCGATCCCCGCGATGTGGCAAGCACCTTGGCGGCAGGGTTCGCCGCGGCCACCATGCTGCCGTCTAATTTTAATAAATCGGCTGATCATAATGCGCAGCTAAGCATTGCCTTTGACGGCGATGCTGTGGTGTTCTCCGACGAAGCAGAGCAGATTTACAAACAGAAAGGTTTGGTGGAATTCTCACGGCATGAAGTAAAATCGGCTAAACGACCACTTCCAGGCGGGCCATTCCGAAACATGTTGGCAGCACTACACAGCATTCAATCTGAATTTTCGGTCGACGAATCGCCGCTTCGAACTGCAATTATTACGGCGCGTTCTGCGCCGGCACATGAGCGTGTTATTCGAACTTTGCGGGCGTGGAATATTCGAATTGACGAGGCTGTTTTTTTGGGTGGCTTACCCAAGGGCGAGTTTCTTCGCACGTTTGGGGCCGACATCTTTTTTGACGATCAGGAAGGGCATTGTGATTCGGCCCGGCAACATGTTCCAACTGGGCATGTGCCAAACGGAATCGCAAATTCTAAGAGTTAACCGAGATTCAGGAGTGACGCATTAGACCTCGCACTGTAATCCGTAGTTGTAGAGAGAGAATATGAAATCATTAATTGCTCTATGTTATTTAGGGTGGCTGGTTTCGCTCACCGCTAACGCAGCATTGCCGCTCGCGGTTGAGGGGCAGCCATTACCGTCTCTTGCGCCGATGATAGAGCGGGTTCAGACCGCCGTGGTTAGAATTTCGGTTCCGGCTAGAGTGCAGAGTCGCCGCGACCGCTTCGATGACCCGTTTTTTCGACGATTTTTTGACCAGCGCCGGATCCAAGCTACCGATTCGTTTCACCTCGGAGTTGTGATCGATGCTGACAATGGGCTGATTTTGACTAATGAGCACAGTGTGCGTGGTACCAATACAGCGGCTGTTACCTTGAGCGATGGTCGTGAGCTTGAGGGGCGCGTGGTGGGCAGTGATTTGGCTTCCGATGTGGCAATTCTTGAAATCGATGCCAAAGATCTATCTGCGATTCCGGTTGGAGACTCGAGCCTCATGCGGGTTGGCGATTTTGTTGTATCAATTGGGGATCCTTTGGGGGAGCAGAACACTGTGGTGACAGGCGTGATTAGCGCGTTGGCGCAACGTAACAGTCTGCAACCACACCGCAAATTTATTCAAAGTGATGCCGCCGTTGGCAGTGGAATATTGGTTGATCTTGATGGCAAACTCGTCGGTTTGAATACCGCAAAGACCGCGCAAACCGCGAGTAGTTCACGAATAGGGTTTTCGACACCGGTCAATATGGCGTTGCGCATCGGTGAGCATTTAGTTAAATATGGCGCACCGCAACGTGGATTTTTGGCGGTTCAGGTGCAAGACTTAACCCCTGATCTGGCGCGTGCTTTTGATATAAAACAATTAGGCGGTGCAGTGATAACCAATGTCATTGCGGGTTCCAGTGCTGAGCAAGCAGGCTTGACGCCGGGTGACGTTATCTTGGCCGCTGGCAGTCAAACTATTTACCGAGGTAATGATTTAAGGTCATTAGTCGGTCAGCAGTTCGCTGGCGATACGCTTGAGTTAACAGTGGCACGGCAGGGGCAGCGCGTTACGCTCAGCCCGATCTTAGAGTCATCGACTAAACCTTCTAATACTGGCTCGATGGTGCACCATCAACTTGACGGTGCTACGTTGGGCAATATTGATGCTCGACAGGTCAGTACCAGTGTTGGCGAAGGTGTATTGGTTCGCAATGTTGAACGAGGCAGTGTTGCTTGGGAGCACGGGGTTCGAACTAACGATATAATCGTATCAGCCAATCGCAAGCCGGTTAGAGATATGGATTCGTTTCGCAAAGCCATTCAAGGTAAGGAAGTGCTGATGCTTAATATTGTGCGTGGCAACGGGGCATTATTTTTGCTTTTACAGTAAATCTTAACTTTTGCGATAAAAAAAGCGCTGGCTTGGTTATAATTGGCGCGCTACTAAGCTAACCCATGCTCGCATGTTATTGCTGAGTGAATCGATAGAGAATTTGCCATGACCGACTATGTAATCGCGCCGTCTATTTTATCCGCCAATTTTGCCCGCCTGGGTGAAGAAGTTGATAATGTGTTGGCAGCGGGTGCTGACTGGGTGCATTTCGATGTTATGGATAATCATTATGTGCCGAATTTAACTATTGGGCCGATGATTTGTCAGGCTTTGCGAGATCATGGTGTGACAGCCCCTATCGACGTACATTTAATGGTGGAACCGGTAGACCGTATTATTCCCGATTTTGCTGATGCTGGTGCATCGATGATTACTTTCCATCCTGAAGCCAGTAAGCACGTTGATCGTACCCTCCAGCTCATTAAGAGCCATGGTTGCCAAGCCGGATTGGTATTGAATCCGGCTACTCCATTGAGTATCTTGGAATGGGCCATCGAAAAAGTTGACATGGTGTTGCTGATGTCAGTCAATCCAGGCTTTGGTGGGCAGTCCTTTATTGAGCACGTAAAGCGCAAGATTGTCGCCACGCGCGCCCTAATCGATGCCAGTGGGCGCTCGATTCGGCTCGAGGTTGATGGCGGTGTAAAGGCGAATAACATCGGCGAGTTGGCGGCCTTAGGTGCTGATACGTTTGTGGCGGGTTCGGCAATTTTTAACGCGGACGACTATGCGAGTGTTATTAGTGAAATGCGTGCCAATATCGCGCAGTCTGTGTAGGCTTGATACAGAATTACTTGACCTAGACCAAAACTCAAGCAATCATTAGCAATACAAGGATTTTCCTTATTTCAAATACATGCAATATCAGGTAAACATACAGATCAAACATTGCCAGACAATAGAGTCTTGGCGAAGCTGGCGAGTCTAATTCGTTTCGCTTAGCTGTGCCTGAGCGGTCGGTGCCCTACTTAGGTGGTGGCCTGTTTGATTTTTTGCGGTGTATATCCGCTGCTTTTCCTGAGAATTTATTGTCATGTCTTCCAATACCAACTTGCACTACAATGTGCCCCGCGATACGTCAACGTCGGTTAATGCACCGCACCAATCTCAAGCTTCGTCACCGTTGAATCAAGAGCGTCAAGCGTTTAACCAGCGCGCCGACCGGTTGCGAGCGCAGGGTTATACCCACCTGCCGGTAATTCGCGAAACGTTAGCCGATTTAGATACTCCAGTTAGCACTTACCTGAAATTGGCGGCGCAGCCATACACTTACCTATTTGAATCGGTGCAAGGTGGCGATAAATGGGGGCGATACTCGATTATTGGCTTACCGTGCAATAAGGTCTACCGCTTTTTCGGTTGCGAGCTTGAAGTTGAAGAACAGGGAGAGCTTACTGAGTCACGTAGTGTGGCTGACCCATTGGAGACCGTGCGTGAGCTACAAGCTCAGTTTAAGGTTGCCGATGTGGCTGGCGCTCCAGATATGTTGGGAGGCTTGGTGGGATACTTTGGTTATGAAATAGTCGGCCATATTGAGCCGCGTCTCAACTTAGCGAGCAAAGAGGATGCCATCGGTACGCCAGATATTATGTTAATGGTGTCTACTGATGTGTTGGTATTCGATAATTTGTCAGGCCGTATTTTTATGGTGACCTTGGCCGATTTATCGGTGGATAATGCCTTTGACATAGCGGAAGCACATTTGGATGCGTGCGTAGCAGGCTTGGCGTCGAGTTTTGCAGCACCGGTTGTTAAGGCTAATGAGCAAACCACCACAGAGAGCGAGTATCAGTTGCATTTCAGTCAACCGGAATTCGAGGCTGCGGTTGATCGATGCCGCGACTATATTCGTGACGGCGACATTATGCAGGTGGTTTTATCTCAGCGATTATCGGTGCCGTATGCTGGCCGACCTTTTGACCTGTATCGTGCATTACGCACCATCAACCCGTCGCCCTATATGTATTTTATGGACATGGGTGGCTTTGAAATTGTAGGTTCGTCGCCAGAAATATTGGTGCGCCTACAAGACGATTCGGTAACGGTTAGGCCGATCGCTGGCACGCGGCATCGTGGAGATACTCTGGAATCCGACCAGGCGCTTGAGGTCGAGTTGCTCAATGACGATAAAGAGTTAGCAGAGCATTTAATGCTCATAGATCTAGGGCGCAATGATGTCGGGCGAATTGCCACCATTGGTTCGGTGCGCTTAACCGAGAAGATGCAAGTTGAGCGGTACTCACATGTGATGCACATAGTGTCAAATGTCGATGGCACGATTAAGCCAGAGTATGACGCGATTGATGTGCTGAAAGCCACGTTTCCGGCAGGCACTGTCAGCGGTGCACCGAAGATTCGAGCGATGGAAATCATTCATGAGCTCGAGCCAATTAAACGGGGTATCTATTCAGGTGCGGTAGGCTATTTAGGCTGGAATGGCAACATGGATACCGCCATCGCGATCCGCACAGCCGTGATTAAGGACGGTGTGCTAAATGTGCAAGCTGGCGCCGGAATTGTGGCTGACTCGGTTCCAGCCAGTGAATGGGAAGAAACGCTCAACAAGGCGCGTGCCATGGTGAGCGCTGTCGAGATGGCAACCCAAGGTCTAGGGTTTAACAAACGCCCAAGCGTTTAGGAGCTGTTATGTTAGTAATGATCGACAACTACGACTCTTTCACCTACAACTTGGTTCAATACTTTGGTGAGCTAGGTGAAGAGGTTAAGACATTTCGTAATGATGAAATCACGCTGGCTGAGATAGATGCGCTAAAGCCAGATCGAGTGGTGCTGTCCCCCGGTCCATGTACGCCAGATGGTGCCGGTATATCGCTCGCGGCAGTGTCGCATTTTGCCGGTCGTATTCCTCTGCTGGGGGTTTGCCTGGGGCACCAAAGCATAGGCCAAGCGTATGGTGGTAAGGTGGTTCATGCCAAGCAGATTATGCATGGTAAAACGTCAGCAATACAACATATAGGAGAGGGAGTTTTTGACTCCTTGCCGAATCCGTATATTGTCACTCGCTATCATTCCTTGGTGGTCGAACAAGCCTCGCTACCTGCATGCTTAGAGGTAACTGCGTGGACTGATGACGGTGAGATTATGGGGTTGCGACATCGAGAACTGGCGGTGGAAGGGGTGCAGTTTCACCCTGAATCGATACTGACCGAGCACGGGCACGATTTACTTAAGAATTTTCTCGAACAAACCGAACCAGTAAGAACCATTCCAACATCAGTAAACGGTGGCTTATCATGAACATTCAACACGCTATCGCTCAGGTCGTTGATGGCCATTCTCTAAGTCGTGCTGAGATGCGATCCGTTATGCAGCAAATTATGACAGGCGAATGCACTGATGCGCAGATAGGCGGCTTACTTATTGGGCTGCGAATGAAGGGTGAAACGGTAGACGAAATAACCGCTGCCGCTGAAGTGATGGCCTCTTTGGCTGATGCAGTGTCGGTGAATACGGATAATTTGATCGACATAGTTGGCACCGGTGGCGACGGCACGAGTACGTTTAATGTCTCGACTGCCGCGTCGTTTGTGGCTGCTGGTGCTGGCGCTAGTGTGGCCAAGCACGGTAATCGGTCGGTCTCCAGTAAATCTGGCAGTGCTGACTTATTGGAGCAAGCCGGTGCAAACCTGTCTCTAAATGCAAACCAAGTCGCCGCTGTGATTGAGCAATCTGGTGTTGGTTTTATGTTCGCTCCAATGCATCACAGTGCGATGCGTTATGCGATCGCGGCACGTAAAGAAATGGCGGTTCGCACTTTGTTCAATGTGCTGGGGCCGCTGACCAATCCCGCTGGCGTAAAACGTCAGGTGGTTGGTGTGTTTTCGCCGTTGTTAACAGAAATTTTGGCGCATGTATTGCAGCATCTCGGGAGTCAGCATGCGCTAGTGGTGCATTCGGATGATGGTATGGATGAAATTAGCATTTGCGCTCCAACCCAAATTACCGAATTGTCGAATGGCACAATCAGAACTTATCAGGTGCAGCCAAGTGACTTTGGTTTAAGCGCGGCAAGCATTGATCAGATCGTGGTCGACAGCCCAGAACAGTCGTTGGCCTTAGTGGATCAAGTATTAGCTGGGCAGCCTGGTGCTGCTCGCGATATCGTTTTACTCAATGCCGGCGCTGGAATCTATGTGTCTGGCTTAGCAGAGTCACTTGCTGATGGTGTGCAGCAAGCGGCAAATTCGATTGACAGTGGTCGAGCGCGTCAGGCTAAAGAAAACTACATTGCGGCAACCAATCACGAAACCAATGCTGCAAAGCAGGGGGCTTAAATGACGCATGCCGTTATGTCGACCGGTTCTGATGTGCTGGACAAAATCATGTCATACAAACAACAAGAGGTTGAGCATGCTAAGCGTCAGCGCACGTTGGCGGACGTTCGATCTGAGGCTGATGACACGGGGCCATGTCGCGGATTTGTTAGTAGTTTGAATCAATCCGTTGCAAAGGGGCACTCTGCGGTGATTGCTGAAGTTAAGAAAGCGAGCCCTAGCAAAGGTGTGATTCGTGCTGATTTTAGGCCAGCCCAGATTGCTGAAAGTTATCAGAAATATGGTGCTGCGTGTTTGTCGGTGTTGACTGACGAACACTTCTTTCAAGGTTCTGCTGATTACTTTGCGTTGGCTCGCGAAGCTTGCACCTTACCGATGTTACGCAAAGATTTTATGTTAGACGACTACCAAGTCTACGAAGCTCGAGCAATGGATGCCGATTGTGTTTTATTGATCGTCGCGGCCTTGGAAGATGGCTTAATGCAGGACTTGGCTGGTCGTGCGTTAGAGTTGGGTATGGACGTGTTGGTTGAAGTTCACAATGAAGAAGAGTTGCACCGAGGTCTGCAACTCGATATGCCGATGATTGGCATTAATAATCGCGACTTGCGTAACTTCAGCACATCACTAAACACTACGCTTGATCTGCTAAGCTCAATCCCCGATGGCGTGCTAGTGGTGACTGAAAGCGGTATCCATGAGCCAGCAGACGTACAATTGATGCGCGACCATCAAGTTAACAGCTTCTTAGTTGGAGAAGCGTTTATGCGAGCTGACGAACCAGGCAAACGTTTGCATGAACTGTTCTTTTAGTTAAGCCGAGTTGGCCAAACTACTAGCTAACCTATTACTACGATCGACAATATAACAAGCGAATACCAGATTATGAAAGCAGTCGTTGAGTTACAGAAAAATGTGAACTTTAAAGCCACATCAGGGACAGGTCACACCATTCAAATGGACGGTGCGGAACAGTACGGTGGCGAGAATATGGGCGCACGACCGATGGAGGTGTTGCTGATTGGTATGGGCGGTTGCGCGTCATTTGATGTGGTGCATATATTACGAAAGCGGCGCTTAGAAGTCACTGGCTGCGTCGCAGAGTTGGACGCCGAGCGTGCTGAAACCGACCCGAAAGTGTTTACCAAAATACATCTTCATTTTAAAGTTAGTGGAACAGGCTTAACCGATAAAGCCGTCGCGAAAGCGGTGCAGTTGTCGGCTGAGAAGTACTGTTCTGCATCGATTATGCTTGGTAAAACAGCCACTATTACCCATTCACATGAGATTATCGAATGAGCTTAACTAGACCTCCGCATGCTGGCATGCGACATGTCGCATTGAATGTGCTTGACCTTGCCTTGGTCGAATCGTTCTACGTAGATCTGCTTGGATTTAATGTAGAGTGGCGTCCCGATCAAGAAAACGTATATTTATGCAGCGGTGTCGACAACTTAGCGCTGCACGTGGTGGAAAACACGGGTGACAAGGCGCAAGTTTTGGCGCACACCGGCATAATTGTGGATGAGATTGAGCACGTAGATGCTTGGTATAATTTCCTACTAGAGAACAAAGTTAAAATGGCAGCCGCACCAAGAACGCACCGCGACGGCGCGCGGAGTTTCTATTGTCATGACCCTGAAGGGACTGTGGTTCAAGTTCTTTACCATCCTCCGCTATCTAAGGGTTAAGGTATCGATTAGTTTTCCTCTTTAGCCCTAACCTTAAATGTGCCTGTAAAGAGCGCGTCACATGGCTGCATTATACTGACAAGTAATTACTCGTTGATGTGCTGTCAGAGACTAATTATTAGGGGGAGACTATGACCGTTTTAAGTGCAAAATTTAATCGTCGCAAAGCAACTCGTTCACACAATTGGCTTACCGTAGTGAATCCGATAAATCAGCGTTCGCTACTCCAAGCATGTGACGACTGTGGTGTTGTTAAGTCAGAAAATTCTGTTGCTCGATGCTGCAAGGCACCAAAGGGGCGGGCACTGATTTCAGGCGCTATGGCACTCAATCAGACTATCGCGATCTAAGCTCTACGCGTGCGGTTCGTTTAGGCCGGCTGTTGTTCGAAGCAGACAAGGTGGTCGGCTTCTATGCTTACGCCTATTACGTCACCAATTTCGTAGTCGTCATGGCTTGGTACCAAGCTAAGCAGTGTGTCGCCGCTTTCTGTTTCAATAGTGTAGAGCGTTTGCGCACCTTTAAATGCTTTGCGGGTAACGCGCGCGCGAATCGGGCTTTCAGGAGCATATTTAACGTCATCAGGGCGGATTAGCATGTCGACATCTTTGCCAATATGTTGATGATTGACACTCTCACCGCGGACCTCACCGAAGTTTGTGATGACAACATTGTCTTCCACCATTTGACCTCGAACAAACACACCGTCGCCAATAAAATTTGCCACAAAGCGATTATTGGGCGCGTGGTAAAGGCCGAAGGAGCTATCCCATTGCATTAGTTGGCCGTTGGCCATCACACCGACTTGGTCGCCTAACGCAAATGCGTCGTGTTGGTCATGAGTCACCATAATGGCGGTAATGCCGGACTCTTTCAACAGAGAGCGTACTTCATAGCCTAAGGTTTCACGTAGTGCGGTATCTAGGTTTGAAAAGGGCTCATCCATTAATAACAGCTTCGGTTGTGGGGCCAATGCTCGCGCTAACGCAATGCGCTGACTCTGACCACCTGAAAGCTCATGAGGGTATTGGTTTCGATAATCAGCCATGCCCACTAGATGAAGCATGTCGTCCACTCGTTGTGCTCGCTCAGAGCGGGCTAGTTGGTGCAGACCAAAGCCGACATTGTTGGCTATGGTGAGGTGCGGAAATAGCGCGTGATCTTGGAATACCATTCCTACATTGCGGCGCTCTGGTGGAACTGAGGTTTTGGCGTCTGATAATAGCCGACCATCTAAATAGATGCTGCCTGAGCGAATCGACTGAAAACCACTGATGGCTCTTAAGATAGTCGTCTTACCGCAGCCGCTAGGGCCGAGTAGGCATGCTAGTTCACCTTCTTTCAGGCCAAAGGTGACATTGTTTACGACTACTTCGTGCTGGTCGTATGCAGCACTCAGTTGGTTTACCTGAAGAAAGGAGTCGGGCATTTCTATGCGAGTAGTAGCTCTAACAAGGCTTTTTGCGCATGCAGTCGATTTTCTGCTTCTTGAAATACCACACTTTGTGCTCCTTCGATCACCTCAATAGAGACTTCTCGTCCACGATACGCGGGTAAGCAATGCATGAACAAGGCATCTTTATGCGCCAATGCCATTAGGCTCGAGTCAACACAATAGCCGTCAAACGCCGCTTCACGTTTAGCTCGTTCAGACTCTTGGCCCATACTGGCCCAGGTGTCCGTGACTACCGCGTCGGCACCGGTTACTGCGTTCTTGGGGTCATGGCTAAGTGAAATGTGGTTATGGTTCAATGCAGTAACAGCTTGATCTGGTTCGAAGCCTTTTGGTGTGGCGATTTGCAGCGTGAATCCGAAAATTCGAGCGGCGTTCATAAATGAATGACAAACGTTATTACCATCACCAACCCATGCGATGGTGGCGCCTCGAATGCTGCCACGAGTTTCTTGAAATGTTTGAATATCAGCTAACAATTGACAAGGGTGATAGTCGTCAGTTAGGCCGTTTATCACCGGTACGCTAGAGTGCGCGGCGAGAATTTCTACATCATGATGCGATGCGGTTCGAATCATAATGCCGTCGACCATGCTTGATACCACTCTGGCGGTATCTTCGATCGGTTCGCCGCGCCCAATTTGGGTGTCATTAGGGCTCAGGTAAAGTGAGCCGCCGCCGAGTTGACGCATGCCGACTTCAAACGAGACGCGTGTTCTGGTGGATGACTTGCTGAATATCATCGCCAGACTTTTATTGCGGAGTGGTTCGTAAACTAAGCCCTGTTTGAACTCGGTTTTCAGTTCGATAGCGCGATCAATAAGCTGCGCTAAGGTCGCCGCGTCTAGATCGTCTAGGGTTAGAAAATGTTGTACTGACATTGTTGTGCTCCGCTGACTACAGGCTAGTAATTACGTCGCGAATCGTTTCCGCGATTTGTTTGGCTTGTGCTTCAGTTAGGAGCACTGACGGGAGTAGTCGAATAACTTTGCCAGCGCCAGTAATGTTGACGACTAAACCTTGTTCTAGGAAGGTCATGGCTAGATTTGGGTAAGCATTGTCTAACTCGATGCCGAGCATGAGTCCTCGTCCTCGAATGTCGACGACTTTTTCGATTATTCCGAGATGCTGTTGCAGCTGTTTCTTTAAATAGCATCCGATTTGGTCTGCGCGCTCGATTAAGTTCTCTTCGGTAATAATATCGATCACAGCGTTTCCAACCTGACTGGCGAACGGGTTGCCGCCAAAGGTTGTACCATGTGAGCCTGGGCCGATAAGTTCGGCTGCCGAACCGCGCGCGGCACAAGCGCCAATAGGAATACCATTGCCGAGAGCCTTGGCACTGGTCAAAACGTCGGGCTGGATACCCTCATGCTGATGCGCAAACCATTTTCCGGTACGGCCTATGCCAGTTTGAATCTCATCCAAAATAAGCAGCCAACCGTGTTGGTCGCAAATCTCGCGTACTGCCGCCAAGTAACCCGCATCAGGCACCAAGATGCCGCCTTCGCCTTGAATCGGTTCCAGCATGACAGCTACCACATTGGGATTGCTGGCATAGGCGCTAATAGCGTCAATGTTGTTGAATTCAACATGAATAAATTCTTCCACTAGCGGTTCAAATCCGCGTTGAATATTCGGATTGCCTGAGGCAGACAAAGTTGCCATTGTGCGACCGTGAAATGCGTGATTCATGGTGATAATAGCTGGTCGTTCGATGCCTTTAGTGCGCGCATGTAAACGTGCAATTTTAATAGCGGCTTCATTGGCCTCGGCTCCGGAGTTCCCAAAGAAGACTTTATCCATGCCAGAAATCTTGCAAAATTTTTCACCAAGCTGAGCTTGTTCTTGAATGTGAAACAGGTTGCTTGTGTGCAGTAACTTGGTGGCTTGCAATGAAATGGTTTGGCTAATTCGCGGATGACAGTGGCCGAGAAAGGTAACCGCTATTCCGCCTAGAGCGTCGAGGTATTGTTTACCGTCGGCATCCCACAGTGTGCATGCTTCGCCGCGCACAAAGCTCACAGGTAAGCGCGCATAGGCATTCATTAGCGCGGGTTCGGGATAAGCTTTTTTGGTTTCTTTGCGGAATTTATTAATTAAGTTTCTTAGCATGATATTGGTGGCTGATAGTCATCGATTGGAATCGCCAAGACAAAAAATAAAAGCGCCCGTAGGCGCTTTTATCGTCAGGTTTTACCGAGTTTACTCGGTCTGAGCGGAATTTGAAAACCCCAAATGCGTGCTTTACAAAAAGTACAGTACGCCAGCCAGTGCAGCAGTTAGCAATAAGCTCATATGAACCACGCCGGCAACCGACGCTAATGGTCCCTGTTTGCCGAAAATGGCGTTCACTTCGAGCAATATCACGATTGCTAGAGCGGCCCATAATCCATTGCTCAAGCCTTCAGTTGGCATTTGTGCTTTGTGCGCCGACGCCAGCATGAAATAAGCCATAGGCGCGGAAAATAAGGTGTTGGTGCGCGATGCGAGGAGCGCTTTGGCGCCGGCGGCGGGACCATCTCCTGATTTCATACCAAGCGCGATTTGTTGTGCCGGCCAGATAATTATCCAAACGTTGAGGAACATTAACGTTCCGAGTGTGGCGCCAACGATAATGTACTCATTGAATTTTAGTGATGCGCTTATCGTGTGTAGTAAGTACAGACCGGTGATAAAAGTAAACATGGCGCCCCATCGGAACCACCATAAGGCGCTAGGAGCAAGTTTGGCTTTTGCATCAGAGAGTCCTTCAGGGCTGGCATTTTTAAAGTAGCCGCCTTGTACAAAATTGAAGTAGTACAACATGCCGATCCAAGTGATGCCGAACAGTAAATGCCCCCATCGTGCAATAAAATTGAGTTCTTCCATCATGTCATTACCCTCGTAATAGTTGGTTTATGCATAAACCAAATTTGGTGGTGAGTTATTATTTTGTTAGGCAATCTGCACATTTGTGTAGCTACCGCCCCTTTTTATACACGGTTTTAGTGATTTGCGCACGGCTTGTCTTAGCATCAAGCCTGCAGCGGCTTGACCTTTTTGGTATAAAACCAGACACTACGCGGTTCTATAAGACCTTTAATCCAACACTCAAATCATGTCTGATATTAAAAAAGTTGTCCTCGCTTACTCTGGCGGCCTCGATACGTCGATTATCTTGAAATGGCTTCAGGAAGAGTACGATTGTGAGGTGGTTACCTTTACGGCTGATATTGGCCAAGGAGAAGAGGTTGAGCCAGCGCGTGCGAAAGCAGAAGCGATGGGGGTTAAGAGCATTTATATTGATGACCTGCGTGAGGAGTTTGCGCGCGACTATGTGTATCCAATGATGCGTGCCAATGCCATCTATGAAGGTGAGTATCGACTCGGCACCTCAATTGCTCGCCCACTTATTGCCAAGCGTTTGATCGAAATTGCCAATGAAACTGGTGCTGATGCTATATCGCATGGCGCAACAGGCAAGGGTAATGATCAAGTGCGCTTTGAGCTCGGTGCGTATGCCTTAAGACCGGATATCAAAATTATTGCTCCGTGGCGCATGTGGGATCTCAATTCGCGTGAAAAGTTGATGAGTTATGCCGCGCAACACAATATCTCGGTTGAGAAAAAAGCTGACGGCAAGTCGCAGTATTCGATGGATGCAAATTTGTTACACATTTCCTATGAGGGCGGGATCCTGGAAGACCCTTGGGCGGAAGCAGAATCAGATATGTGGCGCTGGACCGTTTCTCCCGAAGAAGCGCCGGATCAAGCGCAATATGTTGAGCTGGAATTTTCGCAAGGCGATATCGTGGCGATTAATGGTCGGCCTAAGTCACCTTCGGCGGTGATGGAGTGGTTGAACAAAGTCGGCGGTGAGCATGGCATCGGGCGCGATGATATCGTTGAGAATCGTTACGTTGGTATGAAGTCGCGTGGCTGTTATGAAACCCCTGCAGGAACCATCATGCTACGCGCGCATCGTGCCATCGAGTCGCTCACTCTTGATCGTGAAGTTGCGCACCTTAAAGATGAATTGATGCCGAAATACGCGTCGATGATCTATAACGGTTATTGGTGGAGCCCTGAGCGAGAAATGATGCAGACTATGATCGATGCATCGCAACGACACGTGAACGGCACGGTTCGGGTTAAATTGTATAAAGGAAATGTGTCTATTGCTGGTCGCCAATCAGAAAAAGACTCGTTGTTTGATGAGCGCATCGCCACCTTTGAAGATGACGAGGGCGCGTACAATCAAGCTGATGCTGAGGGCTTCATTAAGTTAAACGCGCTACGTTTACGGATTGGTGCCAAACGTTAAGCATCAACCCAGCCGCGACATAGCCGGACAGCAGAATTGGGCAATTATTGTTCCAATTTTGAATGAAGTAGCTAGCTTACCGTATTTGCTTGAACACTTGATTGAGCAGCAAGCTGACCAAGTCATATTGGTTGATGGTGGCAGCACTGATGGAACACGCGAATTATTAGTCGAATTACCGGCTAATTTTCGCGTAGTTTATAGTGCTATGGGGCGAGCCAAGCAAATGAACGCCGGTGCATCGGTGGCGAGTAAAGATGTCTTATTGTTTCTGCATGCAGATACACGACTGCCACCAAATGCCGTGATCGAGGTTAAAAAGGCCAAAGATTGGGGCCGCTTCGACGTGCAGTTTGATAGCGACTTACTCGCGATGCGAATTATTGCTTTTTTCATTAATGGCCGTTCACGCTTAACTAGCATTGCAACCGGCGATCAAGCGCTGTTTATTAGACGTGGTTTATTTGAGCAAATTGGTAGATATCCTGAGCTGCCGCTAATGGAAGATGTGGCGTTTTGTAAGCAGCTAAAATCAACGGTTAAACCGTACTGTTCAAAACTGAAAGTCACCACCAGCGCTCGACGTTGGCAACAACATGGGGTAGTAAAAACCGTGTTGCAGATGTGGCTATTTCGTTTGGCTTTCTATTTTGGCGTGTCGCCCGAAGTGCTTAAGCGTCGTTACCTTGACCCGCGATGAATGCCGATATTCCGCTAATTCTGTTCGCGAAAGCGCCGATTCCCGGTAAGGTGAAAACGCGTTTACAATCACATTGTTCGGCACAGCAAGCCGCGTACATAGCCAGTTATCTGATGGAGGCATCCATTCAAGCTGCTACTCGCCATTGGCCTGGGTCGGTTTATCTGAGTGTGTGGCTGGATGAGCACCATTCTTTTTTTGAAACCATGCAGACTCGTTACCCAGTGCGCATGACGGTACAAACGGATGGCGATCTTGGCGAAAAAATGCGTCACGCATTACATTCCTTTGGCTACCCCGCGGTGGTGATGGGTTGTGATGCGCCGCATACGGCTGCGGCCACCTATGTCACTGCATTTGAACGACTGCAACAGGGCGAGTCCGTTATCGCACCAAGTGACGATGGTGGCTATTATTTGCTGGGTCTAGCTCAGCCCGCGAATGCGTTGTTTTTAGATAAGCCATGGGGGACTGCTGATGTGTTGTCACAAACCATGCAGTCGGCTGCAACGTTGGGATTGTCTTTGCATGAGCTAGATTCTTTGAATGATATTGATGAATGGAATGATCTTATTGCTGTGTTGGATCAGTTTGATGATCTACGAGAATACCTATCCTCTGAGGGTCTAATTCTCTAAAGCTCGCCTTGTTGCGCTGACTTCTACAGCGCACTAAAAAAGCGCGTCAGTATTCGGCGCCTTAATTCACATTATTATCTGCGGTTCGACTCTCGGTTGAGCGGTCAAATCGTCTAGTTACGCTACAGTAAACCTCCAATTTAATTCAATTTTTAAATATGTGTGAGGTTTTATATGAATTATCATTCTTCTTTTGGTTTCCAAAAAAAACTTAGTAATAACATCAAGATACTATCTGTAGGGACGCATCTTCCTGATGAGGTGGTTAAGTCAACACACCTTTTTGAGGAGTTTCAATCTGAGCAACGCTACGGTATTCGTTTGGACTGGATGGCAAACGATATGGGTATCAAAGAACGTCGAGTGGCGCCGGCGGGCGTATTACCGTCAACATTAGCGATTCCTGCTGCTCGAGAAGCTATTGCAAACTGTCCCAATCTCGATCCTGCGAAAATAGGATTGGTGATTTTCTGTGGCATTGAGCGTGACCAATCCGAACCAGCGACAGCGCATACAATTCAAAGCGCGCTGGGCTTGAAGGCGGATCATGCGTTCGACGTATCGAATGCATGCTTTGGTTTTATGCACGGTATTGAGATTGCAAATCACTTTATCAAAAGCGGATCGACCGATTACGCGTTGGTGGTGACCGGCGAGATTCCAAGTCGCGTGTTACGCGCGGCAATGGCAAAGCTCCAAACTAATCTGAGCAAAGACCAAGCGATGGATATTATTGGCGCGTTGTCGGTCGGGGATGCTGGTGGAGCGGTGATCCTAGGGCAGGCTGGCTATGGCGAGAACTGTGGGTTTGAGCTGTTTAATACCAAGACAGACAGTTCCCATGCTGAGAAATGTTTTTATCGCGTCAATGGTGACGGTTCTATTGAAGGGCAGATGAAAATGGGGCCGATCGTGGGAGCGTCTATTTGGATGCATCGACGCATCATTAATGACACTTTGCAGCAACTGGGCTGGGATCAGTTCGACTGGGTGCTGAGTCACCAGACTGGTCGCCGTCCATTTGAGAAGTTTTCCACTTTTAGCACCGTGCCGGAGCAGCGCATGATCAAGACATACCACAAATTAGGTAACATTGCATCGGCAACCTTCCCCCTTAACTATGCCAAATTGCTAAAAAATGGTAAGGTGCGTAAAGGAGATCGTATTGGCGGTATTCATTCGGGCTCAGGGTTAGTTGTAGGAGAGTTTGGATACCAAATGTAAAACAAATACGGGTTTGGAAGACAATTTAGTATGGAATATTTTGTATTGCCAGCAATGCTGGCGTTATTGCTCAAGCTGTCCGTTATATTTTTAGCGCGCGACGGTCAAGGTACCTCTCGGATTTTCATGGCGATGGTATGTATTTTTGCCTTGCATAATCTCACAGAGGTGCTAGTAATTCTTGGCTTGTTCAGTGGCATGGCGTCTGAATATATGCTGCGTGTTTATTACGCGGTATCGTTCTTTGCGCTTGCTTATATTGGGCTGTATGCGCTCGAAGTCAGTGCGCGTGGTCAAACCAAGTTTTTGTCCTATAGCTTAGTAGTAGTCGCGTTGGTGTTGGCTGCGTTATCCTTGATGACGAATTTCATTGTCGCTGGAGCGGAGTCAATTGGTTACACCATAACCGCTGTACGCGGGCCCTATTATTTTGTTTTCCAAGCTTTTACCGTGTTTATGTATTTTGCCGCTATGGGTATCTTATGGTGGGGATACCTGCGGGCCAGTAAGCAGCAGGTACAAATTCAGTGCTTGTATAGCGTGGTGGCCATTTTACCTATGGTGCTAGCTAGTATTGCGGTATTAGTTATCATGCAGCTTGGTTTTCACTTTTCGGCAGCATTAATAATACCGTTGGCTTCCAGCGCATTTTTGATATTGACCTTACGTAGTGAAACGGTGCATGGTCTGACTGATATCGGTCGATTTCTTAAGCCTTCTGAACGACGCCTAACAGCTAATATTGTGGCCGACCTTACGACCCAGTATTTGTCCGATGAGGTTAGTTTAAAAGAGGCTAAAGATCAGTTCGAGCGACAGTTGTTGCAGCATAACTTAGATCGTTTCGGTAACAATGTTTCAAAAACGGCTAGAGTTCTAGGCATGAAACGCACCACCATTTATTCAATGGCTAAGAAACACGGTATTAGTGTTCAAGACAAAGAGTCATAAACCATTAGCGTGACGGCATTTAGAATGCTGGTCACGCTATTGGCCTAAGGTTGACTCTAATTCCTCGGCTTTACTCGAAACTAAAGATCGGTTGATCGTCAATGTCTTGTAGTAACGGACTGTCGGCTGCGCGTGCAAACGCTGCGTCAATTGCCTCTGCCCGTTGTTTAGTAATCTCTCGATGACTAGGGTGTGTGAATATATACAGTTCATTGGCATTCAGCGCTTCGACGACGCGCTTACCAACGATTTCCACAGGGATGCCGTTTTCAACTAATTCTTGAGCTTGGTTTTTGCCACCTGAGCTACGTTCAGAGCGTGGTGCATCATCTTTATACTGGGTCTGCCGATTGCGGTGCGACAAATGGATCCGAGTTTGTACAAAGGCTGGGCAAAGTACGGACACGTGGATATTGTGCTTTTTCAATTCGGCATACCAAGATTCGGACATACCTACCACGGCGACCTTGGTGGCCGTATAAGCGTTGGCATATGGTACGCCCATCATGCCTGCCATCGACGCAACATTGATAAGCCAACCACCTTCACCGTGTTGCTTGATTAACGGTACGACGCTCTCGGCGCCATAGACTACGCCCATTAAATTTGTGTCAATAACCCAACGCCAGTCATCATGCTTGGTGTGCTCAATGGGACCTGGTGCGCCACTAACGCCAGCGTTGTTCACCAGCATGTGAATTTTTCCGAAGCGTTCGATAGCTTGTTCTGTTACGCGCTGCCAGTCCTGGGGCTTGGTGACATCCATTTCTAGTACCAACACTGGTACGCCTTGTTTGCTTAAGGTTTCTTCCGCTAACGCTAGTTGAGCCGGATCGATGTCGCCCAATACAATATTCATCCCTTGCTCGCCCAGCGCGACTGCAATACTTAAGCCTATCCCTTCAGCGCCGCCACTGATGACGGCCGTCTTACCGTTGTAATCTGTCATGAGTTATCTCGTGAAATTCTTGTGAGCCGTCATTGTAAGGGGCTTTTTAGTAGAAAGGATGAAAAAGCCGCGCTTTATGGTCGATTATTGGACAATTTGTCTCCGACGTACTAAGCGCAAATTATTAGCTAATGACGTCGCCTTATTGCTTGGCGGGGTAATAGTTAACTCGACCGCGTTAAGTAATTAGCGGTCTATAAAAATGTGATTTTATGCGTGCGCCGGAAGTGAGCCTATCGGAAGATATCACTTGATAGGCTCATTCCTGTAAGCACTAGTGCAATAGGGTGTTGATCCAAATAAACACCTGCTTTGCTTAGTACAGGCCGCGTCCGCGCGTTAACTTGCCGTTTTCAAAAACGATGGTAAGTTGTACGAAGCGGCTAGTCCAATAGACCCATTGGTTGGCATTCGTGGTTGGTGTTTTGTGTCTTGGTGGATAACCTCGAGTCATAATGGCTTGTTCTTTTGACATGCCAAGCCGTAATATGCCGCTTTGGATGTCCAATTGGCGGTCTTTTGCAAACGACGCAAGTGAGACCTTGTTCGGTGCCAGCATTTCTTCGGCTATTTGCTTAATATCCCGCAAGGTAAATTTTCTTACGTTTTCGATCATAATCTTGCGGCCATCAACGTCCAACACCATGGTCTTTCCGCCGATTGACTCTACTGTAACAGCCGTGTTGAGCGGAATCAGTTCGCCGCGACTGTAATTGGTAGTGACATGCTTTTCTTTCTCTACCCAAATATTGTACTGAGTGAAATATTGCTGTCCGACGCTTACTTTTGCGTACAGTGATGATGAACCGCCCAGCATAAAGAGGGATGTCAGCCCAAGTAGGATTGCGCGTCGAGAAAAAAGGTTGCCGTATAATTTGGTCATTAAGGTTCTCCGGTTACGGTGATGTCGTGAGCAAGCGAGACTGGTGTGAGATCCACGCCAGGCTCATTGCAAATGTTAGGCACTTGGTTTTGGCGCTTCTAGTTTGACTTGGCCAACGCGGCGTAGATCGCCGTACTCGTTATGTCGCTTGATCATTGCATTAAGCTGAAAAATTGACATTAACAAGCCGTATACCGGGCCGAGGTAGCCACTCGTGCGAAGGTCGTCAATTGCGCTGATGTCCATGGTTTGCAATTTCTCTTCATCAATTGTGTGTAATCCTTTTAGAGTATTTACCGCACCTTCGTTATAGAAAACTAGTAAATCCATCGGTTTTATTAGTCCCAGCTCATCGAGTTTCTGCATAAATCGATAGCTGTGTATCTCGTTTTTGATGTCGTTCTGAAGTTGTGCGGTAACTTGACTTAGGTATTCAGTTGCCTTGTCATTTTCTTCGAATAAAGACTGACCGTCTTCAGTGTTAAAGGCCGGGTTGGTTTCGTCGATACCCATTGTGAATTGCCCCTTTTCGCTCGGC
Organism: Arenicella xantha; assembly: GCF_003315245.1. Lineage (NCBI taxonomy): Bacteria > Pseudomonadati > Pseudomonadota > Gammaproteobacteria > Arenicellales > Arenicellaceae > Arenicella > Arenicella xantha. Next base: position 900,208 of record NZ_QNRT01000001.1, on the reverse strand, counting down.
GAATTCATCAAGAAAAATGGGTAAGTCTGCATGCCAGTAGGTTGGTAACTAGCTTGCCAGGCGTCATCTTTGACAAATAGGTTGGAATCGATTTCAAAACTAGTAATCGCTGAGATCGCCCAATCGCTTTGGTCGCTTACGCGAGTAAGAAACACTGGGAAGCTTGTCATAGCATGGCCAATTTCATTAACTTTTAGGTTAATTAAATGCTGTTTTTGTGCCACCTTGATTGCGCAATTGGGCGCTACCTTGAGGTTGCCGTGATCTTTGGGGTTTAGTTCTTTTAGTTCAGCCATGGCTGTGTCTCATCCGTTTGTTATTGTTGTGCTTGTTCGTTATTAGCGTTGTGTACTGGCCATCCAACGATCAATTAGATCGCGGTGGGCCGGCAGCGACTTAAGCATTTGTTCGGTAATTTGCCGGTTCTGCTGCATGATACGCTGGGCTTTCTGTTGCTCCTGATACAAGTACGCCTGTCGAGAAAAGTCAGGTTTGAACCCCATTCCATACATCACGTACTGATAGCTCGCGGCGGGAAACAACTCCACCGCACTGTCAAAGTCAGAGTTGACCGGACCGCGGTGGCCCCAAATCTCTAAGTCTTCTTTCAGCGAGTCTGGAATACTATCGCTTTCAGTGTGTGCTTGCCAATACGGTTCGGTTCTTTTCGTGAGCATGTAATGAAGCTTTAAGAAATCTATGATGCGTCGCCAGCGATAGTCCATCTGTTCATTGAAGCGTTTTTCAGTAATACGCATGATGCTGGTGTCGGGCGGTAAGTTTTCAGCGATGTATCGCGCCGCCACCTCGACCAACATGATCGCGGTAGCCTCAAGCGGTTCGACAAAACCTGCTGACATGCCTACGGCGACACAATTCTTTTTCCAAAACTGCGCTCGGTGTCCAGAGCTAAAGGATATTTTTCGGGCGCTTAGTTGGTCGCTCTGAGGGCCTAAGTAGCGGCGTAAATTAGCTTCAGCTTCATCGTCACTTAAATACTCGCTGGCGTACACATGTCCAACCCCGCGACGGTGAGTCAAGCCTATGTCCCAGATCCAACCGGCGTTTTGCGCGGTCGCAACCGTGTGAGTTACGATCGGATCTTGTTCATCGGTGTACGGAATATGCGCGGATAAGGCTGAATCGTTAAACAAATATTGGTCGGCGGATACGAATGGCACGTTTAAGTGTTTTCCGAGTAACAGTGAGCTGAATCCTGTGCAATCGACATACAGGTCCGCCGATACTGTGCCTCCATCATTTAATAAAACCGATTCGATAGCGCCGTCATTGCCAAGTGTGACATCGCCAACCGTGCCGATTTGGTGAGCGACGTTTAGTTCATTCTTGCAGAACTCTTTTAGCACTTGGGCAAATGCGCCGGCGTCTAAATGATAGGCGTAATTACATTGGCCTTGATATTCGCCTTCCGACAATGATCGGGGCGCGAGTCCAGCTTCGCAAATGTGGTGCTGAAAGTTGGACTCGATGGCAAAGTCCTCGATTTGCGAAACATAGGGTGCTAAATCAATGCGACCGTAGCCCAATGGAACGGTAAATGGATGGTAGTAGAAGTCACCATTCCCGTGAACCCAGTCGACGAATTTGCCGCCTTGTTTAAACGCAGCATGACATTTGGCGAACAACTCGCTCTCTTTAAGGCCAATACGATGAATCGTGTTCTTCATGGTCGGCCAGGTGCCTTCGCCGACCCCCACGGTTGGAATATCCGAGGCTTCAACCAATGTGACTTTTAGCGCATTGGGATCATTGCTTTTATGATGCGCGGCAATAATAGCGGCAGTTAGCCAACCAGCGGTGCCGCCACCGATAATGGCAATCGATTTTATTTCTTTTGACATGGCTAAACTCGTGTTGATTCTCGACAATCGTTCATGCTGCCCAATACTACGGGATTAAGGATATTGATTACGCGAAAAGTTACCATAAAAAAAGGCCCGCGTAGGAGCTGCGCGGGCCAACTAGACTTTCTAGTAGTGACGGTCGTGTCTTAGGCGACCGTCACTGATTTGCGCTAGAACTTACCTCGGATACCAACCGCATAACGCGATCCGTTGTCCTGAATATTGAAGGTTTGTACTGCGAATCGGCCGGTTTGCACCAACTCTTCTTCGGTGACGTTAATGCCTTCGAAGAATACGGTTAGCATGTCGTTGATATCATAGCTCGCGCTGATGTCGACTTGACCAAAATCACTGGTGTTAACCGGCTCGCCATTGAAGCCATTGTCGATTTGACGCAAGAACGCCTCACGATTGTTATAGGCTATTCGAGCCTGCCAGCTATCAGCTTCGTAGAACACGATCAGGTTTTGAGAATCGCCGAGACCTTCTAATGCGAAACGCTCAGTGGTGTCGCTACCCAAGCTAACGTTGCTATCAACAAAGGTGGCGTTAGCTGAGATGCCGAAGCCATTGTCAAACAGGTGAGTAATCGCGATTTCAAAGCCATCAACCTTAGCTGACTTGCCATTTTGTGGGCGTGCCACGGTATACACTTCTGATTCGCCGATTAATTCTTCAGTAGTAGCGACAAAGTCTTGTCCGGGAATTAAAGCGCCTGGTGCGCACAATGCGTCGGCACAACGGAAGCCATTGGCGGCACTCCGGTCAGCTAGAATGAATGTTTCAGAGCCGGTTAGAGTGGTTATAAAGTTACCAACATCTTTGTTGAAATACACGGCAGAGAATACGTTGCTGTCGCCGTAGTACCATTCAAATCCGAAGTCAAAGTTTGTCGACTCAAATGGCTCTAACGCTTGGTTACCGCCTTGAGCTGTCAAGTTTTGGCGACGAGGCTCATTAAACGTTGTTGCCGGAGACAGTTGTGACAGTGTTGGTCGTGTTAACGACTCGTACGCGGCAAAGCGCAACAGCATTGAATCATTGAGCTCTAACTTAGCGTTAATGTTAGGTAAAAAGTGATCGTACTTACCGCTTTCAGTAATGTCGGTTGCTGGACCAAATCGATTGGCGAACAACGTTAAATCACTGGTTGGCACCACGTCACTAACAAAGCTTTGTACCGCGGTTACGTCTATGTCAGTTTCGGCGTAGCGACCACCAACATTTAGGGTTAACGGCATTTCTCCTACAGCGAGATTGAAAGTAACATCGGCATACAAGGCAGTTACATCTTCATTAATCGTGAAGCGGTTATTTTGCAGAGTAGGAACGATTGGGTTACCGGTCGACGCTAGATAATCTATGTAGGCATCACCATCATAGCTATAAAATGTGTCGATCAAGCCAGGGAAGAAATTTTCAACAGTAAATGGAGCTAGCCCAATCGTGCTATTGGGAGCGGCCACTTGATAACCGCAAAAAGCACACTGACTGCCAGTGATTTGAAAGCGACTGTTTTCACGTGACGTGGATGCAGCACCAAATTTGATGCTTTGGACGATGTCTGAGTCCATGTCATACACGAAATCGAGTTTAACTTGGTCGATTTCGTCTTGGTTGGTGGTGCCACTTTTCTCGTTGTAGTGCATGCGAGTGCGGTCTTCGCTTGGTAGCGAGCCGTTTTCAAAGCCATCATGTTGGACTGTCGCAATGCCACCAGGGTTACCGTTAAATGAGTAGCTGTTGATAATGCCGACAACATTGAAACGGTTTCGACCAGCTTGATCATTTTCAGCTGACGAAGTTGATACGTCGAGTGTTCCGGTTAGCTTATCATTTATAGCCCAATCTACGTTTAAACCAAAACCGTCGGTGGTAGAGTCTCGGCTATTACGTGTAGAGGACACGAAATCACTGGCTGGGTCGCCTGATCCTTGGTGTAAGCCAACGCCTTGTGTAAAGCTCAGAAGCGTGCCGGTAGTTGGGTCAATCGTACCACTGCCTACTCGATCAGGCTCAAACCACGATGCTAAGTCAGTTACTAAAGAGTCGACTTCAAACTTAGATTGGAAACCATCAAGAGTGATGGTTAGGTCGTCTGATGGTGCGTACTGCAATACCAAACTGGCATTGGTGCGGGTACGTTCTTGTTGATCGACAATTTGGTCCCAGTTACGCGGAATATAGGCGTTCTCGAATAATACGCCATCATTGCGATTCGAGATTGTCTGTCCAGAGCGCCAGCCAGCGGTGCCGATGCCGTTGGTTTGAACATTTCGCTCTTGGTGACTTACCGCTAAGGCAACGCCCACAGTGTCATCTGCGAAGGTGTTGCTGATAAGAACTGAGGCCGCTGGTGTTGTGTCTTCTGACAAGCTTTCATAGATCGCTTTAACCGAACCGGCCACTTGCAAACCAGGGGTATCCAGCGGTCGTGCTGTCTTCAAATTAATGGTTGCGCCGATGCCGCCTTCTTGCAAGGTCGAGTTACCGCTTTTGTATACATCCGCACCAGTAATTTGCTCGGAAGCTAGGACATCGAAATTGAACTCTCGGCCGCCCGAATCAGTAGCAATTTGGCGTCCGTTCATAAGAACTGTGTTGAACTGAGGGCCAAGGCCTCGCACGGTCACTTGCTGGCCTTCACCAGCAGAACGATCTATAGAAACCCCTGGAATACGTTGTAATGATTCAGCCACATTGAGGTCGGGGAATTTACCTAGATCTTCCGCAGCGATTGAATCGACTACGCCAGACGCATCACGCTTGATGTCTTGTGCGCGCTTAATACTGCTTCGAATGCCGGTAACGACGATTTCTTCTAACGCCTCGGCTTGAGCTGACGCGGTTTGCGGTGCCATCATTGGGATGGCGCCCGAAACAGCGATAGCGATAGCCGTTCTGGTGAGGGCTTTGCGCTTGCTGTGAGTACGATTGTTTTGCATAACTGTGCTCCTTTGATTTAAGAATGTCTGTGTTCAGAAATTGATTGCGGCAACAGCGAACGAGGTTTCGAGCAGCGAGGAGGCCACCTTAGGTGGAATGCCTAGTTATGAATTTCCTCTCCCGAAAGACGCCTTGTTTTCTGCGTACCAATGTCTAAAAACTAATTCCTCTCAGATTAGTTTTAGTCATATCAATCATCGACAAGCATTTTGGCTGCTCTAAATTGCTCACCTCATAACAAGGTAAAACAAGCGGCTCTCTCAATGCATTCAATGACTGATTCATCTGTTTTATCATATAAATAAGACACAATCAAATGGACTTGCGGCATATGGAGGGGTGGTTGCACAATATTGGTTCATGTTTGTCGCTTGATGCACCGTTATTGAGCTTTGAGAATTCGAGTTGGTGCCGGCTACATCGACTGGTCGAACAGTGTACTCAGACGTGGGTAGTTCGTGCTCTGGCGATGCGATATGCAGAGATGGCGGAGCGTTTACTTAGGCGGTAGAGCCGTGCAGACAATGAATTAGGAGGGGGTACTAACTGACAACGAGGGGCGAGTGCCCCTCGTTACAAAAAAACTATAAATCTTTGGCTGGATTGATGAAGTATTTTTCACCAGTTTTCTTGGCGTTGTACTTAATCGCGGTAGCGGGATCCATCGCTTCCTTAAAGCTTAGTTCCGCAGTGAACGGGTTAGCAAATGTCGTATTGATTTCATCCGCGACTCGTTTGTGTAGTTCCATAATGCGATTCGGTTGAAGCTTAGACAAAAAGCGCATGAGTAACCATCCACCTACGCCCCATGACATACCGTAAGCGCGATTTAAAACAGTTGGCGAAAAGTCCAGTCCACCGTATATATAGGCTTGTTTATGATCAGGTGACCCGTAAGTGTTAAAGCCTTTAATATCTTTGCTGCCGGAGCGTTCCATGGCGCTTAAGATATCGCTGACTAAGTCACCGCCGCCGATTGCGTCAAATGCCAATGTCGCGCCGGTCGCGTCAATTGCCTTATACAAATCTTTTTTGAAGGTCTCATCACTGGAGTTAACGATATGCTTTGCGCCAAGATTTTTAAGAATCTCGACTTGCTCAGCTTTACGCACAACGTTTACCAGTGGCACATCTTCAGCTTGGCAAATTTTGTTGAGCATTTGGCCTAAACTCGAAGCAGCCGCGGTATGCACAATGGCGGAATGACCTTCCATTCGCATAGTGTCGACCATGCCAAGTGCGGTAAGCGGATTTACAAATGAAGACGCTGCTTGTTCCGCAGTAGTGCTGTCATGATGTGCAATACAGGCTTGTGCTGGCACGCAGCAATAAGTGGCATAGGTTGCCCCAGAAATGATGCCCACGGTCTTGCCCATCAGGGCTTGCGCCGCGTCGCTGTCGCCGGTGGCGATCACTGTACCCGCGCCTTCATTGCCGACTGGTAAAGTTTGATCTAGCCGTGAGTGGACGCGAGCGGCCATACCTGGAAACAATGGTGCAGTCATTGCGCGCTCATTGGCATCAAAGGTCAATTTGGCTTGCGATAAATCAGCTGGGCCAAACATCGGCCACATATCAGATGGGTTTATCGGAGCCGCTTCTATTTTAACCACCACCTCGTGGGCTTTAGGCGTGGGGATATCGCGCTCTAAAAGCGCAAATTGCAGCTCACCGTCGGCGGTGATAGTCGAGAAAAGTTGATGCATTGTGTTCATGGAATGTGTCCTTTAAGTTAACTCAAGCGGTGTCGATCAAGTAATTTTCAGCAAGACATTGTGTATGACAAATCGCCTTCTGGCAAATACAGTTACCGGATTTAGTGAAATAGTAAGGTATATCAAGTTGAGCTTTCGCAAAGCGTTAATCGGCGGTATTGCGCACGTTACACTTAAATTCTGCGGAACTGAAAACCAGTTTAGCTATGTGATTAAACTCTTTTTTTGTGTTGTTGCTGCTATCTGAATTATGAGGCGCCTGACTATTAGAGGAGGTGGTCATGTCGAGAGCGATCATGGCTACCTAGATCATCTTGATTGGCACCATGTTGACACCTAGTATTGTTAGGTTTTCCAGAAAAACGGTGAAAGTTTCACAATTAGTTGGCCACTTTCACAAATATTTAAGAATCAATCGTGATAATTCAGCCTGTTTCTAGGTCTTGGAGTGCATCATGAGTGTGCCACTATTTAAAACTGTACGACCCACATCTCTGCCACAACCAAACCGGTTTGGCGAGACGCCGCTTAACTGTGCGCCAACAATCCGTTTGCAAAATGGGGCGATGGCGGTGCCTCAGCAGTTTCTCAAGGTTGAGCGAACGTTGGAAAACCTTGAAAATGTCTTAGCAGAAATATCATTACCAAAAGACTATTTGCTTTTTGCCGGACAGGATTCAGGATTGTTGTTCATAGTTGTTGGCGTACTCGGCGTTGAAAACTACCCGCGGCAAGGAGTCGCAAGCAATGAGCCAAAAATCGTCTATGGCCGACGTTGGTTGATCGAGCCGAGCACGCCTACTTCCGAAATCGTACAAACCGCTTTGTTAGCGGTAAAGAAAGCTCGGGAGCATGAGTTGCGGGAGCTTTTCGTTGTCCGGGCGGTGGCCGGTGCTAAGGCGACGCCGTTTAATTGTCATCAAGACTTGCCGCTGATGGCCGGTAATAGTGATGTGCTGAAATCCGCTAAGCAGCGTTTAGATGGGCCCGACGCGTTAAAGGATTTACTCAGCCGTGTCAGCATAGATGGTTGTCAAATTGAGTTGTCTGAAATCGCAGCGATTAGCAGCGCTTACGTACTGTCGATAATTCTGGTTTCCGGTTCTCCAACATCACACTTTAACGATTTGATGGGTCGCCAGATTACCTTCGTGTGTCAAAATTTGGAGCTTGATCATGTGTTGCATAGCGTGTTTAACGCTTGTTTGGCCGAGAGTGATCGCTGGTTAGAAGAACACCTTAGATTTTTAGGCTTTGCGCGTTTTAGCCAGAATTTGTCGCCCATCGCGATCGCTGAGTTTTCTAGTCGTACTCGCCGTGTGCGGGCGACTAATAAGGAATTTGTCGATGAGTTCTCGGACATGAGCTACCAAGTCGATTCGGCTAAAGCGCCGAGGTTTAATCTAGGTGAGCTCGGTAAAAAGCAACGATGTGTAGTGGACAGTTTTACCGGCCTACAAGGATATTTGCCCAAAGAGTAGTTGCCATTTCTAGCTATTAGAGTATTTTTGAAGATCCTTAGATTTTTGAAAATGCTTACGCTACGCCTATGCTCCGTCTACATTTTTTCTGTATATCTCTAATTGCACTTGCGCTTTCTGCCTGTGTATCCCAGCCAGTTGACCGACAGCAGACTCAAGCGGCGGCTTATGCGATGCCAGACAAATATTCCGCACAGGTGGTCGAGGCGGTGCTGCGCGAAGGTGGTAATGCGATAGATGCCGCTGTCGCTGCTGGCTTCACGCTGGCGGTCACGTTTCCTGAGGCTGGTAATATTGGTGGCGGTGGATTTCTTCTGACTCGCTTCGAGGGTCAGAACTATTTCTTGGATTATCGTGAAAAAGCGCCGTTGGCAGCGCATCGAGACATGTATTTGGATGCGACTGGCGAAGTGGTCGATCGTGCTAGTTTGGTTGGGATACGAGCCGCCGGTGTGCCAGGCACCGTTGATGGTCTGTGGCGAGCACATCAGAGGTTTGGGCGTTTGCCGTGGCAACGCTTGTTAGAACCTGCGATTCAACTTGCAGAGCAAGGTTTTGATGTCCATCCGCAAACAGCCGGTGAAGTTAAGGATGCCATTGAGTGGTTTGATGGACAGGTTAATTTTGCCGAGCACTTTGGTGCTATGCAGCAAGCGGGCAAGTTTGTGCAGCCGGAGTTAGCTAAGGTCTTGCAGCGTATTGCCCAGCATGGCCCAGCGGATTTTTACTCAGGAGAAACTGCCCGGATGATTGTCGCGCAATCTGTTCGTGATGGTGGTTTGATCACCGAACAAGATTTAATCGGATATCAATCTGTGTGGCGCGAACCATTGGTGGCTAATTGGCGAGAGTTTGAAGTCGTTACGGCACCACCACCGAGTTCCGGCGGTTTTGCGGTCATACAGTTACTTAAGATGAAGGCATTGCTAGATCCTGAGTTCGATAAGTTGTCGCTCAATTCTCCACAATATGTGCACTTAATCGCCGAAATGGAGAAGCGAGTATTTGCCGATCGTGCGCAGTATTTTGGCGATCCAGACTTTGTCGATGTGCCAATTAAGCAGCTCATTAGCGACGCCTATATTGAAGCACGTGCGAGCGAAGTTCAGCTCGACACCATTAGTCAGCTTGAGTCGGTTGTACCAGGCTTGGAGCCGCCGAGTACCACGCACTACTCGATTATGGATCAGTGGGGCAATGCAGTATCTAATACTTACACAATTAACTGGAGCTACGGCAGCGGCGTGGTCGTTGAAGGCGCGGGGTTTTTGCTTAATAACGAGATGGATGACTTTAGCATTAAGCCAGGGGTCGCCAATGTATATGGGGTCGTTGGTGGGTCGGCTAATGAGATACAACCGGCTAAGCGCATGTTGTCGTCGATGAGTCCAACTATTCTGCTCGACGACACGGGCGTGCGTGTGGTGGTTGGCACGCCCGGCGGATCGACTATCTTCACCTCGGTATTCCAAGGGATCGTCAATGTAATCGATAATGATATGAGCGCGACTGACGCTGTCAGTGCGAGTCGCTTTCATCATCAATTGTTACCGCCCGAGTTGGTAACCACCAGTATTCGCTTTCCACTACCTGAGTCGACACGCACTGAATTAATTGAAAGGGGATATAGAGTAGAGCCTCATGCTTGGGAATTTGGTGACGTGCAATTGATTCATCACCGCTTAGGAGACACCGACGCTGCATCCGATCCTCGAGGAATTGGTGTTTCGGGTGTGATTGAGTGAGCTAAGTATTAATTGAAAGGGTGACTCATGATAAGGTTAGCCCCACGTCACAAACGCAGTTATTTAGGAGGTTGGGTTGGCCCAATCCATCATTGCCATTGTTGGGGCATCCGCTTCCGGCAAAACATTATTCACGCAAACGGTCTATAACGAGTTAAGCGCCGAACTCGGTGGCAGTTCGTTGGCTGTGCTTGAAGAGGATGCGTACTATCGTGACCAGAGCCATTTGCCGGTTAAGCTACGCGAAAAAACCAATTATGATCATCCTGATGCATTTGAGCATGATTTATTGTTATCGCATCTTGAATCACTGCGGGCCGGCGAAGCAATCGATGTGCCAATTTATGATTTCACGCAGCATAATCGCTCGCTCAATACGCGCCGCGTTCCACCGGCTGGCGTGGTCATCGTTGAGGGGATCTTGCTGTTAACTAACCCGGCATTGCGCGATTTCTTTGACATTAAAGCTTTTATAGATACCCCGCTTGATGTGTGTCTGTTGCGTCGAATTGAGCGCGATATGCGTGAGCGCGGCCGGAGTTTTGATTCTATCGCCGAGCAGTACGAAAACACGGTGCGGCCAATGTATTATGAATTTATTGAGCCCTGTAAGCAGCATGCTGATATCGTAGTTACCGGCGGCGGTAAAAACCGAGTTGCAATCGATATGGTCAAACATAATATTCGATCGACGCTTGCCAATTGAGTAAATAAAAAATTTCAGAGGATGCTGCATTGACCACATTGATTAGTTTGTTGGGTATCGCTACGTTGTTGCTCGTGGCGATCGTATTTTCCAAGTATCGGAGTTCGATTAACTGGCGCACCATAGTGGTGGCATTCTTGCTACAGTTTTTGATCGGCGCGTTTGCGCTGTACTTCCCTTTTGGGAAGTCGGTGCTGGAAAGCATCTCTGGTGGCGTGTCTGGTGTGCTCGGCTATGCTCAATCAGGTATCAGCTTCCTATTTGGTAACTTGGGAAGCAGCGGCAGCCCCAATATTGGATTCGTGTTTGCGTTTCAGGTTTTACCTATCATCATATTTTTCTCAAGCTTGGTGTCAGTGCTGTACTACATCGGCATTATGGGATGGATTATTCGCGCCATTGGTGGTGCGCTGCAAAAGTTATTGGGCACCAGTCGTGCTGAATCAATGTCAGCGACGGCCAATATATTTGTTAGTCAAACCGAAGCACCATTGGTGATCAAGCCGTTTGTTGGCAAGATGAGCAACTCTGAATTGTTTGCCGTTATGGTTGGTGGAATGGCAACCGTGGCTGGGTCGGTGTTAGCGGGCTACGTTGCGCTTGGCGTTGAGATGAAGTATTTGTTGGCAGCTAGCTTTATGGCAGCGCCTGGTGGCTTTTTGATGGCTAAGCTACTGATGCCGGAAACGACTGAAGTGAATGATCATGAAGAAGTAATCAAAGAAGAGCATGATCAATACGCTAATGTTATTGATGCCGCCGCCGGTGGCGCGGCAGCGGGTTTGCAGCTGGCGGTTAATATTGGTGCGATGTTGATAGCCTTTGTTGCGCTAATCGCAATGCTCAATGGTTTGCTCGGCTGGGTTGGCGGTTTAGCCGGTATGCCGGAACTGTCGATGCAGTTGGTGCTTGGCGTGCTGTTTAAGCCAGTAGCCTTTTTGTTGGGCGTGCCGTGGGAAGAGAGCTCGGTAGCCGGCAGTTTGATTGGTCAGAAATTGGTGCTTAATGAATTTATAGCATTCGTCGGCTTTGCGGAGCAGGCTGATGCACTAAGTGCACATTCGAAAGCGGTCATTACGTTTGCCTTGTGTGGTTTCGCTAATTTTTCTTCGATTGCCATATTGCTCGGTGGGCTCGCAACAATAGCGCCACATCGGCGCTCAGATGTAGCCAGAATGGGGTTGCGCGCAGTATCCGCCGCATTTATGGCAAACTTAATGAGTGCGGCCATTGCGGGTTTCTTTTTGTCGTTGGCCTAAGCGTTACTGATGTTGCTAGTCCGAGCTTGGCTTGGTCTTCACTTGGCTAGGGCTTGGTAGCGCGATAAAACCAAATAGAGTTGCTGGATGTTTGTCGGTCGCGACTAAAAAGCCGATATCGTCCAGCCGCACTAAACCTTCCCAGTTGCGGCCTTCTTTGCCCAACATTTGCAGCTGGATCGGCGGCTGTTGTAGCCGAGTGATCCCGTGCGCCGTGAGCTCAAATTCTACTAGTCGTTCGACATTATAAAATTCCGCATGCGTTGCGCCTTCACCGTATTGTTCAACTAGAGGATCTCTTGCTGAGCGGCTGAATTTGTCACCACTGTACTTATAGTTCATCAGCCAAAACCGATTATTTTGATCTAGGGCTGTACTGTCGGTGACGCGAAATGGTAGGTGTGGGAAGTCAATATGGCTTTGTTGTGCAGTGCTTGGATCAATCACTGATGCGCGGGCTGATTTGACTAAACGCGGGTCGTTAATTTCATGAAACGTAATCACTTTTCCATGGGCTAACAGCATCGCTTCTTCGCCCATGTTGTGCATACGACTAGCCGAATCAATATTCCATAGCTGCTTGGAGTCTATCGTTATGTGTGGAGTTGGGTCGTTTAAGCTGATATTGGCTTTCACCACGTAACCTTGGTACACAGACAGTAAGTTAACGGCCTCGATGCTTAGCCACAATTGATTGTCATCGCAAGCGAGCGCCTCATAGCCGTCAAAAATAGGCACGCGTTTGCGTAAGTCGCCTTCAATGAGTGTTATTGGCGTGGCACGCAGTGGTGTTGATGACTCGCCGTTAAGGTAAGCGTAGATGTCGGCCTTATCGATTCCGAAAAAATGGCTTTCTTCATCGCCTGACAGTCGGTCGGGATACTGTGGCATGACGATTAGCGTGTCGCCACACCAAGCTAGGCCAGAGATTTCAGCATCGGGCCGATCCAAGGGTGCTGCTAATGGGATCAACGTGACTGCGCTTTCCGGTGCAGCGATTGATATTGATAAGGTGGTTACGCAAAGTAGGGTAGCGATCAGTAAGGTTCTTAATTTCATCATTAAATTTTAATACAACAGCCAGTTGCTTGTGTCGAAATACGTGCAGTCAAAAAAAAGGGCCAGCGAACGCTGACCCTCTTTTAAACATACAGTAAAGTGAGATTAGAACTTTACTTCAATACCAACACGAGCTTCCCATACTGAGAAATCTTCGATAAGTACGCTAGTAGACGGATCAGCGAATCGTTCGAATACTAATTGACCATCGCTATTCACGCTGGTTTCAACGGCTTGTTCGCTAACGAATTGAGCGTCATATTGAGCGCCCCAGCTGTTGTTTAACATGTTTAGAAGGTTGTTAACTTTTAGGTACAAACGCGGCTCGAAACCACCAATGCTTGGTAGCTCTTGATCAATTCGTAAGTCGAGGCGAGCACTGGCTTTTGAGTCAGCTTCGTTACGACCAACAAATTGTCCGCGAGCCAAACCTTCAGAGGCAATGAATGCATCGAAAGAAGCACGATCAAACCCTTCGCCATACAGTACCGCAGTATCATTTGTGCGAGGTACATATAACAACTGGCGATTTCCGAACCCATTGTCTTCAAGGCCGGTATTGCTCATTGTGTAGCTAGTGCCTTGGCCTTCTTTTAATACGCCGTAGACTGAGAAGCGTGTATTCAAATTGCCGAAAAAGTTTTTCTCGGTGTTGAATTTCATAGTCAAGCGGTGCTGAGTATTGTACTCCGAGATGCCAGCTTCAACGTTATTCGGGTTGCTAGTAGCAACACCGTCAAAGTTAGAGCCTGCGACTGAGGAGTTCATGCCCGCTACGTCTTCAGCTTCGCTGTACGCATAACCTAAGCTTAGTTCGGCACCTGACTCAAAGGCTTGACGCAATGCTACCGATAAGGTGTATGAGTTGGCATCGTTGCTTGAGTTAGTCAGCATGTAGTTGTCACTGCCACGTACGCTTGCATAAATCGGCGCGCCGTATTGAGTACGGCCAACTACATCTTGCGATAAGTCAACATAAACTGCTGAATCACGTTGCTTCGAATACAAAAGATCAGTGTCGATTGAAAGTTCATCAGACACATCAAACGTTGCACCAATCGCGAATTTCAACTCGTTTGGCTGCTCGTAGTTTGGATCAACCAATGCCAAGTTGCTGGTAGCCGCTGAATCAACAGAAGTGTTAGCTACTTCATCAACCATCGATTGTGGTACGTCGAAACCAGGGCGACCCGCGCCGCTCAACGGAAGGTTGAATATTGAGTCGTCAAATGAGCGTTGTAATTGAACGTTGGTAATACCATCGTTGCTATACGAGTTTGAAATCCAAACGTTTGGATTGCCGCCTGCGAATACCCCAACACCACCACGTAGAGTAGTTGTATCGGTGAGGTCCCAAGTGAAGCCCAAACGTGGCATTAACAGGTCAACGCCGTCAATGTTGGCATTGTTAGCAACGCCGTTGGCTGCGGTGAAAGCAGGGTTGAATACAGGGCGGTCATCAATGCTGAATTTTTCATAACGTAAGCCACCAACAACGGTTAAGCCTAAGTCATCAAAGAAATACTCATCTTGAATGAACAGTGAACGCTTAGTTGTTGTGAAGCTGGCCGCTGCATCGTTGGCATCATTGCTGCCACCGGCGCTACCGTAGTAGATGCGATCAGGTAAGCCTTGCTCAAACTTTTCAATACCGCTTAAGCCGCCATCGAATGAATCGTCGAAGAAGTCGTACTCACCGCCGCGTGAATGTTGCACGAACTGGTTGAATACGTCTAACTCATCTTGTTCAAAACCAGCAGTAATCACGTGATCACCAGCTAAATATTGCAAGTTGAATTTGATTAAATCAGATGAGTAGTTTAATGCGTTGGCTTGACGTGAGTCATCCGCACCAAGGTAAACCACATCGCGATTGATGCTGATTTGGAAGTCAGCGAAATCTGGGTCGCCAACGGTAACTTGTGAGTCTTCTAACTCATTGCGGCCGATGAACAACTCAGTTGATAAAGTGTCTGTCCACTGCGAGTTCAATTTCAACACGGTGGTGCTGAGATCGCTGCCTTTACGGTAGAAGTGATTTGAGAATTCAAATTCGTAAGAATCGCCGTCAGAAGCACGATCTTCGAAGCCTTCGAATTGGTTATAAATCAACGACATACGGTGTTGGTCGTTAATGTCCCAATCTAGGCGGGCCAATAACTTGTCAACATCGTTTAAGCCTTCACCAGGTTGACCACCTGGGTCATAACCGTAAATGCTTTGCGCGGCATTAAGAATTCGGCTGTAGTCAGCTTCACTTAACCAGTCGCGCTCTGAACCATTGCCTGATCCGTTGTAGCCCTGTGCAGTAAAGCGAGGAGACTCTTCTTGTTCGTAAGAAAGGAAGAAGAACAACTTGTCTTTAATAACTGGACCACCAAGAGTGAAACCTAAGGTCTCTTCGGTGTAGTCTTGGCCGCCACCGACGTCGATTTGTTGTCCGTCGACATCAATGCGATCGCCACGAAAGCTGTCGCTTGAATATTCGTAGAACGCATTACCAAACCACTCGTTGCTACCTGACTTAGTTACCGCGTTGATCGCGCAAGCTGAGAAGCCACCGTAAGTGACGTCAAATGGCGCTAGTTCTACCGATACTTGTGATATCGCGTCAAACGGAAATGGCTGACCATTCGCTGTTGCGTAGCCGTTGCTGTTTAAACCGAAGCGGTCATTTTGTGAAACGCCATCGATCGAAATACCGTTAAAGCGTGGGTTTTTACCCGCACAGTTAACGCCGGCGCCGCGGCTTGAGTCATCCAAATTGATGCGTGGGTCGTTGCTGAATACGTCTTTGATGTCACGGTCGAAAGCGACAGCTGTTTCAAGGTCGTATAAAGAGAACACGGCTGATGGGCCTGAAGCTACATCTTCGAGTCCAAGCGATTTACCTGTCACTACGACTTCTTCCATGGTGCTGGCGGCAGCGCCTGCAACTGGAAGGTCGTCGATATTCAATTGGTAGATATCGCCAAGAGCGATGTTCTCTACTTCAACAGTTTTGCTGCCATTGATAGATACTTTGTAAGGACCACCAACAACTAGGTTTGAAGCGAAGAACGTACCGGAGTCGTTCGAGCTTACCCGGCGAGTTGAGCCAGTACGTTGGTCAGTAACTACTACTTCGGCGTTGCTGACTGGATTACCGCTGGTATCCAGCAGTTTTCCGCGGATTGAGGATGTTGTGCTCTGCGCAAGAGCAGCGGTCGTAAACAGACCAAGCACGATTAAGGTTAAGGCTTTAGAAAAGCCAATGGCAAGTCTATGCGACATGATAAGCGACCTCTGGACGATAGTGAGTCCGGTTGCGTTGACGTGGAAACACTCAAAAAACAACAGAGAGTGTATGAACTAAATTTAACGTGGGCGTTAATTGTTGTTTTTATACATGCGAAGTGTTGCAGAAAAGTTACAGCGCGTCTAATAACCTGGGGTAATACTTATAATCAGATATCGGGCATATCACGCTTATTTGTTGTGAGCTTGGCCAAAGCAAAGTAAAGTTGGCCCTTCTCCAATATGACGACACTCTCGAATGGACTACCTTCCAAATCTTCAAAGCGCATTGGGCCTCGTTGCGTTCCCTTTGATCGCACTGCTATTTTGCCGTGGTCAACGACGCATCAATGTCAAATTATGGCTCGCCGCGGTATGCCTCCAAGTGGTATTAGCCCTGGTATTCCTTAAGTTGCCGTTGTTTCAAGCGCTGTTCGGCGCAATGAACCAAGCCGTGTTAGCCTTGCAAGCGGCTACTACAGCGGGAACTTCTTTTGTGTTTGGTTATCTTGGTGGTGGTGATTTACCGTTTGATGAGCTGCGGCCAGGCACCAGCTATATTCTTGCTTTTCAGGCATTTCCATTGATTATCGTGATTGGCGCGCTGACCGCATTGTTGTCGCATTGGCGAATTTTACCGTTGATAATTGAAGGACTGGCAAAAATATTTACGCGAACTTTGAACATTGGCGGCGCAGTGGCCTTGTCTGGTGCGGCAAATATATTTATCGGTATGATCGAAGCTCCGCTATTTATCCGCAACAGTATTAAAAAATTGAGCAATTCAGAGCTTTTTATGGTGATGACGCTCGGCATGTCAACGGTTGCCGGTACTGTGTTGGTTTTGTATGCCACCTTTCTCAATGAGGTGATTTCGAATGCCGTGGGCCACATTTTGACTGCGTCGATTATGAGTGTGCCAGCGGCGGTCATGATTTCGCTCACGATGGTGCCGCAAAATGGTGAACCGACCTCATCGGATGCCGAGGTGGCTTTCGACTATTCCGGTCCGATGGACGCCATAACCCAAGGTGCGGTCAGCGCCATGCAGATGATGCTGGGTATTTTGGCATTAATTATTACTTTCATTGCCTTGGTCACACTGACTAACTCTATGTTGGGCTTATTCCCCGACTATGCTGGAGCGCCGCTGTCTTTGGAGCGTGTTCTTGGTTGGATCATGGCACCATTATGTTGGTTGATGGGTATTCCTTGGGATGAAGCGCCAACGGCGGGAACCTTGATGGGCGTTAAAACCATATTCAATGAATTTTTGGCATTTATTCAACAGAGCCAACTGCCCGCTGACGCATTGAGTCCACGCAGTGATTTGGTGATCAGTTACGCCCTTTGCGGTTTTGCCAATTTTGGAAGTCTCGGGATCTTGATCGGTGGGCTGTCGGCCATGGCGCCAGAGCGTCGCAAAGAGATTACTCAATTAGGACTATTAAGTATCGTTAGTGGTACTTTGGCTACATGTATGACCGCCAGCGTGATAGGGGTATTGACCTTAAGTTAGTCTCCGGCGGTCTCGCTCTCTCTCATAAGCGCTTGAGTTTTGGGGCTAGTTCCAAATGCCGGGTTCGGTGTCACCTTGTACCGGGCATTTGGTTTTGTCGAATGTGGGTTTTAGGCCTTGTGCGTGTTGCGAGAAATAGTCTCGCGATACCGCAACAATGGTCGGTGTTAACAGTACTAAGGCTGTTACATTGACAACCGTCATTAGGCCAAGCGCCATATCGGCGGCGGCCCAGACTTCTTTTAGGGTTGCTCCTGACCCCCATAACACCATGCTTAGGTAAGCCACTGTATATCCGGCATTGCCGAATTTATTGTCGAGCCGGAACACGCGTAAATTGCTTTGTGCATAAGCGTAATTTGCTACCACTGAGGTAAATGCAAATAGGGTAATGGCTAGTGATACAAAGTGTAGACCATAACCACCAATGTGATGGGTCATCGCCTCTTGCGTGAGTCGAATGCCCGTCATATTGCCGCTTGGAATGTCACCAGCCAATAGGATAATCACAGCCGTGCAGGTGCATAAAATAATGGTGTCAAAAAACACGCCAAGCATTTGAATAAACCCTTGTGTGGCTGGATGATTGGGATTGGGCGATGCACCGGCCGCCGCGTGTGGAGCGCTGCCGGACCCAGCTTCGTTGGAATACAGTCCACGCTGGATGCCTGCTTTAATGGCGGCGCCAAGTGCCCCAGCACCGGCTTCTTGTAAGCCGAACGCTGAACTTATGATATTGCCGAGCATTTCAGGCACCAAGCTGATATTCATCAGTGTGACACCGAGGGCAGTAATCACATACAGCACGCCCATGACGGGAACGACTAGCTCAGCGAAGCGCGCGATGGTGCGTAGTCCGCCAATGACAATAGCCCCAGCCACCGCAGTGATGACTATTCCGGAGTAGAGCGTATTAACTCCATAGGCGTTGTTTAAGGCATCCGCTATGGTATTGGCTTGCATGGCGCTAAAAAATAGACCGTAGCCCAAGAACAGGCAAATAGAGAACAAGACCGCCAGCCAGCGCTTCCCGAGCCCCATTTCAATGTAGTAAGCAGGGCCGCCGCGAAACTCCTTATGACTGTCGCGCACTTTGTAGACTTGTGCGAGTAAGCTTTCGGCAAAGCCGGTTGCCATGCCGAGTAAAGCAATAACCCACATCCAGAACACCGCACCAGCACCGCCGACAGAGATCGCTAGTGCGACGCCAGCGAGATTGCCGGTGCCGACTCGTGCCGACAAGCTAGTGCACAAAGCTTGGAACGAGCTAATGCCGTCTTTATCTGAGCCGGTACTGTTGCGAATCAGCGCAAACATATGACCAAAGTGCCGAATTTGAATGGCTCCAAGCGAGATGCTAAACCAAAGACCTGCCAGTACTAACAGCACGATGAGAACTTGCCACTGCCCCCATAGCACATCGTTTACTAGGGCAATAATTTGATTAAGCATAATGTATTCGGTTCCGCTGATCGGTTGGAAGGTCTGAGAGCATCATACCGTGGAGTGAGTGGGATCGAAAACTGAGTGAAGTAACAGTCGCTTAGATCCGCTATTGCGTGCTTAAAAATATGCTAGTTAGCCATGCTAACAAACTGGTTGGAGGCGACGTGGTTAGGCGGTAAGCTAGCGCAATGAAATTAAGCGAAAAGCCTATTTGGCATGGCGTGGCCTTGGTGGTGGGAGGCGCGATTGGTGCCGGCATGTTCGCCTTGCCGATTGTGTCTTCGGGCATGTGGTTTAATTGGGCTGTACTTGCCATGCTGTTTGTCTGGGGTATCACCTATTTGGCAGCGCGCTTATTGGCAGACGTCAATATGTTGTTTCCCGCTGGTACAAGTTTTTATACTCTAACCAAGCGCGTGTTAGGGCAAGGGCTAGCTTGGTCGAATAGCGTATCAATTGCGTTTATTTTGTTCATTTTGCTGTATGCCTATATGACTGCCGGGGCAAGCATCACTGAGCATTTGTTACAGACCTTTGGACGTGATGTGCCGAGTTTGCCGAGACGTTCGTTGAGCTTAGTATTTGCGCTGGTGTTGGCATTGCTAGTGAGCATGGGGACGACGTTGGTGAGTCGTATAAGCTCGGTGCTGCTAGTGGGCATGGTTGTGGCATTTGCTAGTGCGAATTACTCACTGCTTGACCATGTGCAACTGGCTAGATTGGATGTCGGCCAGTTGTCACCAGAACTATTCAACTACAGCTGGGCCGCGTTGCCGGTGCTGGTGACTGCATTCGCCTGTGGTGGGCTCGTGCCAAGCTTAGTGAAGTATTATCCTGAGCGACCAAAGGCGGTAGTCAATAGCTTGTTTTATGGTACTTTGCTGGTTCTCGTTGTGTATGTATTGTGGTTGCTAATCACCTTCGGTGCTTTGCCGAGGTCAGCCTACTTGCCGGTGATTGAGCAAGGAGGCAATGTCGGTGATTTGGTGGCCGCTATACGGTCCGAATCATCAACCGGGCCAGCCGGCGCAGCGCTAGCTTGGTTTTCTCGATTTGCGATTGTGACGTCCTTTTTGAGTATTGGCTTGAGTCTGTTTCACTTTGTTGGGGATCTATTGCACTGGCAAGCGGGCATAGCGGGGCGGTTCAAGACCGGGTTGGTGACGTTTGTTCCACCGGCTTTATTGAGTTTCATATTTCCCTATGGCTTCGTTTCGGCAATCGGGTATGCCGGATTGATGGTGGCCTTTAGCTTTTTTGTGTTGCCGGCACTGATGCATGGGCGCCGTTTCGGTTGGAGTGCCGCATCACGGTTGGTAGTTGCAGCCGGGCTGTTGATTGCTCTACTTAAGGTGCTCTCGATGTTGTCGCTACTGCCGGTCTATGCGGCTTAATCAACGCACGCGTTGATTAAATGTTCACAACCCTAAATGGGCGATCACGCGCCGGTGCTACTATCCGAAAATGAACCAATTAAAGCTCTCTGTGATCGTCGTTCTTCTGATTTTTTTGTCTGCCTGTGGTGTGGCTGAATTTTTTATTAAGCGCACGGTCAATGGTTTGGAAGACAAGATTGTAGATGAGTTTAGCGCTTATGCCGATTTTACTGCTGAGCAGGATCGTGAGATTGAATTGTTTGCGCGCGACACGGCTAACTGGGTGCGTTCTAATAGGTTGCCTTTGCTGGTGAAGCATCTCGAGCAAACGGCGGCGGATTTGGAGAGAAACGGGCGTTTGTCAGAAACAACCTGGCGTGACTTCGTATTGTTCTTGGAGGATCCCATGGTGCTGTCGCAAGCACCTGATGTGGTTTACCGCTTGGCGGACTTAGCGTATAGCTTAGATTCCCAACAAACTCAGCAAGTGTTGGATCGTTTAAGCGAGGACTTTTCTGAGAGTTTGGCGGAGCGCCAAGATCAAACGGCTGATGATCGACACGATAAAATTATTAAGGGGACTAAGCAGATATTTAAGGCAATTGGCATCAAGCGTTCGTCATCGCAACTCAAACAAGCTCGCACCATGCTACAGAATCGTCACGACTATGCTGAGCAAAATATCGCATCCATGATTCAAAACCATACTAGCTTTACCGAGTTACTAACCGACAAGGGCGAAAATCCAAGCGAGTTTCGAGCGCGATTTTTGGCACAATGGAAAGTTGCAGAACGCCCACCGAGCGAGTCAGTCCCCGATGCTTGGGAGCATAATTTCGTTGTTAGCTATGGCATGATGAATTACTTGCTGCAGGACCTAACTAATGCCGAGCAGATTGATGCCGTGCAAGGAGTGCTTGACTACGCGGCTTTGTTTAGGGAGTTATCGACAACTGATATTCAGCTTGGTTCAAACACTCTGAATCAGCTAAAGCATACAATCTACGACTCACCAGGCAGCATGCCCGTTTCACTAAAGTAGCGTTTTGCACCATCATGCAGGGGCACCAGCGGGTTGCTTGGAGCCATTTCAGCTGCTTCAAGCGATTTAAATGCCGGATGCATTTTTTGCATCGCGCCTAAATTTTCGAATACGTCTTTCACTAGCAAATAGATAAGGTCAGGCGAAATAGCTTGAGATGCAATCAACGATGCTCTAACCCCAATGGTTTCGGTGTCCTGCTTGTTTCCTCGATACATGTCGCCAGCAATGCGCATACGCTGGTAATAACGATTGCTGTTAATTAAGCTATCTACCGCTTCACCAGTTACTGGTATTAAGCGGATTTTGCATCCATTTGCGGCTTCCTTTATGGATCCGGCTGGATGACCAACCGAGTAAACGAAGGCGTCAATGATGTCGTCGCACAGCGCGCGCGAGTGATCGATTGACGTGAGCTCGTGTACCGACGCGAAATCTTCGGAAGTCCAACCCTTAGCACGCATCAAGGCATTCATGGTTTGGCGTTGACCAGACCCTGGTCGACCAATATTAACCCGCTTACCTTTAAGATCATCAAAGGTCTTGATACCTGACCGCTCACTTGCCACGACGGTGAACGGTTCAGCGTGTAGGTTGAATACCGTGCGCAGGTTTTTATTGGCCCCGTATTTAGTGAATACGTCGGTACCGTTATAGGCATGATATTGCGTATCAGACTGGGCAATTGCAAGGTCGATGTCGCCGTCGCCTAAGGTGTTTAGGTTAGCAACTGAGCCGCGTGTGCTTTCCACTGAGCAGCGAATTCCTTGTTCCTTTCGGTAGCGGTTTACGATGCGACAAATTGCACCGCCGGCTGGGTAATATACGCCGGTTAAGCCGCCCGTTCCGATGACTATAAACTCTGGTTTGGGGGCGGCAGATTGTGCGTTCGTCCAGCTTAATACCATCAGTAAACACAAGATGGTGAACCTAACGGTGCGCCCTAGTTTGATGCGTTTTGAACCGAGAATTGTTAGCGATTTACGGCGCCAACTGGATTTAGTTGATATGGGCATCTGCGTGTGGTTTAGTGGCTTGATTAAATAGCTTAGTAGTTTGGTGCTTACCCGTGTTCGGTAAGCTGCTTATGGTTGAGCCGCTTATGCTCTCAACGGCTCTTGTGTTACGGGCATATAGTTGCTTATTTACAATGGACGAGTCAACGACCTTCTAAATTAGCTAGTGCAAGCTTAGCGTCATATCTCTCAATTTGAATGGTATATCACGTGGATTTAACTGAGACAATGCGGTGCTGATTAGCGTGGTGTCAAACACTGTCAATTTTTGTGGTATTACGTGTACTGGCAAGGTTTAGCAGATGCAAATATTTTGTCTCAGTGCTATATTTTGCAACGCATGAAAGCCGCACGGTCACTGTTGGATGCGTGCTAAACATGCGTAATCACTTCACGAGGCTTCGCCCTCACTTACTGGATTGGGCTGGACTGTTTACAATGAAAAAATATTTTTTTTGGTTGGTTGTTAGGCTTTTGTGCGCAGTCTCAATAGGCCTTGTCGGCGTCGCTCCGGTTATGGCGCAGACTGTCGGTGCCATTGGTGTTGGTGACGTTGGGTTTGCTCCGACAGTTGATGTCGATGCGCAAGCAGAGCAGAACGTGGTCGCAGCGATTACCTCACGTTTGAATGAAGCGCTCACTAAGACGCGAAAATTCAATGTTCTGCCGTATTCTGAATTAACTCAAAAGTTACAGAAGCAAGGCCTTAGCCTAGATGGTTTTTACAATAAAACCTATGCCGGTTCTGACTTTCACCAAGCCGGCTTAGACTACATTCTAACGACCAAGGTCACTGAATTCGGTTTGTTTAAGAAAAGCGCTACCGACCCTGAGAATGCAATAGGTTTAATTGACTTGGAATTTACGCTGCATGGCGTGGCTGATCGCGCAGTTGACTTCAGTTCGAGTATTTCGTCACAAGTGTCAAAACGTACTGCCAGTGCGAGTGATGGTAGTGCGTCTAATATCTTAGACCAAGCAATTCAAAAGGGTGTGGATGATTTGGTGGCAAAAATGGTGGCCGCGGTATTTCCGCTAAGCGTGATTCGTATTGATGAGTTAGGCAACATCATGCTTAACTACGGCGATGGTCTGTTGGCACAAGGAGACACTGTTTTAGTTTACCCATCAGGAAAAGCGGTGCCCATGGATGCCATAAAAAACGATGATAATACTGGTGCTAGCCCGATTGCGACACTACAAATCATGTCCACCGACACGCGTTTTTCGATTGCTCAAGCGCTTAACGGTACGGATCAATTAGTACGTGGCCAGAAAGGCAAATTGCTGGCTTCTGGTAATTAGTTCGAGAATCAGTCGAGTCGTTGTAGATACGGCTCGAGCAGGGCATGCGCATTAACGCGGGCCTTGAGCCGCGTTGCTAACATGAATACACCGCCCAGTTTACGGTGTAAGTACAGGATATCGGTGGGCGGGGTTTGCCAAAACTCCTTAAAACCGTAAACCTCATCAGTGAGTTCAGAGAGGCGCTCTGATAACCTAGCCGTGGCGAAATCATAAAGACCTTGGTGAGCTAATGGCTCTAGTGCCACACTAAACAGTGCGATCAAAAAACGTTGATATTCAATTGGTGCACTACTCGCTTGATAGCCTAATCTGTCAGCGGCCTTGAGGATCGCATCTTCATCATGGCTGACTACCGCCCGCAATAGGCGTTTATAGTCTATGGTGAATTTTTTACTGAATGAACGTGTGGCACCAAAATCCAATAAGACGATTTTTTTTGGCAGGCGCTGATACTGATAGTTAGCAAAGTTGGCATCGGTCTGCATTGTGCGTAACTCAAACAATTCTCGAAATGTCAGTGCAAACAGTTTGCTGGCTAAGCGGTCTACGTCAGCAGGGTCAATGTCGCCCAGCGTTTCAATTGGCGTTCCGTCGACGTATTCCATTGCCAAAATTTGCTTAGTACTCAATTCGGGGTAGAGCTTTGGAACGCAATAATCGTGGTCATCCTGCAGCAGCGTATAGAACGCACTTAGGTGCTCAGCCTCTCGAAGGTAATCGGCTTCTTCGTGCAGCTGTGTCTTAGCATCAGCCAGCAATTGGCTGATGTCCATATGCTTGGGTAGTAGCTTGGTTACGCGCAACAAGGTGGCGATGTTGTCGACATCGCTGTCAATACTTTCGGCCACGCCCGGGTATTGCACCTTCAACACGATACTGTCGCCGTCCAGAGTTGTTGCTCGGTGGACTTGGCCGATTGAGGCGGCAGCTAAGGGTTGATAGTCGAACTCGGTAAATTTGGCTTGCCAGTTGTCACCGTAGGCATTTTGTAAGGCAGCCAGTAACTGCTTCTTGGGCATGGTAAAGGCTTTGTCGCGCAGCTGTGCCAGAATGTCCGAAAGCTCCTGTGGCAAAAAATCGCTGGTTTCCATCGACAGCAATTGGCCGACTTTCATAGCCGCACCTCGCATGGTCGATAGCTGTTTGGCGACTCGTTTGGCATTGGCCGGGGTCAGCAAGAGATCGCTCATTTTCGGGCGATTGCCTTGGCCTAGTTGGCGCGCGCCTTCGCCGAGCATACCGGCAGCCACGCCGCCAGCCATCCGTGCCACGCGACTAAAGCGTCCGAATCGAGATCTCGGGATCGCTTTTTCTTTTGATTTTTCATTATCCATTGGCCTAGTGTAACTCAGTGATTCCAATGGCATGTATAGGCTGTGTGTCGAAACCGTGGATCTTGATACATATTCGCCGTGAGCGCGGTACAATACGCAGTAATTGGCTTACTTGTGAGATCCTTATGCGAACTATTATTGGACTATTATTTGTTATCGGTTTAACGGCTTGTGGTGTCGTTAAAACTCCGCTATCTGTGCCACCAGGCGGCGTAGACGCCAAGCAAACACAGGCCGAGCAGGTACCAGCGCAAGTCATATCACAAGGTATGGTCGTCACTGCCAATCCACACGCTAGCAAAGTCGGTGCCGATATTCTGCGAGCCGGTGGTTCAGCAGTTGATGCAGCGATCGCGATCGAAGCGGTATTGAGCCTAGTTGAGCCACAGAGTTCTGGTTTAGCTGGTGGTGGTTTCATGTTGTACTTCGACAACAAAACTAATCAAATTACGGTTTACGACGGACGTGAAACGGCGCCGGCGAATGCCAAGGCCGATATGTTCCTCAACCAAGATGGTGAATCCATCGGCTACCTCAATGCTAAGCACAGCGGGCTTTCCACTGGTGTGCCCGGAGTAGTGTCGTTACTCCAGTTGGCACACGAGGATCATGGCAAGCTGCCGTGGGGAGCGCATTTTGAACGTGCTATTCAGTTAGCCGAAGAAGGCTTTGAGATATCGCCGCGCTTGCACAGTTTTATTCAACGGTTCGGCAAGTACATACCTGCTAAATTAGCCGATGGGCCGGTGGATGCCTACCAATATTTTTTCGATGCGAATGGCGAGCCGCGTGCGTTAGGCAGCAAGCGTACCAACTTGGCGTATGCGAAAACTCTACGAATCTTGGCGCAAGATCCGGCTGCTTTCTATCATGGAGAAATAGCGCAAGAGATTGTTGAGCAAGTTGGCTTGCTGCCTCGTGCGGGCAGTTTGACTCTTGCCGACATGGCAGCCTATAAAGCGCAGCGCCATCAACCGTTGTGTAAGCGATATCAAAGTAAGCGTCTTTGCGGTCCGCCGCCATCTTCGTCATGGGTTGCTGTGGGTATGATCGCGGGCTTGCTTGAGTCAGTGCCAGCATTCAGCGTGGGCGGTGCTGATGATTCATTGAATTGGTCGATCTTTGCTGATGCTCAACGTTTAGCCTATGCCGACCGTGACCAATACGTAGCTGATGAGCAGTTTGTTGAAGTGCCATTATCGGGCTTATTAGATCAACGTTATTTAGATAAACGAGCTGAGCAAATTCAGCGCGGTCAAGCAATTCAAGTTATCGCTCCCGGCGATCCATGGCCATATGAAGAACAAGCCAAAGTCGCCTATGGTCTCGATGCGACCAATGATGTGGCCGGCACTACGCATTTTGTCGTGGTCGATGGTGATGGTAATGTGGTGTCAATGACCGCCAGTGTCGAGAGTATCTTTGGCTCAACTCGGATGGCTGGTGGTATGTTTCTGAATAACCAGTTAACCGACTTTTCGTTCACTCCTCGTGATGAAAGTGGTCAGTTAATTGCCAATCGTGTTGAACCCGGTAAGCGACCGCGCTCTTCAATGTCACCGACTATTGTGCTGGATGCTAATGATGAGTTCTACATGGCCACGGGGTCGCCTGGCGGTAATTCGATAATCGCATATACCGCGAAGACCTTAGTGGGCGTAATAGACTGGGGCTTGAGCCCGCAGCAAGCCGTGAATTTACCCAATAT
Source organism: Arenicella xantha (assembly GCF_003315245.1). NCBI lineage: Bacteria > Pseudomonadati > Pseudomonadota > Gammaproteobacteria > Arenicellales > Arenicellaceae > Arenicella > Arenicella xantha. Next base: position 873,407 of record NZ_QNRT01000001.1, on the reverse strand, counting down.
GGTGGCGCGTGGCGATAGCGTGCGAATTGAAAAAGATCGTGCCACCGATGAATTGATAGCTGGTTTGCGTAAAGCTGGTTTTGAAGTCAAAGAGAGTGCTGGAGAAAATTCCGGCTTGAGTGTAATAGTTCGGCAAGCCGATGGTCGTTTACAAGGTGGGGTTGATCCGCGGCGTGAAGGAGTCATTGAGGTGGTTGATTACTAATCGCTTGAACAGCACTCTAATAACCAGACAACTAGCGAGCTTGCAATGTTGATTCTACCTGAAGCAATTGATGCCTCTCAAATGTATAAACTGTTGATCGGTGCGGTGACTCCTCGACCGATCGCCTGGGTTTCATCGATGTCTCAATCGGGGCAGGTCAATCTTGCGCCTTTTTCGTTCTTTACAGTGGCCAGCGCCAATCCCCCAGTGCTGTGTTTTAACCCCCTGTATCGTGGCGCGCGCGAAGAGAAAGACACGCTGGCCAACATTCGAGAACAAAACGAATTTGTGGTTAATACGGTAAGCTACCGTGATCTTGAGGTAATGAACCTTTCGTGCCACGATTTGCCGCCGGGCCATAACGAATTTGAATATGCCAATGTGGCGTCTGAAGCTTCGAGCAAAGTGGCACCACCGCGAGTTGCAAACTCCGTAGCTAGTTTTGAGTGCCGGCTTAATCAAATAGTTGACCTCGGTGATCAGGCTTTGTCGGGACACTTGGTATTAGGCGATGTGGTGGCTGTTCATGTACAGGATAGCGCCATTGAGGACTACCGCATTGATAGTGATCAGCTTGATGCGATTGGGCGTATGGCTGGAACTGATTACACATTGACCCGCGAGCGAGTACAGCTTAAGCGCTAACCTTCCGCCTCTTCGTCGATTGGTGATTTTGTGGCTATTGGGGAATCTTGAGCTGGGCGTGCGTTGCTAGGATCTTAGCGCCACGTTTGCAGTCGCGGCATCGGTGCAATGGTTGAATCGAATACTAGGTGAGCTGTTGATCTTGCTGCCGATTTCTCGGTTGCTGTGGACCCTTGAATAAACGGGTGCTCGCTGCATAATAAAACAGCGTGACGCGGTCTATTGTCGTCGTCACGCTGTTTTAGGTAGCAACTTAAAAAAGTTGCTCTTGAATCGTTGTTATCGAATCGTTGTTAGGCAGCTAAATCTTCGCTTACCGGCTCATATGCCATTAAGTATTCGAATGCGGCGAGCGATGCTTTAGACCCTTCGCCCATGGCGATAACGATCTGTTTGTAGGGCACTGTGGTAACGTCACCGCAGGCGAAAATTCCGTCTTCTGATGTGTTGCACTTTTCATCGATAACGATTTCGCCATACTGTGTCATATCGACAATACCTTTTAAGAACTGGCTATTTGGTATCAACCCGATCTGCACAAACACACCGGCTAGATTGAGCATACTCTTTACGTCGGTTGCGCGATCAGTGTACTCGATCGCAGTCACTTTACCGTCGGTTGCTACGATTTGATTAGTCGCTACATTCTTTAAGATCGTAATATTGTCGCGCTTTTCGGCTTGGTTAATTAGTACTTGGTCGGCTTTTAGCTCAGGCATGAATTCAAACACGGTGACTGACTTCACAATGCCGGCCAAATCGATAGCCGCTTCGATACCAGAGTTTCCACCGCCGATCACTGCTACGTCTTTGCCCTTGAAGAAGGGGCCGTCACAGTGTGGGCAATAGGCGACGCCATTACCGATATTTTCTTTTTCTCCCGGTACGCCGAGCTCTCTCCAGCGTGCGCCGGTTGCGATTATTACGCTTTTGCTGGTAATTAATTCACCAGAGGATAAGCGGATTGTTTTAACGTGACCTTTCTCGAGCGATTCGACACGCACATGCTCTTTGATAGTGACGTCGTAGTCGTCCAAATGCGATTGCATATTGCCGGTTAATTCAGGGCCAGTGGTTTTGGGAACTGAAATCAAGTTTTCAATGCCCATGGTGTCCTTAACTTGGCCGCCCACACGTTCGGCAATCATGGTTACGGCTAAGCCTTTACGAGCGCTATAAATAGCTGCTGCCACGCCTGCTGGGCCGCCGCCAATTACCGTTACGTCTTGCAATGGTAGCTGCGGTGCATCGCTCGTGGCGGTCATCGCTGGAAAGCGTTCGATTAACTTATTAACTAAGTCGCTGACTTCGACTTTGCCATTAGCGAACAGTTCGCCGTCTAAGTACACTGAGGGTACGCCCTGAATGTCACGCTGTTCGATCAAGCTCGGGAATAAGCCGCCGTCGATCATCTCGCTTGTAATATTGGCGTTAAGCAATGCAAATTGATTGAGTGCTTGAACGACATCTGGACAGTTATGACAACTCAGACTGATAAATACTTCAAAATGCACAGGCTGGTCGAGACGTGCGACCATAGACTGCAAGTTTGAGTCAAGTTTCATCGCTGTGCCAGACGCCCACAATATTGCCAAGATCAGTGAATTAAATTCATGCCCACTTGGAATACCTGAAAACTGCACACCGGTATCCGACTCTGTTTCAAGCGCAAAGCTGATCGGGCTGCGTAGCCCTGCGTCGCGTTCGACTAGTGTCAATTGGTCAGACACACCGGTGATTTGAGTTAAAAAATCAACCAGCTCAGCACGTTTAGAGTGCTCACCGGTTTGCAATACAAGGGTGACGTTGTTTTGCATTGACGCTGTGTAAGTTTTCAGCGCATTTAAGATATCGGGGGTTAACATGGTTGATTCCTCATTAATAAATTCGGGTTTGCCGAGCAAGCTAAGTTCGCTCGGCAAACCAACTAGCGGCAGGTTTAGATTTTGCCAACTAGGTCAAGTGATGGTGCTAATGTTGCTTCGCCTTCTTTCCATTTGGCTGGGCAAACTTCACCTGGATGTTCGCGTACATACTGAGCTGCTTTTACCTTACGTAGTAAATCTTCAGCGTCACGACCAATGCCTTCGGCGGTAATTTCCATTGCTTGGATGATGCCGTCTGGGTCTACTACGAATGTCGCGCGGTCAGCCAGTCCAACACCGGGGCGCATAACCTCAAAGTTAGTTGTAATAACGCCGTTCGGGTCACCTAACATGGTGTATTCGATTTTGCCGATTGTGTCTGACGCGTCGTGCCAAGCTTTGTGTACGAAGTGTGTGTCAGTTGATACGGAGTATACTTCTACGCCGCGGCTCTTTAGTTCAGCGTATTTGTCTTGTACGTCGCCAAGCTCAGTCGGGCACACGAACGTGAAATCTGCTGGGTAAAAGAAGAAAACCGCCCACTTTCCTTCGACGTCTTTTTCGCTTACTTCGATGAACTCACCGTTTTTGAATGCTTGAGTGGTGAAGGGTTTGATTTTCGTATTGATTAAAGCCATTGAGTTTTCTCCATGTGCTGTGGTTTAAATTAAAAGGTTAAATTTGGTCTTGCGCTTTAACCGCCTTGCGGGGCTGTTAAATGCTTCAGTAACGACACTATATCGAATTCACTTTAATAATTAAAATAGAATGATTAGAACGTCATGTTCGGTAAAATAGAACAATGAGCAATTCCAATAGGCGCTAGACTTAATGTCAATATCGCTATTAAGAACGAGGCATTCGATGATTTCATTTAAGCAAATTCGCTATGCGCTGGCTATCCAGAAACACCTACATTTCCGTAACGCAGCGGAAGAATGTGCTGTTTCACAATCTGCTTTAAGTACTGCGTTATCTGAAATGGAGCGGATCATCGGATTTACCGTGTTCGAGCGTGATAACAAAAAAGTGTTGGTCACGCCTATCGGCGAACAGTTCTTATCTAAGGCTAAGGCAATACAATTACAAGTGGATGACCTAATGGCTTTAACTCAGGTGCGTGATGCAGTGTTGAGTTATCCGATGTCGGTGGGAATTATTCCAACTATTTGTCCGTACATCCTGCCTAAAGTGCTACCTGCGTTGAGTGAGGAATATCCAAGCTTTCAATTTAATGTGGTTGAAGAGCAGTCAGCACCGTTGCTCGACATGGTCAGAGATGGTGAGATTGATGCCGCCATCTTGGCACTTCCATATAAGGTCGATGGGTTATTGTCGTTTGAATTTTGGGCAGAAGACTTATATTGGATCAGTCATACTGAATTGGCCAACGGTAGCAGCGAGGTGATCACCGCCAAGGAGTTGGAAGATAAACGCCTAATGTTGCTGAAGGATGGCCATTGTTTGAAAGATCAAGCATTGAGCGCTTGTAAGATTGGCAGTGACAAAGCGCAAAGTCTAAGCGCGACGAGTCTTAGTACATTGATTCAATTAGTGATTGGTAAGATTGGCACTACGTTGATTCCTGAAATGGCCTTAGCGCAGCTAGTAGAAGCAAACCCAAGTCTGGTTGCCAAACGTCTATCTGAGCCAGGTCCGCATCGGCGCATCGCGTTTGTGGTGAGACCTAATTATCCAAGTTTGCACAATATCGAAGCTTTGATGACATTGTTTAAAGGCCAACTTGGCAAGCTAGTCTAGTCTTACTATTTAGTCGTGCCTGAAGTTTCTAGGTATGATGACGCCGTAGTAATATTGTGTGCGGCTGGGCGCTCGATTATGCTGGTTAAAACTGTCGATTTATCAATAGAGAATCATGCTGCGACAAATTGTGGATGTTAGGCAACAAGCGGGCGAATGCGAAAAGCGCTGGTTTAACTCCAGTGAAGTGGATTTGTTTATTTGGTTCGATAGCCTTGAAAACATCATTAGCTTTCATTTAATTTACGATAAGCATCGCGACGAAAAAGCGGTGATTTGGAATAAGCTAAGTTCGGCATTGCATGTGCGTGTCGACGACAACAGTCGGCCCGGTCATTATCCTTCAAGCCCCCTGCTCACTGAGCGAGTCGCGTTGGATACGCAGCGGTTGATCTCATTGTTAGGCGTGCAAATGCAGAACGTTGATCCTGCGATTACAAGATTTATTCTGCGGATAATCGACGCTTTGGATTGATGCACGCTAGTACTGCTTGTGGCTACATGTTTTTATTGATTAGGTACTCATTTAAAACCACACCGTTCGGATAAGTCTTGGACGACGTATGAGTTAGGCTAACCGGGTTATTCAAGCCACAAAATAGTTGGCGGCCAGACCCGAATAGAATGGGATTAACCTTTACCGTTAATGTGTCGATTAATCCTTTATTCAATAGATAGCCAGCCAGTTCGCCGCCGCCACACAGCCATATATCCTTGCCATTCATATTTCGTAGTTCATTTACTTTGTCGCAAACAGATGTGTTGACTAAGGTAACGGAATCCGACGACTCAAAGCTAAGCGAGCGCGAGAAGACATAATGGTGCAAACCTGGGTACGCCGGCTGGCCTGGTTCTAGGCCAAACTGAAAACCAAATTGATAGGTTTTGCTGCCCATCAGAACTGCATCGTAGTTTTGCAATGAACTAACAAAATCATCGGCATGGGGGCCTTCCATTAGAAACCCGTCGATGCTGGCATCTTGGTGACAAATATAGCCATCCAATGTGACAGCAATATGGTAATTGATTTTTCTATTCATTGTGTTGTTGCTAGCGTTGTTGATGACGCGACCTTGATCGTACTAAAAGCAAATTTATCGATAGGTCTTGTAGGGTCGTTGTTGTGTGTTAAACCTTTTAGCAAGTAAAGCCATGTTTTTCCAGACAGATGCCTTGTTTGTTAATGATTGAGCAGAGTTAAGCGCTACCTGAACCCAGCTAATATCGATAACACGGCCTATTATGGTGGCTGTTGTGTTGACTATTCACCAAGCAGTGGCAAGTGCTTCAATTTATGGTATTTGAAGGCCAGCAAAACACAATGTTCGAGTTCGGCCAATGGCAAATCGTTCAGCGTATCGGTAGATTGATACGGGACGACAATTGATCTATTGGCGCTGAACGATAATGACTCTTTATAGAGCTCACGAAAGGTTTCTACTAAGCTGGTTTGACAGTGAAAGTACAGGCCGACTTGATCCGGTTGTTTGGCTTTCCAGTCGATTCGCACAGGGCTGCCACCAGTAACCGTGTAGCTTGGTTCGCCCCATTTTAGGCTTTCGTTAACCGGCCCGAGCTGCCATTGTTTGGCCACATCAAAGATTAGTTCTCGCAGGCACTGCATTACAGTACGTATTTCGGTTGGATAAGCGTCAAAGGCTTGTTGTACGCTAGTCGGCATCGGCAAGTTATTGGCTTTCATTTATTCTTTGCTGAGTGTGTCGGGGAGGTTCCAGTTTTTCACTGCTTGGTAAATTACCGCCGTTTCAATATGCGCTACTTCGGGTCGCTCGGCAAATGAGTCGAGCACAAAATCGCGTAAGGTTTCAGCATCTTTCACAGCGATATGCACCATGAAATCATTTGCGCCACTTAGATGGTATACCTGCAAAACCTCGCTGAAGCTTAAAACATATTGTTGAAATGCTTCGAGACCGACGCGCGAGTGTTGTGCCAAGCGGATTGCGACCATGGCCTGCAGCCCCAAACCAAGTGCGGCTAAATTAACTTCGATGTGAGCGTCGCGAATGTAGCCTCGGGCGCGTAAGTAACGTACGCGCTCTAAGCAAGAGGATGGTGCTAACCTAACTTGGTCAGCTAAGTCCTTGTTCGTCATCCGAGCATTGTTCCTTAATGCGGCAATTATTTCGAAGTCTATTTGGTCTATATCGCTCATGCGGACTATTTCAGAATTATATTCGGTGGTGAGTGTTTCTATCAAATATTGTATATGATCTAGTGCTCTTCCACGAATAACTAATAATAAGAGTTTAGTATGTCCTCATCTCAAGATAAGCTGTTTGATTCCGCCAAGAAGTTGTCGCCACGACGTAATTCTACCGAAGCTCATTCGATTAAGGAGCTGGCAGCTGAGCAGCTTAGCCATTTCAATATTGAGGTCGACGGCGAGCTAGGGCGGACACTACTGGAGGTAGTTGAGCGTGTCTATGAGTGTCAGGGGAATGTCGAGCTTATGTGGCAGGCCTCAATGGACGGCATGCAAAACCTTGATGCGTCGGAAAAAACCGCCCTATTCAATGCCAAAAAATTCTTATCATTCCAGCTCGCAAAAGTACTGGATACCTTACAAAACCCATTTCGGACCAACTATCAACAACTCGGTTTTAGTCAGTCGACTTTGAGCGCGAAATCCGCTTATCCGGTGTTTGACAATGTTAATGCGATTTTCTCGGCTACGCCGGTGATTACGCGTACGGCCACCTATATTTATGCTTGTGCTGAGTGGATCAGTGATGCGTTCGAAGGTAAGGAGATGATGCTTGATATCTATTCGCGTCTGCTCAACCCCACATCGATCTCGCTGGCGAATCATATTGTTGATCTCGAAGCGGGCCCTTATGCGAATGAGTATCTAGCTTGGAACTTTAATAGCGGCATGGCGGCGATTGACGCCACCTTGTCGCATGTTTTGGGGCATGAAGATATTCTGATTGCGAGCCAAAATATTTACGGTGGCGCGCATCAATTGATTCATGATTGGTTTGCTAAGCCATCTAATCTGAACGTGGCGGTTAAGCAGTTCGCTGGTGAAGAAACGCAGGCCTTTGTTGATACGCTGGCCGCGGTTAAAGAGCAGTACGCGGACCGCATTGCGGCCGGCAAACAGATCTATTTGTATATCGAGTCACCGTGTAATCCACATGGCTACGTGTTAGATGTGCCTGAGCTATGTAAATTGGCGCATGCCGCTGGAGTTCGAGTGATTTTGGATGCCACGGTTGGCACTCCCTTTTTAGTCCAGCCATTACAGCGCGAAGATTCTAATGAGCGCCCCGACTTTGTGATTCACAGTTACACCAAAGATCTTACGGGTTCAGGGTCGGTGATAGCTGGCTGTGTGATTGCGCGCAATGCCGATATGTTTATTCCTAAAGGTCAGGATGGTTGGGACAACACCATGTTCTGGAATGTGTACTACATTAAGGGCGCGTTTTTGAATGCTGATACCGCATTTGAGGTCATGGCGGGTATGCGCACATTGGAAGTTCGAATGTTAAAGAAATGCATCACGACTCAAGTGTTCGCCACGTTTATGGATTCGCATCCGATGATCAAGGTGAATTGCAATGGTTTAGCGACCAATAAGAATCGAGCCTTGGCTGAAAAAAACCTGTTCTTGGGCTTTCCTGCCGGTTTGTTCACTGTGGATATGGGTAAGCAGGTGCCGGACGAAGCTTTTCATCGCTTCTTTGATTGTCTTGAGCCGGCATTCGCGCACATGATTAGCCTTGGCCAAACCAACAGTATTGTTAGCTGCCCGGGTTTAACAACTCACTCTGAATTAAACGCAGAGCAGCAGCAAGAGGCTCAAATATTTCCGACCACTATTCGATTCGCGATGGGAATTGAGAATCCAGTCGATCTAATTAAACATTTAGTGATTGCCACTGAGTTGTCAATCGATCAAGCGATTCCAGGTTTTTCAAAACAGTTTATGTCGATAGACGAAGCGCGTAAGATGGCACAAGAAATTTACGTGGATATGCACCAGCGTTACAGCCAAGCCGTAATGTAAGCGCACCACAATTAACCAGTGATCACTAAGGGCGCATACGCGTGATGCGCTCTATTTTTAGTCAACTTATTTTAAGCAGGTTGCTATCAGCATGAGCCAAGCATTTATTCAGCATTTACAAAACGAACTTGCCGACGTTACCGAGGCGGGGTTATATAAAGCCGAGCGTATTATTACCTCTGCACAACAAGCCGAAGTATCGGTGGCCGGTGCGCAGGTGCTCAATTTCTGTGCGAACAATTACCTTGGCTTGGCCAATCATCCCGCACTGATTGAAGCCGCTAAACTCGGTTTGGATGAGCATGGTTTCGGTATGGCGTCAGTGCGCTTTATTTGTGGTACCCAAGATATTCATAAGACCTTGGAGAGCAAGCTGAGTGAGTTCCTTGGCTTTGAAGATACGATTTTGTATTCCTCATGCTTTGATGCCAACGCCGGCTTGTTTGAAACCTTGTTAGGCCCAGAGGACGCGATCATTTCCGACGCATTAAACCACGCCAGTATTATAGATGGCGTACGTCTATGCAAAGCACAGCGCTATCGATACGCGAATAATGATATGGCCGAACTCGAAGCACAGTTGCAAGCTGCGGTAGCGGCCGGCGCACGTTTTAAATTGATCGCGACTGATGGTGTGTTCTCTATGGACGGTGTGATCGCTAATTTGCGTGGTATCTGTGACTTAGCCGACAAATACGACGCCATGGTGATGGTTGACGATTCACATGCGGTCGGGTTTATTGGCGACAAAGGGCGTGGCACGCACGAATACTGCGAGGTTATGAGTCGAGTTGATATTATGACCGGCACCTTGGGTAAGGCTATGGGCGGCGCTTCTGGTGGTTATACGTCGGCCAGCAAAGAAGTCGTTGATTGGTTGCGCCAACGTTCGCGTCCGTATTTATTTTCCAATTCATTGGCACCGGCTATTGTGTCAGCGTCGATTCGAGTTCTAGAGATGCTTGAGCATGGCGATGACTTGCGTTCTGCTTTGCGTCGCAATAGTGAGCACTTTCGTACTCGAATGAGTGCGGCGGGCTTCACTTTGACCGGAGCCGACCATGCCATTATTCCAGTGATGCTCGGTGATGCAAAAATAGCGTCAAACATGGCTGCTCGCATGTTGGAAAAAGGAATTTACGTGGTAGGCTTCTCGTTTCCAGTAGTGCCGAAAGGGCAGGCGCGTATTCGCACGCAAATGTCAGCGGCGCACACAACCGAACAAATTGACCAGACCATCGATGCGTTTATTGAGGTCGGTAAAGACATGGGCGTAATCTAATATGAAAGCACTGGCAAAATTACATCCTGAAAAGGGTATCTGGATGACAGAGGCTGAGATACCAGTCGCGGGCCCCAATGATTTGCTAATTAAGATCCGCAAGACCGCTATTTGTGGTACGGATATTCACATCTACAGTTGGGATGAATGGTCGCAGAATACTATTCCGGTACCGATGATTGTGGGGCACGAATATGTTGGCGAAGTCGTTGGCATGGGGCAAGAAGTCCGTGGCTTTGAGATTGGTGACCGAGTTTCCGGCGAAGGGCACATCACTTGCGGACATTGTCGAAATTGCCGCGCGGGACGCCGTCATTTGTGTCGCAATACCGTTGGTGTTGGGGTAAACCGCCAAGGTGCATTTGCCGAGTTCCTAGTGATCCCAGCGTTTAATGCATTTAAAATTCCGGACAATATTAGTGATGAATTGGCCGCAATTTTTGATCCCTTTGGCAACGCAGTGCATACCGCATTGTCATTTAATTTAACCGGCGAAGATGTACTTATTACTGGTGCTGGCCCGATTGGTATTATGGCGGCGGCAGTTGCTAAACATGTCGGTGCACGGCATGTGGTCATTACCGACGTGAATGAATATCGCTTGTCGTTAGCGCGTGAAATGGGCGCAACGCGGGCGATTAACGTGGCCAATGAAAATATACGTGACACCATGCAAGAGCTTGGTATGTCTGAAGGTTTCGATGTTGGTATGGAAATGTCAGGCGTGCCCGCTGCGTTTACCAGTATGCTAGACACCATGAACAATGGTGGCAAGATTGCGATGCTCGGAATTCCGCCTAAAGATATGGTGGTCGACTGGACAAAGGTGATCTTCAAAGGCTTGGAGATCAAAGGTGTCTATGGGCGTGAAATGTTTGAGACTTGGTACAAAATGGCAAGCTTGATCCAGTCCGGTTTGGATCTTACGCCCATGCTGACACACGAATTTCCGGTCGATCAGTTCCAGCAGGGATTCGAATTAATGGCGTCTGGGCAGTCTGGCAAGGTTGTTTTGAACTGGGCTGACTAGTAAGAGTCGGGCTGACTAGCAAAAGTCCAATAGCGTGATCGCCACGCTGCTAATCAGCGTGGCGACAGATATTGACTATTAACGAGATTTTTTGACGATTTTTCCGTCTTTCATTACAAAATCAATTGTTTCTAAAATTGAGATATCGTCCAACGGATTGCCTTTCACGGCGACTAAGTCGGCGAACTTGCCCACACTTAAAGCACCAAGATTGTCAGACTCTCCAAGCAGATCGGCGGCATTAACAGTGGCCGCACGGATTGCATCGATTTCCGACATGCCTTGGTCGACCATCAATTTGAATTCACGAGCATTATCGCCGTGAGCCGAGACGCCGCTGTCGGTGCCAAATGCAATTTTGATGCCGGTTTCCAGTGCCTTGGCAAAGTTCGCTTTCAGCTGTGGCCCAATTGCTGCCGCTTTTGGTCTGACGATCTCAGGAAAATAACCGTCAATCTTGGCTTTTTCAGCGACGAATTCGCCGGCTAAGATAGTCGGTACCAAATAAGTGCCATAACGCTTCATTAGGCGACGTGTTTCGTCGTCCATCAATGTGCCGTGTTCAATGCTGCTAACCCCAGCCTTGATGGCGCGCTTCATGCCTTCGGCGCCATGTGCGTGTGCTGCGACTTTAAAACCATAGTCTTTCGCTGTGCTGATAATGGCCTCTAACTCGTCACTCATGAATTGCGGATTTTGGCCACTCTTAGCGGTGCTAAGTACCCCGCCGGTGGCGGTGATTTTAATTAAATCGGCGCCTTCTTTGTAACGCTGACGCACCGCTTTACGCGCTTCGGCAACGCCATTTACCACGCCGCTTACTGCGCTGGGATCGCCCATTAGATCAAAGCTATGGCCGTTTGTCGGGTCTGCATGTCCACCGGTTGTGGCCAGTGATTTACCTGCGGTGAATATTCGTGGGCCGGTTGCGAAGCCTTGTGCAATAGCGCTGCGCAGTGCGCGCGTTACGGTGCCGTCATCACCTAAATTTCGTACTGTGGTAAATCCGGCCTCTAGAGTGATGTTTGCATAATTAGCCGCCCGGAAAGCATAGTCAGCGGGATTCAGCGTAAAGCCTTCGATGTAAGAACGAGGGTTGCTTTGCGAAGTGAGATGCACATGCATATCGATTAAGCCCGGCAAGCAGGTGTAGGTGCTGAGGTCGATTACATTGGCGGCGGTGCTGGCGACATTGTCTACCGCACTAATTCGACCTCCGTTGATGGTAAAGCTGCGTGGACCGGTGAGTTCTTGATTAACGACATCGACGGTAGCGCCGCAATTAACAATCGTGTCAGTGGCGTATGCCGAAAGCGGAGCTAGCGTCAGTGCTAGGCCTAGAATGACTTTTTTCATAGTGGATTTCGCGTGTTGATGGGATGGTTCATACCCTAGCACATGTTACTCTTCGTGTTTATACCTAGCCCAGCTTCGATAAGCAGATTTCGCCGACAATGAACGATAATAAAGGACTTTTTTACGCCATTGGGGCGTACACGTGGTGGGGCTTCATTCCAATATTTTGGAAGCAGCTCGACCATGTTGGACCTGTCGAAATTGTGATGCATCGCATGGTGTGGTCATGTGTCATGGTAACGGCATTGATTGTGATGATGGGGCAATGGAGCGAGTTTAAGGCGTTGTTTCGTGACTATAAATTACTGTTTCGCATGGCCATCGCTTCTCTGTTGGTGTCGGTCAACTGGGGCGTTTTTATTTGGGCGGTCAACACCGGGCGGATCGTGGAAACTTCAATGGGGTACTTCATTAATCCGTTGATTAGCGTGGTGTTCGGTGTGTTGTTTTTTTCCGAGCGATTGCGCTTAACACAAGTTTTAGCGGTCGGAATTGCCGGCTGCGGTGTGCTTTATCTGATTTTCGGGCATGGTGAATTTCCACTGGTCGCATTGTCGCTGGCGGTTACCTTCGCGTTATACGGAGTGGTGAAAAAATCCCTCTCGATTCCGGCAACCCACGGCTTGGCGCTTGAAACCTTATTGATGTTTGTACCGGCTGCAGCGTATCTAATCTATGTGCAAATTAATGGTGCGGGTATTTTTGGTTCGAACCTTGCGACAGATTCTCTGTTGGTATTGGCTGGCTTGTTTACACTCGTGCCACTGCTGTTGTTTTCTGCGGCCGCCAAAATGATCAGCCTGACCGCGCTGGGGATGAGTCAGTACATTGGGCCATTTTTGCAGCTGGCGCTTGGCGTATTGGTATACAACGAGCCGTTCGGTAGTGATCGTATGATCGCGTTTGGCTTGGTTTGGATCGCGCTGATTATCTATTCAGTTGACCAGCTTAACCATCGGCGTAAAACCCGTAGAGCGCTGCGAATGTTGTCGTAAGTATGCGTTAATTAGCGGCCGACTTAATTCGGCTCACCAAATTAACGGCTTAAATAAGCCATCGCCTCTTCCATGCCTTTAAGTGTAAGCGGGTACATACGGTCTTCCATTAAATCTTGAATAATCTTAGTGGAATGCGTGTGTTGCCAGTACTCTTTCGGGGTAGGGTTAAGCCATACGGTTTTATCGAAGTTTTGGGTAAAGCGTTGTAACCAATTGCTGCCTGGCTCGCGATTCATGAAGTCGATGCTGCCACCAGCGTGGGTTATCTCGTAGGTGGCCATGGCGGCGTCGCCGACAAAAATCACCTTATAGTCACTGCCATATTTATGCAGCACATCATGGGTTGGCGTTACTTCGTCATAACGCATTTCGCTGTTTTGCCATAAGCCGTCGTAGATGAAGTTGTGGAAGTAGAAATATTCCATATGCTTAAATTCGACACGTGCGGCACTGAACAACTCTTCACAGGTGCGCACATACGGATCCATTGATCCACCGACATCAAAGAGCAATAGAACTTTTACTGAGTTGTGGCGTTCTGGCACCATTTTAATGTCGAGCAAACCGGCATTGTGTGCGGTTGAACGAATGGTGTCGTCGAGGTCTAATTCTTCTTCGGCGCCACTGCGAGCGAATTTGCGCAACCGACGTAAGGCCATTTTAATATTGCGTGTGCCGAGTTCAATGCTGTCGTCTAGGTCTTTAAAGTCGCGGCGGTCCCATACTTTGACCGCGCTTTTATTGCCTCCGCTGCCGCCAACCCGAATACCTTCAGGATTGTAGCCGCTGTTACCAAATGGTGAAGTACCGCCAGTGCCGATCCACTTATTGCCGCCTTGGTGACGTTCTTTTTGTTCTTCGAGACGTTTTTTAAACGCCTCGATTAGTTCCTCTAGTCCGCCGAGGCTTTCAATTTTAGCTTTTTCTTCTTCGCTTAGTGTTTTCAGAAACTCACTTCTGATCCAGTCTTCCGGGATCAGCGCTTCGATAAAATCATCGATTTTTTCTAGTTCAGTAAAGTGCGCTTTGAACGCTCGATCGAACTTGTCAAAGTGTTTTTCGTCTTTCACCATCACGGTGCGAGCCAGATAATAGAATTGCTCCATATCGGCAAACACAATGCGATGTTCTAGCGCGGTGATTAAATCCGACAGCTCCCGGATGGTGACCGGTAGCCCTTGGCGGCGCAAAGTATCAAAGAAGTTTAATAACATCAGTCAGCGCTACTGGTTGCGGCTCTCGCGACGGTGCATGAACGCTAAACGTTCAAGCAACTGCACGTCTTGCTCATTTTTCAAAAGCGCACCGTAGAGAGGCGGGATCGCTTTGTGGTTGTCGCGGTTTTTGAGTATGTCGTCAGGGATGTCGTCAGCCATCAGCAGTTTAAGCCAGTCAATTAATTCAGACGTGGAGGGCTTTTTCTTCATGCCAGGCACTGAGCGAACTTCAAAGAATACCTCTAGCGCTTCTTTAACTAGCTCTTGCTTAGCGTGTGGATGGTGTACCGCCACGATCTGCTCCATAGTGGTGCGATCTGGAAAATTGATGAAGTGGAAAAAACAGCGGCGCAAGAATGCGTCTGGTAGTTCTTTTTCATTGTTGCTGGTGATAATGATGATCGGACGGTGTTTGGCTTTAATCACTTCGCCGGTTTCGTACACGTAGAATTCCATTTTGTCGATTTCTACCAACAAGTCATTCGGGAACTCGATGTCGGCTTTGTCGATTTCGTCAATTAGTAGCACGACTTGCTCTTCGCTTTCGAAGGCTTCCCAAAGTTTTCCCTTGTCGATGTAGTTCTTAATGTTTCTGACATCTGCGTCACCAAGTTGTGAGTCTCGGAGGCGTGATACCGCATCATATTCATACAAGCCTTGCTGGGCTTTAGTGGTGGATTTAATGTGCCATTGGATTAGGCGCTTGCCTAATGATGCCGCCACTTCTTCGGCCAGCATGGTTTTGCCAGTGCCGGGTTCACCTTTTATTAGTAAGGGTTTCTGTAGAATGATCGAAGAGTTCACCGCCAGACTCAGGTCGTCGGTGGAGATATAATTGTCGCTGCCGTTAAATTGCATGTCTTACCTTTTGCCGCTCGATAGTGTGGCGATAGTGCTCGCCATGATGAAACCAGTCGCACAGTATAAATTAATTTAGTGATCATTTTGTATGACAAATACGCCAAAACAGCTAGGTCTTCTGGGTAAGCGGACGGATGTCTTGCAACTGCCTGATGCAGACATTGAATATCGACCTGGTTTTCTCGAGCATGCCGCGGCAATGGCGTTATTTGAACAATTGTTGGCAGAAACTGATTGGCGACAGGAGACCGTGCAGGTTTACGGCAAGTCTCACCTTACGCCGCGGCTCTCATGTTGGATGGGGGATGCTGGGCTAGACTACCAATATTCAAATATGACTATGTCTCCGACGCCGTGGAGTGAGCTATTACAAACGCTAAAAGCCCGATTGGAGTCGGCAACTGGCGATAAATTCAACAGCGTATTAATCAACTTGTACCGTGATGGTGCGGACTCAAATGGTTGGCATAGCGATGATGAGCCGGAGTTGGGAGAGAGCCCGGTGATCGCCTCAGTGAGCTTAGGTGCGGTGCGTGATTTTAAATTGCGCCGTAAAAATAAGTCTGGAGAGAGCTATTCGCTAGCACTGGAGCACGGCAGTCTACTCATGATGCGCGGTTCAACTCAACGTTACTGGCAGCACCAAATACCTAAGCGGGCGCATGCCGGCCCACGCATTAATTTAACTTTCCGCTTTGTTTATTAGCATTTAGGGTTGCGCTAGCTTGTTGTTAGCAAGTGGTAAAACTGACCCCAATCCTCGTCTAATCGTGTTTATAATCGCGCCAACTAATCATTTAACGAACTTGTAAAATAAGGCATTAAGCTACTATGGATTTAAATTTAGACACACTTCAAAAATACTCGGATCTATTCGTCGAGTATGGATCAATTTATGCTTGGAAGATCGTCCTAGCGCTAATCATTTTCTTGGTTGGTAAACGCGTTGCGCGAATCGTCACTAATTTGATTGTAAAAGGCTTGCGCAAGAATGGTGTTGAGCAGGAGTTAATTGGTTTCTTCGACAGCCTTTTTTATTGGGGCTTATTTCTGGTTGTTTTGATAGCTGCATTGGGTCAGCTGGGAATTGAAACCGCGTCTTTTATTGCCGTGCTTGGTGCGGCCGGATTAGCTGTTGGTTTAGCGTTGCAGGGTTCACTTTCCAATTTTGCTGCTGGCGTATTAATTATTATGTTGCGGCCATTTCGCGTCGGTGAAGTCGTCGATATTGCCGGCGAGATAGGCACGGTTCAGTTTATTAAGATTTTTACCACTGAGCTGCGCACCGGCGATAATAAGTGCGTGATTATTCCCAACTCACGGGTGCTGGCCAGTAATATCATCAATTATTCATCTACCGGTACGCGGCGTGTGGATATGGTGTTTGGTATTGGTTACGAGGCAGATATTGATCATGCGCGCAGTGTCATTAAATCTATTTTGGATGCTGATGAGCGCGTGATGGATGAGCCTGCACCGAAAATTGCAATAATGGAGTTGGCGGACAGCAGCGTTAACTTTGTGGTACGCCCTTGGGTAGCTACCAGTGACTACTGGCCAGTGTTAATGGATACCCATGAGCAGATCAAAAAGCGCTTCGACGAAGAGGGTATATCGATCCCATTCCCGCAGCGTGTAGTAACAATGGTTAAAGATGACTGAGTGCTAGCCTCTAAGGTGGTTAACAAGTCTAAACTTCGGTTTGGTCGACCACGTTTGGCTTGACCCCGTCTGTGAGCGTTTCTCAGCGGGGTCAGTCGGTCACTATCAATTCTCTAAATCGGGCTGCAAAGCGGTTTAGGTCACGTACTCCAGATTGGTTAAAAGCTTGTTGGTCTATCGGCTCGTCGCCATCATTTACTAGCGCTAAAATACGATTGCGATAATCTCGTTGGTTATCGCAGAGCCAGTCTGCTTTACCCAACTGCTTCAACAGCCCGGCGCTTTGCTTGGCCGGAAATAATGACCCTTCAACAGCAACCAGTATCGCTCCATGGCTGATCGCATTGGCTGCTGCGACTGGGTCATTCTGAACGAAATTATCGAGCACAATAGTGCCTTTGCCGGGGCGAGCTTTAGCATCGAATGACAGTCTGTCTGGCTCGATGTCGTGTGCGGCAAAGCGCTCGATTAGGAGTTTGCTAACCAACTTGTTGGAAACATCTAAATGTAGCTGCCATTCTGGTAGTCGTCGTAGCACCTCGGCCCAGACCTTGATGACGCTATGGCTTAAGCCGTGTTGGCATCCTATGCCGGCTAGCATTTTTCCGGAAATCGGTTTTGTGCGAGCCGTGAAAGATTCATATTCTGCTGATACAAAAAAACGATATTCGCCGAGGGCATCATCCAATAATTTCACTAATGGCGTTGCATAGCGTCCCTCGTGTGCCAGCCAGCCAAACTCTTTGCCAGCCACTTGCAATCCGAGGGCTCGTTGTCGTGACCCGCGACGCATGCCGCATACGTCTATCAAAATTTCTATGTTGTCGTTACGTACTTTGCGAGCGAAATCTGCGTCACTAAACCCTGGCGAATTGACCACTGTGACAGCGCTATTGAATAAGCCTTCGCGTAGCTTTTCATCATGCCAGTAAACGTTAATCGAATCGTTACCGCTTGCGAGTTTATTGATGACTGGTGCTACTGTGGCTTCTAACCAATTCTCTGGCAATGAGCCGATTAGAAAGCCAATGCGAACCTGCTTGGGATTCTGGATGCTGTTCGCGGTATAGCGGTTGTCTTTGGGAATGAAGCGATCTTCCCAGAGTCGAAGTTCCTGCAGCAAGCCTTCAGTTGTCAGCGCGTTATTGTTGACTGCTTGGCAAATGTAATTGCTATGGCTTGGAGCGTGTTTGCTGCGTAATAAGCGGACGTAGTCGTAAGCGCGAATGGCTTCTTCTTTATGCCCTATAACCGATAAGCAGTCAGCTAGCTGAAAGGCCGCTCGATCGTGGTCTGGTTGGTGATCTAATGTGCGACGGAAGGTGATTATTGCGTAGTCGTAGTTGCCAACCATACGGTGTGCTAAGGCTAAGTTGTAGAGCCACTGACTACGTTCGCCAAATTGGTCGATCAACGACTTCAGTAAGCCGGCTGCGGAGGCCGGTTGTTTGGCTTCTAATTGCAGGCAGGCTTGATTGTTCAGCACAAATTCTGATGTCGGATTGAGTTGCGCCGTGCGTCCGCCGAGTTGTCGCGCTTGTTCAAATTTTTGCGCTTTGAATAAGCTGCTAAATTTGACCGCATGTGCCGACGCATGGTCTTTTTCGTGTTCGAGTATTTGGTTGGTTAATGTGATTGCCTCTTGATATTGACTATTGCGCATTGCGACCATGGCCTTGCTGAGCAACTCGTTGATTTGTTCGGGAGTTGTTGTCATGACAGGTCTCCGCTGGAGTGTCTTTCAGGTGCCTGAGTGTCGGCTTCTTTCTCTCTGTCTTGGCACCAGGCTCGCCACTTTTCGCGCAGAGCGTTGCCAAATTCTCGGCCAAATTGTTGGCTGTTCATTAATGATGATTTTTCCATCTGGTGGCGCAGACTGTGGCGTAATTCATTTCGTGATTCACCTAATTCACTCATCTCTTTCGCGCGGTTTGCAAACTCGGTGACACTGCTGGTCGCCATGCCGTCTAAATTGAGTCGTCGCAGGATGCTCGCTGAAATACGACTGGCATGGGTTCGGCCCACCATTGAGACAACGGGCACTCCCATCCAGAGTGATTCCAGTGTAGTGGTGGTGCCGTTATATGGTGTTGTATCGAGGGTTAAATCTATTTGGTTGTAGCTATCTAAGTGTTGGTCAATTTTAGACTTAGCCGAATTCAGAATGATTCGCTGAGGTTCGATTCCGCGCTCAGAGAATTCGCGTAAAAAGAAGTCTTGTGTATGTTTGCTTTTGAGTTCTTGGCGCTTTAACTGCAAGGTTGAGTTTGGCACGGCATGCATAGCCGCCGCCCAGCAATCTAGAGTTAGGCTGGATATCTTTGACAGGCTGCAAAATGCGCCGAATCGTATCTCGCCATTGCCGTCTACTGGGGCTATTGCTGGCGCTGTTTCAAGTGGCTTGTAGCATAGGAAGCCATTGGTTAAGCGCACTAGTTTCTCGCTGTAGAATTCGTCGCCATCGCCAATTGGATCCGCAACGCGGTCGGTGATGCGATAATTAATGCTTTTCAGTCCAGTGGTTGATGGGTAGCCCAGCCAGCTTAGTTGGATTGGTGCTACATGCTTGGAAAATACGCTCAGTCGGTTGCCGGTGCTGTGGCCGTTTAAGTCGACCAAAATGTCGATCTGGTCACTGGCAACCAGTGCAGATAATGATTTGTCGGTGCTGCGGGCGACATCGTGCCAGCTATCACATAGCTTGCGAATAGATTCGGTAATGCTGTCGGATTTTTTTGAGTCGTTGTAGGCGGTGATATGGAATTGGCTACGATTCAATCCTTCTAGCAACGGTAAAATAGAGAAGCTAACCGAATGTGCGCAAAAATCTGATGAGATAAAGCCAATGCGCAACTGTCTTTCAGGGTTAACCGTTCGCCACGTGTTAGTTCCGGATTGATTATTGGGATGTGCTTTTTGTACCCAGAGCTTGGTCAGTTGGTAATTGCTCTGGGGAGTGGTTAGCTCTGAGAAGTTGCTCCAATAGATCAATCGCTGTAAGTAATTCGGATTCTCTGGCTCGAGTGATGCGGCCATTGAGTAACTGTTGTAGCCAGCCTTAACGCGGCCAGTACGGCAATAGATTCGCGCGAGTTGGGCGTGTGAGTTGGCATTCATGGGCTGCAGTTCAATGGCCCTATTTAAGGCTAACTCCGCGCCGTCGAGCTCGTCATTGCTGTTTAAGGCGAATGCGTGCTCACGATGTAAGGAGGCAACCTCTGGGCTTTGTTCACACAGTTCTTGCATGATTTGGCTCGCTTGCTCAGCTTGCCCCTGTTCAGCGAATACTAATGCAATGTAACGTAACTGATGATTACGTTTAGAGGTGTTAATGCGATATTCATGTGCCTTGTTGTTGAGCGTTTCAAACAGCTCATTGGCAAAAATTACTGAATCGGCGCCATGGCCCATAGCACGCAAACAGCGCAATCGGGTCGTGTCACGCCATGCGCTGGGTTCGATATGTTCTAGGCCATCCAGCGCTTCTAAAAATTTTCCACGCTGAAAATACTGCTCGATTTGACTTCTTTCTACGCGCACGTTCTTGAGTTTCCTGTGTCGACTTGGGTGAACTGCTTACAATGACTTTAGCGACATTGTTTTGGATATAGTTTGCAATCTTTTACCGCCTACCCTTAAACCCCAATCCGCTGAACGAGTTTACACCAAAGACTCGCTTACTCAAGCAAAGAGTGTCGTGTGGTGTAAAATTTGGTGTTGATCTAGAGGTGCTTGGAAAGTGTTCTATTATAAATGGACGCACGCGTAAATAGTTTACAATTGCTCGGCTTGAGCTTAACAATTGTCATCCAAATCGCCCTGTGTTGTGTGTGCTAACTTATCTGGAGGCGAATTGCTAAAAGGGCTTTGCGCAAGTCACGTTACCCCGTAGAATCCTGTTCTTGATCTCCCTAGTTTTAACCTGACTCAGTTACGTCGCGAGGCAATCTTGTTCCAACAACTCAACCCTCAACAGCGCGCGGCCGTGCAAGAGTGTGGGCGCCCGATGTTGGTGCTAGCGGGCGCTGGCAGTGGTAAGACTCGTGTAATCACCTATAAAATAGCGTGGTTGCTGTCTCGCTTAGGTGTCGATCCGCGACATATATATGCCGTAACCTTTACCAATAAAGCGGCCCGTGAAATGAAAGAGCGGGTAACTGAGCTGCTGAGTGCGGATCAGACTAAGGGGTTGACGATTTCGACTTTTCATAGCTTGGGTATGGCGATTCTGCGTGAAGAAGTCGATGCGTCAGGCCGAAAGCCTGGGTTTTCGATTTTTGATCCTTCTGATTCTTTGTTTGTCGTCCGTGAGTTGCTTAAGGCAGACTTAGATGACAATGGCTTAGTTGATCGAGTGCGAAATCAAATATCCAGCTGGAAGAATGATTTGGTGTCTCCCGAGATGGCGATGCAGTTGTCGATGACAAATCCTGTCGAAGTGGCTGCGGCTAAAGTTTACGGTGAATACGAGCGTTATTTGCAGGCATGTAATGCGGTGGATCTCGATGACATGCTCTATTTGCCAAATGAGCTGATGCGAAAATTCGACAATGTGCGGATTAAGTGGCAGGCGCGAGTTCAGTATATGTTGGTCGATGAATATCAAGATACCAACGCTGCACAGTATCGACTGGTTAAGACGCTAGTCGCCGGTTCCGACGGCAATGGTTTGACCGCGGTGGGCGATGACGATCAGTCAATTTACGCTTGGCGTGGTGCGCAGCCAGAAAATTTATTGCAGCTGCAGACGGATTTTCCGGCACTGGAATTGGTGAAGTTGGAGCAGAATTATCGATCTATGGGGCGTATTCTAGCGCTTGCAAATCACGTTATTCAGAATAATCCGCGTCCGTTTGATAAGAATTTATGGAGTGATCTAGGAATCGGTGATCCGATCGTGGTGATGAGGGCCGAGAATGACGAGCGTGAAGCTGAAAAAGTGGTTGCTGGTTTGATGCAGCACCGCTTTCAGAATCAGCGGCCCTACAGTGATTACGCGATTCTCTATCGCGGCAACCATCAGTCTCGAATGCTTGAGCACAAGCTGCGTGAGATGCATATTCCGTACTATTTAAGTGGCGGCTTATCGTTTTTTGATCGATCCGAGATCAAGGATGTAATGGCCTATTTGCGCTTGGTGACGAATCCTGCCGATGACAATGCGTTTGTGCGTGCTATTAATACGCCGCGCCGCGGTATTGGCTCGAGTAGCTTAGAGGCGCTAGCTGAAGCGGCTCGTTCATCGGGTTGCAGCTTGTATGCAGCAATTCAACGCTCGGCATTGCATGAGCATCTTTCGCCGTCGAGACAAGCGCCCCTGCGTCAATTCGAGCACTGGTTAGATGGCATGATAGCCAGCGCTGAGACCGATTCGCCGGTCAGTGTAATCAATAAATTGTTGGAAGATATCGGCTACCAAGAATGGATCGTTAAGCAGAGTGCGAGTCCAGAACAGGCAGAGATGCGGTGGCGGAATGTTGAAGATTTATTAGGATGGGTAAAGTCAATTGCGAGCAAAGGTGAAGACAGAAAGCTAGCCGATGTGGTGTCGGTAGTCAGCTTGATGGGAATTCTGGAGAAAAACGACGACGATACCAACTCTAATGTTGTGTCCTTGATGACTCTGCATGCATCTAAGGGTTTGGAATTTCCGCATGTCACTATTGTTGGTATGGAGGAGGAGATACTGCCGCACCGGACCAGTATTGAAGACGACATGGTAGAAGAGGAGCGGCGCTTGTTTTATGTGGGTATTACCCGTGCGCAACGTGAATTGGTTTTGTCATATGCGAATCAGCGAAAGCGTTACGGGGAAGTGATGCAATGTACGCCGAGTCGATTTTTAGACGAATTGGATGAGCAGCACATTGTGTGGGAAGAAAAATTGGCGAAAGATCCTCAGCGTAAAGAAGAGGTCGGGCAGACTCATTTAGCCGCGATGCGCGCCCTGTTGGGGTAGCGATATTCAGCTGATTGATGCTCGTCAAAGTGGTTGGGGTTCACAAAAGTACATGAAAAACCGCTATTATAAAGGCGACAAAGCAGCAAAAGGCTTGACACATCTGGTACAATCGCGACCCAATAAAACGAATCCATCTATTGGCTTCGAGTGGGGTTGCGGTGTTTCGATTGAAAGGCGTTGTAACTCACTGTATTTATTAGAAATGCTCGTGCAATTCGTGCGGTGCAACATTAAATTAGCGAATAATTCTGATCTTTTTCAGGTTGGACAATTTTAGGAGCTCGTATGGCTGACAACCAGGTTAGCAGCGCAAATGTCGATGACATGAGCGTTGAAGATAGAAAGAGGCGTCGTTTCCTCACCGGCATTACGGCTGGCTTTGGTGCCATCGGTGGTGCTTTTGCGATTACTCCATTTGTGCTCAGTATGAGCCCAAGTGAGCGCGCTAAGAATGCGGGCGCCCCAGTTCACTTTGATCTAGCTAAAATTCAACCAGGCCAGATGGTCAAGGTTGAGTGGCGCGGTAAACCAGTAGTGCTGCTCAAGCGTAGTGATGAGATGATGATTGGGTTGGATAAAATCACCGAGCATTTGGCTGATCCGAACTCATTGTCCAGCGCTCAGCCGGGTTACGCGCAAAATAGTGCGCGTTCAGACACGGCTAACCCTGAGCTGTTGGTGATGGAAGCGGTATGTACTCACTTAGGTTGCTCACCTGTCGAAAAATTGGCCATTGGACCAGATCCTCAAATGGGGCCTGATTCACAGGGCGGTTTCTTTTGCCCATGCCATGGTTCGAAATTTGATCTTGCCGGACGCGTTTATAAGAACGTGCCTGCGACAACCAATATGGCTGTGCCACCTTATATTATTAACGGGACAGTCATCACCATCGGTGAAGACGGCGGGAGGACTGCATAATGGCTATTCATCGTCATGACAATCACAAAAGCGCCAATGGCTTCATGCAATGGGTGGATGATCGATTTCCAGCGACTAAGGTTTGGAACGAGCATTTAGCCGAGTATTGGGCGGCCAAGAACTTTAACTTCTGGTATTACTTTGGTTCGCTTGCGATTCTTGTTCTCGTCATTCAATTGATGACGGGTATCTTTTTGACTATGCATTACAAACCTGATGCCCAATTGGCGTTTGCTTCCGTTGAATACATTATGCGTGACGTGCCATTTGGTTGGCTCGTGCGTTATCTGCATTCGACCGGTGCGTCGATGTTCTTTGTGGTGGTGTATCTGCATATGTTTCGCGGCGTCATTTACGGGTCCCATCGTCAACCGCGAGAATTGGTATGGTTGATTGGCTGCGTGATTTTCGTAGCTTTGATGGCAGAAGCCTTTATGGGGTATTTGTTGCCTTGGGGCAATATGTCGTACTGGGGCGCTCAGGTAATTATCTCGTTGTTTGATGTAATCCCTTACTTCGGTCCAGCGTTGACTGAGTGGATTCGCGGCGACTTTGTTATCTCGGATGCCACGCTAAATCGTTTCTTTGCGTTTCATGTGATTCTAATGCCATTAATTTTGGTGGCACTGGTGTTCTTGCATTTAGTTGCATTGCATCATGTTGGTTCAAACAATCCTGATGGCATCGATATTTTTGAGAACCTAGATGAAGATGGTAAGCCGGTAGATGGCGTGCCTTTCTTCCCGCATATTGTCATCAAAGACTTGGTCGGCGTTTGTGGATTCTTTATTATCTACTTAGGCATCGTGTTTTTCTGGCCAAATTTAGGTGGCATCTTTTTAGAGAAAGATAACTTTGCACCAGCTAATTCGTTGCAAACGCCTCCTGATATTGTGCCGTTGTGGTATTTCACACCGTTCTACTCTATCTTGCGAGCGAGCACTGAAACATTATTAGTATTCTTTGCCTACTCGAGTGTTGTGATTGCCGTAGCGGCGGCGGCGTTTACCAAGGTTAGTTTTAAGTTGCGTTTTGCGTTTCTAGTTATTGGTGCAATTGCCTGCGTAGTGTTCCTGACTTCAAGTGGTAAAGCTTGGGGCGTTATTCTAATGGGCTCCGCTATTGTGTGCTTTTTCTTGTTGCCATGGTTGGATCGTTCACCGGTTCTGTCAATTCGTTACCGTAGTTGGCCGTTTAAAGTGGCGCTGGCTTTGTTCTTGGTTGCCTTTTTTATCTTGGGCTACCTTGGTATGAACGCGCCAACACCAGGTAAAACGTTGTTAGCACAGGTATGCACCTGTATTTATTTCGCGTTCTTTATTTTAATGCCTTGGTTTACCAGTATTGGTAAGACTAAGCCGTTACCTGACCGCGTTACCTACGAAGCGCACTAAGCGAGGGATAAATGATGAAAAAATTTACCATTTTATTGATTGCCTTAGTGACCGGTTTAGCGGCAGGCTCCAGTGCTCTTGCTGCTGGTGGGCATGGTGCAGTCGAAGACAAAGTATATTTGAATATGTCAGATAAAGCGTCGCTGCAAAATGGCGCTAAACTGTTCATGAACTATTGTTTGGCTTGCCACAGTGCCGAGTATTCGCGTTATGAACGTGTTGCGACGGATCTAGATATTCCTTTGTATCAATTGAAGGAAAATTTGATGTTCACGACTGAGAAGCCTGGTGATTTGATGAAGACCACTATGCCCGCTGAGGATGCTAAGAGTTGGTTCGGTGTTGCACCGCCTGATTTGTCTTTGGTAGCTCGAGTGCGTGGTTCAGATTGGATATACACCTACTTACGTGCTTTTTACCAAGATGAATCGACCCCAAGTGGTTGGAACAATTCTTTGTTTGCGAATGTTGCCATGCCCCACTCAATGTATGAGTTACAAGGCGTACAGCGACTGGTTAAACGTTTAGATGCGCACGATCTAGCCTCGGCTAGCGGCCATGATGCAGAGCCGTTAGCCGCTAACCAAAAATTGGTTGGCGATGCGATTTTCGAATTGCAGCATACAGGTAAGATGACTCCAGCCGAGTTCGACAAGTCGATCGCTGATTTGACGGGTTTTTTGACCTATCTTGGTGAGCCTGCTCAACTACAACGTAAAACAATCGGCGTGTACACATTAACCTTCTTGATTATCTTGCTATTGCTTTGCATGCTACTTAAGAAAGAGTACTGGCGTGACGTCCACTAGACTTAGATTAAGATAATATTCTCTAGTCGGATAGAAAAAGCGCGGCATGGGCAAAGCCTATGTCGCGTTTTGTCCTTTTTAAAGAGTGCAGTTCTGATAAGGATATTGCGCTCTAATATTCACATATACATAGGAAATTAATCATGAGTACACTCGCAACCAGACGATCAATAATGACGCTTTATTCTGGAACCGACTGCGTGTTGAGTCATGCTTGTCGAATCGTCGTACGAGAAAAAGACATAGAGTGCGAGGTTGTTTATACCGACCCGTCTGATACTTGTCAGGAACTAGCGGAATTCAACCCATACTACGAGACACCGACGTTGGTGGATCGTGACCTTATTTTGTATGACCCTTACATCATCAATGAGTATTTGGATGAACGTTTCCCTCATCCACCGTTGATGCCGGTAGACCCCGTGTCGCGGGCTAAGCAGCGCCTAATGATTATGCGCCTTAACCGTGATTGGTTGGGGTCGTTCAAAGCATTGCAACAAGATTCAAAAGACAAGGACGCACACAAGACTATTCGTGACGGTTTTATCGCAATTTCGCCGTTATTTGCCGAGCAAGAATTTGCGATGGGCGATGAGTATTCTTTGGTCGATGTTATTTTGGCGCCATTGTTGTGGAGATTGCCAATGTTGAACATCGTGTTGCCTAAGCAAGCTCAGTCCGTTGAAGAGTATTCAGAGCGTTTGTTTGCGCGTCAAGCGTTTCAAGACAGCTTGAGTGATACCGAGCGCGATCTACGCGGATTTTAATTTTTCGAGCGCCGCGGCGCTCGAAGTGAATCTTATGACTTCCACCAAACCTTATCTACTGCGAGCAATCTTTGAGTGGGCCGAAGACAATGGCTTTACCCCTCAGGTTTTAGTTAACGCAACAGCTGACGGCGTTGAAGTGCCAACTGGCCATGTTGTTGATGGTCAGATTGTGTTGAACATTAGCTCTTCGGCGATTCAGTTACACGTTATGGATAACGAGTGTCTGAGCTTTTCCGCTCGCTTTAGCGGCATAGAGCAAGATATTTTCTTGCCGATCGACTCTATTTTGGCAATCTTTGCACGGGAAAATTCGCAAGGTATCTTTTTTGAAGAAGGGGATGATGAACTCGATCCAGACCCCAATCCAAGTGCCGCTAAGCGAAACGTGTCTGAGCCAACAAAGCTCGAGCCTAAGCAGAAGGCCAAGCGAGATGCATCGCACCTTAAAATCATTAAGTAACCCTTCGCCTAGCGTGCTTCGCTAGGCGATTCGGCAAGGATTCCCGAACTGCTACTTGAAACTGTCGAAAGCATCTCAACATACACAAGATGACATTCAGTTAGGAGTTACCTATGCCCGAATTTAGAGGCACAACCATACTCTCGGTACGCCGAGGTAATAAAGTCGTTATTGGCGGTGATGGCCAAGTTTCAATGGGCAATACCGTGATGAAGGGCAATGCACGGAAAGTTCGCCGTTTGTATAAAGGGGCTGTAATTGCAGGCTTCGCCGGTAGCACTGCCGATGCGTTTACCTTGTTTGAGTTATTCGACGCAAAGCTAGCCAAGCACCAAGGAATTCTCACTAAAGCCGCGGTCGAGTTGGCTAAAGAGTGGCGTACAGACCGTATGCTGCGTCGCCTAGAGGCTTTATTGTGCGTGGCGGACAAAGAAGCGTCTTATATTATTTCTGGCAATGGTGATGTGATCGAGCCTGAAGAAGGCGTAATGGCGATTGGTTCTGGTGGATCATTCGCTGAAGCGGCCGCCCGTGCTTTGACCCAAAACACTGATATGGGAGCTCGCGAAATAGTCGAAGCGGCACTGAATATTGCCGGCGATATCTGCGTGTTTACCAACCATAATCAGACGATTGAAGAATTGGAGTTCTAAGATGAGTGAAATGACCCCCCGCGAGATTGTTCAAGAACTCGATAAGCACATTATTGGTCAGGCGGATGCCAAGCGTGCCGTGGCGATTGCCTTGCGTAATCGTTGGCGTCGTACTCAGGTTGCAGATGAAGCATTACGCGCCGAAATTACCCCTAAAAATATTTTGATGATCGGGCCTACCGGTGTTGGTAAGACTGAGATCGCTCGTCGTTTAGCGAATTTAGCCGACGCACCTTTTCTTAAAGTCGAAGCGACCAAATTCACCGAAGTTGGTTATGTTGGTCGTGAAGTTGATTCAATTATCCGAGATCTCGCCGATATCGCCGTTAAGCGTCAACGTGAAGCCGAAATGCAGAAGATGCAGGTGCGAGCGGAAGATGCCGCTGAAGAGCGTGTCCTTGATATTTTATTGCCCCCCGCGCGCGACGTTGGCTTTAGTCCAGCGAGTAACACATCTGAAAGTAATGATGGTGCGGCGCGTCAGAAATTTCGCAAGAAGCTTCGCGAAGGTGAATTGGATGAGCGCGAAATAGAGGTTGAGGTTTCAGCAGCAAGTGCCGGAATGGAAATTTTTGGCCCGCAAGGCATGGAAGAGCTGACTAATCAATTGCAAGGCATGATGAAAAATATGGGCGCTGGAAAAAAGCAGTCTCGTAAAATGACCATCAAGGAAGCCTTGAAAGTATTGACTGAGGAAGAGGCGGGTAAGTTAGTTAATGAAGATGATATTAAGCTGGCCGCGATACAGCGTTTAGAAAATCATGGCATCGTGTTTATTGATGAGATTGATAAAATTGTTGGTCGGTCGGAAGGCGGAAAAAGTCCAGATGTGTCGCGAGAAGGCGTGCAACGAGATTTATTGCCGCTGGTCGAAGGAACGACCGTCTCCACTAAGCATGGCATGGTCAAGACGGATCATATTCTGTTTATTGGGTCAGGTGCGTTTCAATTATCTAAGCCATCGGATTTGATTCCCGAGCTGCAAGGTCGTATGCCGATTCGAGTTGAGTTGTCAGCCTTGAGCGTGGATGATTTTAAGCGAATTTTGACCGAGCCTGATGCGTCGCTAACGGAGCAATACCAAGCGTTGATGCAGACCGAGAACGTTAAATTAGCGTTTACTGAAGACGGGGTTGTGCGAATAGCCGAGTTGGCTTGGCAGGTCAACGAGAGCACCGAAAACATTGGTGCTAGACGTTTACATACTATGTTAGAGCGATTATTGGAAAGCGTCTCATTCGAAGCGAGTGACCGTTCCGGTGATAGCGTGTCGATTGATAAAGCTTATGTAAATGAACACTTAGATGAGCTCGCCGAAGACGAAGATTATGCGCGCTACATTCTTTAGCGCATGCTGAATACACGCAATCTCAGCCGCAGTACTCGCTTGATTAGGCAATGTCTTAATCAGGCGATAGTGCTCAATAACGTACTCGATGCTGAGAAATTTAGATGATTTTTGCGCTGCTCTTTATTCTTGCGTTTGTCATTAGTTTGGTGGTTTATCTAATCAGTAATCGTTGGTGGCTGGGCTCGTTGGTGTGCGCTGGATTGTTTGTGTTGAGTACCATCAGCGATACCGATGCGCGTGAGTTTTGGTCTATTACACTAATATTCGGGCTGCCGATTGTGGTGGTAGCAAGCATCTTAGGTGCCTACGTAGTTGAACTACGTCGCGGAATCGAAGATCCATTTTCTGGTGAGAAGCCATTTGCCAATGAGGGGCCATTAGCTAATGAGGAGCCTTCAGCCGATGACGATAGCTCAGACGACAACGCCGCGTCGACGCGTTAGAATCGATTCTTAGATACGATTCAAACTACCTAATCGAGGGCACTAAGTATGAGCACTACATTCAATAACAAAGTTGTTTGGATCACCGGGGCTTCTTCTGGAATCGGTGAAGCGCTTGCTTTAGAGTTTGCCCGAAGGGGGGCTATTTTAGTGCTTTCAGCGCGTCGTAAAGACGTGTTGAATGCGGTCAAGGTCGAGTGTGAAAATTTGCAGAAGACTAAGGTTGGATGCCATGTTGTGGCGTTAGACGTAACGGATTCCAAACAAATCGACAGTGCGGTCCGTCAGGTCGTAGAGACCTGTGGGCGCATTGATTTGTTGATTAATAACGCAGGCATCTCGCAACGCTCGAGTTGCTTAACCACCGAAATGAGTACCTACCGAGCATTGTTCGAGGTCGATGTGTTTGGTCAGATCGAGCTTACCAAAGCGGTTTTGCCCCTTATGCTCGAGCAAGGTCATGGTCATGTGGCCGTTACCGCCTCAGTGGCGGGCAAAATTGGTGCGCCTTTTAGAACCGGTTATTGTGCCGCTAAACATGCTGTGATGGGGTTTTTTGACTCCCTGCGAAGTGAAGTGTCTCAGCACAATATTCACGTTACAACGATTGTCCCTGGCTACATACGAACTAATATTTCCGCTAATGCGGTGGCCGGAGATGGTTCTAGGTTCGGTAAAACAGATAGCAATATCCGCGATGGCATGTCAGCTGAAGAGTGTGCCAGTATCATTGTGAATGGAATGCAAAAAGGTAAGTCAGAAATATCCGTCGGCAAAGGTCTTGAGATGCATGCGCTGTGGATAAAACGTTTTTTTCCCGGACTATTATTCAAATTGGTCAATAAGCAGTACCATAAAGCGGCTCAGCGTGACGGGTTTGAGTAATATATCTCGAAGTTGTGTGTGTTGACGCGCAGCATTCAATCACGAAATAATGCACTTACGTTGCAGTAAGTGCCATCTTAATGACGGATAACCATGGTTAATTCAGATTGTACTTCTACCCTAAGCTTAATTGATTCTGAGCTTGCGACCACGCTAACGGACATTGTTCGTGGGGTCGAAAAAGAGGGGCTGCGTGTCACAACTGACAACCATGTGGCGCAAGACCATCATCCGACAGCATTGGGGTCGACCCTGACGCATCCCAGTATTACTACCGACTACTCGGAAGCACTACTTGAGTTCATTACGCCAACCAGCACTAAGGTGCAGGATACGGTCGATTATCTCGAGCGTCTGCATAAGCTGACGCTGGAGAATCTTGATGAACAAGTTATTTGGCCGGTCAGCATGCCGTGTCGGCTCGACGGCGATAAAAGTATTCCTATTGCTGATTACGGGACGTCTAATGTCGGTACACTTAAGCATGTATACCGACAAGGGCTTGGCGTGCGCTATGGGCGTATCATGCAGTCGATAGCTGGGATTCACTATAATTTTTCTCTGCCTGATCAATTTTGGCCGTTGTATCGGAGTAAGATGCAAGCCGATAAACGGACCGTCGGTAGCTCTGTTCAGGACTTCAAGTCTGCTCAATATTTCTCACTGATACGCAATTTTCGTCGCTATTCCTGGATACTGCATTATCTATTTGGGGCATCCCCGGTGCTGGATAAAAGCTTCTTGAATGGTCGCTCGCATCAGCTGCAAGAAATACAAAAAGACACTCTCGGACTGCCTTATGCGACGTCACTGCGAATGAGTGATCTAGGCTATCAAAACACTGCTCAGCAAGGTCTCCATGTGTCTTATTCGTCGCTAGAAGAATATGTGACCACGCTTGGCGAGGCGATGCATCAATCGTATCCACCGTATGACGAAATTGGCATTAAGGTCGACGGGCAATATCGCCAGCTTAACGCAAACGTGTTGCAAATTGAGAACGAGTATTACAGTGACATCCGGCCTAAACGTGTTACGCGTTCTGGTGAAAAGCCAATCGCTGCGTTGCGTGACCGCGGAGTTGAGTACATTGAGGTTCGAATATTAGATATTAACCCGTTTGTGCCGATTGGAATTAGTGCGTCTCAGATGCGATTCCTTGATGCCTATCTTTTGTATTGTTTATTTTCTCAGTGCCCTGAAGTCAGTAATACCGGATGTCCAGAGATACGCGGCAATCAGCGAGAAGTGATTTTGCGAGGTCGAGATCCAAGCCTCACCTTGACTCGTAATAATCAGCAAGTGCCATTTAAAGAGGCAGCTCAGGAACTGCTTGAAGCGGTAATGGGCACGGCTAAATTGCTTGACCAAGCAAATCAAACCAATGAGTATTCAGAGTCGGTGCGGCAACAACAGGCAAAGGTTGTTGATAGTCATTTGACGCCGTCTGGTCAAATGATGGATGAACTCAATCAAGGAACTGATTTTGTCGAGCTCGCACGACATCAAGCAGACAGATTTAAAGACTATTTTGATGCTTTGCCACGTGATCCAAAGTTTGACGTGGAGCATGCTGAGATGGCGCAACAGTCTTTGGCCAAACAGGCAGAATTAGAGGCATCAGACACCCAGAGTTTTGACGATTTTCTGGCAGAATATAACGCCTCTTAGGACTCTTCGTGTTTTATCGTGATGTCGCGTTTAGGGAATGGGATTTCGAGTTCGTGTTCCCTGAAAGCAGCATGGATCTTTTTGAACATTATATGGGTAATCCGCCCACGGTCGGCAGGCTCGTTGATCCAGCCCATTAGTTGTACGTCTATGCCGCTATCGCGAAATCCTCGTACGCGAACCCTTGGTGTCGGATGCACGTTTATTTCGGGCTCATTCTCAGCCAATTCCATCAACAATCGTTCTACTTCGTCTAAATCCGCGTCGTAAGCACATTGCACGTCCAAGCGGATACGCATCGCAGTATGTGAGCCGCCACTTTCATTGACAATTTTGGCATTGCCGATTACTCCGTTAGGGACGGTTACTTCGATATCATCACGGGTCAGGAGTCGAGTACTGCGAATGCCAATATGAGTGACCTGACCACGTTCGCCGCTGTCAAGTATCACAAAGTCGCCAAGTTTGTAGGGGCGATCCGCCAAAATAAACACACCAGAGAACAAATTGGCTAAGGTGTCTTTAGCTGCAAAACCGACTGCGATACCAACGATTCCAGCTGAGGCCAGTAGCCCCACAGGATTGATGCCCCAAACCATTAGCACCATGTAGGCTGAAATAAGCATCAGCACTATCTTGCTAGTAATAATCAGTAATGGCTCAGTGCGGATGTCGAGTTTTCTAAAGCGGACTTGATCGCGCGATAACGTGGTAATTAGTTTTCCTGAAACCGACAAGGCCATGCGCGTTAAGGCCAATAAAATCATAGAGAGCGCGATCGGCGTAATAAATCGATAAGCTCCGTCGGTAAAGCCGGCCGATTGAGTTGCTACGATTACTCCAAACCAAAGTGTGCTCGAAAAAATCGGGCCGCGAATTTCAGAGATGATTGCATCGTCTAAGTCGCTTTTAGTTCGCTTAGATAGGTTCTCAATAAGCCGGATTACATAACGGCGAATCAGGTACGCGCCGGCCCAAAACACCAACATAATAGCGAGTGCTTCACCGGCGGGGTATTGCTGCACGAATTGCCAGTAAGGCTTAAGGACTTCCGGCAACAGCTCGACGAATTGCGGAACTTGATCCACTACGTCTTGTGCGGTCTCGGTAACGGATAGAGCTGCTTGAGGGTCCGCGGTTGGCAGACTGGCAGTGGATGATTTTAGGTCGCTCATGAATAATCTAAAGGCGATAGCTTGTATTATGCCTTGTTATAACACGCCTGCTAGTAGACTGCTCTGATCAGGGTTGGCTGTTTTGCTTGAGTCAGCCTTAAATTTTGGGGGCTATTTGCATTCTACGGTTGGAACAGGTCTATTTTTTCTACACTCTAAACGGATGTAGGTAGTTGAATTTAAGTAATTCGTATTACTTCTTTGTGCCATAAGCAGTCAGTCGTGCTTCCATTGATTGAACTCAATTTTTCTACCAATTTATGGCTCTTGGTGTGACTCAGCAGTTGTTTAGATAACGAGGTATCTATATAAATAAGGCAACGCAGCAATATTGCGACTACCTTGAAGGATGGGAATTGGTTGTCGGGCAAGAATGCCCGGCTATCGCTCATAGCCGACCTACCAAAATTTCACAAAACAGATGTTTTTCAAATTAGCAGAAATTGTGATTTCTAACACCAGAATGCAAATAGCTAATTTTTCAAGAGATGCTCTGCTTACAGGTCTTGAGATTCAATCCAATGTTGGATTTCCTTAGTGATTTCAGTGTCGGTTTTACCCTGCACCGAAATCTCAGGGCCCATTATGCAGCGAATTTTCCCCGGCTTGATCCACCAACTCTTGCTTGACCAGTACTTGCCTGCGTCATGAGCGATTGGGATAATTGGTACGTTAGCCGCTACTGCTAGCTTAGCAGCGCCTTTTTTATAGCGGCCTTGGGCGCCCCACGGAGTGCGAGTTCCTTCTGGGAATATTAATACGTAACGGCCTTCTTTGAATTTCTCTAAGCCTTGTTCGATCACTTGATCGAGCGCGTTCTTGCTGTCTTTGCGATCTATAGCAATTGGGCCGGTCGCGCGAAGTCCCATGCCGAATACCGGAATATTTAATAATTCCTTTTTTAGAACCCAGGCGAGTGGTGGCAAGAAGGTTTGTGTTGTGATGGTCTCCCACGTTGAGGAATGTGCACAGGCGAGTACGCAAGGGCGTTCTGGTAAATGCTCCATTCCTTCTAATGAGTGGCTTAGTCCACAGGTGATTCTTAGCCACCACGTGACGAATCGAGCCCAGCCAGCAATCAACTCCGAACGGCGACGGGCCGGTACTAGTAACGCAATGATAGAGACAAAGAAGAACGGAATGGTCGACAGACCTTTACCGATGTAAAACAGTACAGACCGAAATTTAATCATAATTTACGCAACAACTTGATCTGCTAGAAACGCATCAACGAAACTAGACAAATTATCGTATACCGGGGTCGTATCCCAATCCGCATCTTGCGAAATTTGCTTCATGGTCTTTTTGCCGTTGCCAGTTTTTACCAGCACTGGCGATGCACCAGCGGCTCTTGCCGCTTGTAGGTCGCGTAGTGAATCGCCGACGCTGTAAACGCCTTGAAACGAAATGTTTAGGCGTGTTGCCAACTCATCGTACAACCCGGCTTTGGGTTTGCGGCAAGCGCAGTCGTCGTCAGGATGGTGCGGGCAAAATAAGATGCTTTGGATCTTACCGCCGTACTGCTGTACGTAGTCGATCATGCGAACATGTATTCTGCCTAAGGTATTGGCAGTCAGTAAGCCGCGTCCGATACCGGATTGATTGGTGATGACCACAACGTCGATGCCGGCTTGTGATAAGCGTGCGATCGACTCCAGGCTGCCTTTGATGGGCAGCCACTCGTCTGGACTCTTGATGAACTCTGGGGAGTCTTGGTTGATTACCCCGTCGCGGTCCAAAATTACTAATTTACCTGAAGCCATTGACTAATTTTGCAACCGTGCGATATCAGCGACTCGAAGAAATAAATCTTGAATACGCTTTAGTAAGGATAAACGGTTTTGCTGCTGTGCCGGATCTTCAGTCATTACCATGACATGCTCAAAGAACTCGTCAATTGGGCTACGTAGGCCTGCTAGTAACCCGAGCCCAGCTTGGTAGTCACCAGCGTCAAATAAGGCATTACACTTGGCTTCAATCTGATTAATAGCGGTCAGTAATTGTTTTTCGGCAGGCTCCTCTAATGCAGCTTCATCGATGTCATCACTAATTACCGTAGTTTGCTTGCGCAAAATATTGCTGATGCGTTTATTGGCAGCCGCGAGGTCGGTGGCTTCTGGTGCTTGCCGAAAAGCGGCTACGGCTTTGACTCGTTGATCAAAGTCTAGCGGGCTGTTCGGTGAGCAGGCCATTACAGAGTTGATTGATGATGTATCAATTGACTGTGCCTGGTAAAACGCCATCAAACGCCCGCGAATGAAGTCAACGATGCCACGTTGAGTATCTGCATCGACCGCAAAATCTTGATTTTCTTGATAGACCTGAGCGCTATTACTTACTAATTTGGGAATCTCAAATTCGTGTTCGCACTCAATTAAAATGCGTAACACACTAAGCGCGGCTCGGCGCAAAGCGTAAGGATCTTTGTCGCCAGTCGGGACTTCGCCAGCCGCATAAATTCCAACTAAACTGTCAAGTTTGTCGGCTAAAGCGACGGCTTGTGCTTCGGCGCTAAGTGGTAGGTCGTCGCCCGCAAATTTAGGCCAATAGTGTTGTTCAATACAAGCGCCAACTAGCTCAGCTTCGCCGTCTCGGTCAGCGTAATAGTGGCCCATAATGCCTTGCAGTTCATCAAATTCACCAACCATGTCAGAGGCTAAGTCAGCCTTGGCCAAATATGCACCGCGTTGCGCAACGTCTACGTCGGCATTCATATCGGCGGCGAATAATCCGGCTAGTTTCTGTATTCGTTTGGTTTTGTCGAGTACGCTGCCCAATTTGACATGGAATAATACCGAGTCGAGTCGCTCTACACGGTTTTCCAGCTTCACCTTTTGATCGGTTTGCCAAAAGAACTGTGCATCAGAAAGGCGAGCACGCAATACTTTTTCATTGCCGCTGCGAACTTGTTCTGGATTGCTGCTTTGAATATTACTGACTGTAATAAACTTAGGCAGTAACTTTCCGTCGGCATCGACAATATGAAAATATTTTTGATGGTCACGCATTGACGATATCAAGCACTCTTGAGGAACTTCCAAAAAAGCAGGGTCGAAAGCGCCTAAAATTGCTGTGGGGTATTCCACTAGTCCAGTGACTTCGTCCAGTAGCGATTGATCTTCTTCAATGTGACCGCCAGCTGCTGTTGCTAGCGCGTGTGTTTGAGACAAAATCATGGCTTGTCGTTGTTGGAAATCAGCGACTACATGACCTTGCTCTGTTAATACATCTTGATAATCATCAGCGTGCTTGATCTCCAAGTCGCCTTGACTGTGAAAGCGGTGTCCACGCGTGGTGTTGGAGGCCGCCACGTCAAGTATCTGAATCGGCACGATCTCTGCGCCGTGCATAACCGTGACCCATTTTACTGGGCGAACAAATTCAGCTGTGCCATTGCCCCAGCGCATTCGCTTGGGTATCGGTAGTCGTTTTAGTGCCGCGTCAACTACCGAGCTTAGGAGGGCAGACAGTGGTTTGCCTTGCTCGGTAATGCTGGCGCTTAACCACTCGCCTTTGTCGGTCTTGGTGCGCCCTAATTCGTTAATCGCTAGGCCGCAAGATTTAGCAAAGCCGATTGCCGCTGGCGTTGCTTCGCCGGCGTCATTGAATGCAGCTTGCACTGCTGGGCCGCGACGCTCGCTATGTTGATCTGGTTGGCTAACAGCGGTGTTCGGTACGCTCAGTGCTAGACGCCGTGGCGTCGCATAAGATGACGCTGCGGTCAGTTCTTCGGAGCTTATTAGGCCACAGTCGAGCAATCCTTCGAGCATGCCTTGGCTAAATGCATCGGATAGTTTCTTAAGAGACTTTGGTGGCAGCTCTTCAGTACCAATCTCGATTAGTAAAGTTTGCTTAGACATGATCGCCTCCTTCAGATTTCATTCCACGTGGGAATCCGAGAGCTTCACGTGATTCGTAATACGCTTGTGCGACTCCTTTTGCTAACGCGCGAATTCTGCCGATATAACGCGCTCGTTCGGTCACACTAATGGCATGTCGAGCATCCAGTAAATTGAAACTATGTGAGGCTTTCAGTACTTTTTCGTAGGCTGGCAACGGCAGATGGTGTTCTAGCAACTGTTTGCTTTCAGCTTCGCAGGCGTTGAACTGGTGAAACAGTTCGTCAACATTGGCATGCTCAAAATTGTAGGTTGATTGTTCGACCTCATTTTGATGGTAAATATCCCGATATGTGAAATCGTCGGTCCATTGTAGATCGAAAATACTATCGACACCTTGCAAGTACATTGCTATTCGTTCAAGCCCGTAGGTGATTTCACCGGTTACTGGTCGGCAATCTAAGCCTCCGACTTGTTGAAAGTAGGTGAATTGAGTGACTTCCATGCCGTTTAACCACACTTCCCATCCAAGCCCCCATGCACCGAGAGTTGGTGATTCCCAATTGTCTTCTACAAATCGTATGTCATCGGCCAGCATGTCGATGCCGATTTGGCGTAGCGACTCTAGGTATAACTCCTGAATATTATCGGGGGATGGTTTCAGTATTACTTGGTATTGAAAGTAGTGCTGGAGTCGATTGGGGTTTTCGCCGTAACGGCCATCGGTCGGGCGACGACATGGTTGCACATAAGCGGCTCGCATTGGCTCTGGCCCAATAGCGCCCAGAAATGTTGCTGAATGAAAGGTGCCTGCGCCCATTTCAATGTCGTAAGGCTGCATAAGCATGCAGCCCTGATCAGCCCAGTAGGTCTGGAGGCGGAGGATTAAATCTTGAAAAGACAGTTTGTTACTCATTTTCCATGCGTGTCGTTGTGCGCGATCTACGTTGAGAGTATCTATCGCTCAACGAGTGATGTGCCACTAAAAAAGGCGGATCAACCCGCCCGTAGTAAGATCGATATTATAGCCGTCGAAGGCAAATATGCGAGCCTTCAATGCCTCTTTATGACGGTTCTGGCTTTCTTATGCCGTCTTTGCCCACATATGACGAGCGTGAGTAACTAGACAAATTGTCTAGATTATGACTTTAATTCATGTCTGTGTTAACAAAAAGTTATAAAACTATGGACAACTGATTAATTATCGCGTAACTTTGCGCACAGACTGAGGTCAAGCCCAAGTCGCCTAGGAGTGAGGAAAGTGCAACTAATAGCACGACTCATGAAAGTAAAAAGACTCGTTAACAAAAATAATAAATGGCGGGTCTTTTTATTTTCGTACTAGCTGGATTCCCCGTAGCTAGTTCAATGGACATTCAATTCTCTGAAATACTTTCCGCTGTTGGCACATTATTTTCTTGTAAGCTTATTTCCGTTAGCTGGCTGGCTTGGTGGTAGGTCGCGGAATTGCCGTCCGTGGCATTCCGTTTCAATGGGCGTGAACTATTTGATTAGTGTTGCCGGATCAGTGTATTCAAGGCCTTGTGCAGCGGCGACGGCTTGATACGTTAGTTTGCCGTCGTGTACGTTTAGGCCGTGTAGCAGGTCAGCATTCTGTTGCATCGCGCCTTTCCAGCCTAGGTTTGCCATCGCTAGCGTAAACGGTAGTGTGGCGTTATTCAGGGCATACGTAGATGTTTGCGGAACTGCGCCCGGCATATTGGCTACACAGTAGTGCACAACACCATCTACCACAAAGGTTGGGTCTTGGTGAGTGGTCGCTTTGGATGTCTCAAAGCAGCCGCCTTGATCGATTGCCACATCAACCACCACGGAGCCTGGTTTCATTTTGCTGATGATCTCGCGAGTAATCAATTTGGGAGCATTGGCGCCCGGAATGAGTACAGCGCCGATGACTAGATCTGATTCAATGGCGTAGCGTTCAATTGATTCTGTTGTTGAGTAGACGCAGTTAGCTTTGCCTTGAAACTCAATGTCTAGTTCGCGCAACTTGGAAATCGATCGATCAAGAATGGTGACATTGGCGCCCATGCCGCGTGCAATATACGCTGCATTTTGACCTACTACGCCGCCGCCGATAACCAGTACCTTGGCTGGCTCGGTGCCTGGTACGCCGCCCATAAGCACGCCGCATCCACCTTGTGCGCGCTCTAAGCAATGTGCGCCAGCTTGCGCTGCCAATCGGCCGGCGACCTCACTCATTGGTGCTAATAGCGGTAATGAGTTGCCAGGGCCTGTGACTGTTTCATACGCAACCGCGGTAACGCCTGATTCCAGCAGTAGGCGGGTTTGCTCTGCATCTGGAGCAAGATGAAGGTAGGTGAATAACAGCTGTCCGCGACGTAGCTGGCGGCATTCATCGGGCTGAGGCTCTTTTACTTTAACGATCATTTCGCTATCGGCATAAATGGCTTCGTTTGAAGCGGCAATCTTTGCGCCAATGGCGGTGTAAGCATTATCGTCTAGACCGATTCCGGCCGCGGCGCCGGTTGCGATGGTTACTTCATGTCCGTTCGCGATTAGTTCACGGGCACTAGCAGGGCTTAAGCCAACACGATATTCGTGGTTTTTGATCTCTTTTGGTACACCAATTTTCATTGAAATTTCCTAGCATTGACGGAGTGATTTATAGCACTAAATTTTACCGATGATTTGAGATGTCAGTAAGCGTTTTTTTATTTATATTGAGGCCTTTGCAATTAATATTTATTTATATTTCCTAATTATTGGTTATATTTACTGTCATATTAGAATTAACTAGTGATTTTCAATGTATGACTATAATGCTGACGAGCAATTAACCCTCGATAAATACGATCGTAATATCCTGACCGTGCTGCAGCGAGATGGACGGGTTTCTTATACCGACCTAGGAAAGCAGGTCGGTCTCACCACCACGCCGTGCATCGAGCGAGTTAAGAAGCTTGAGCGCGCTGGGTACATCGAAGGCTATTCAGCTCGGTTGAGTGCCAAGCATTTAGATGCCGGCTTAGTGGTATTCGTACAAGTGAGCTTGGACCGTTCAAGCAAGCAGAGCTTTGAAGACTTTCGCGCGGCAATTCAATTGCTCGATCAAGTGCAAGAATGTTACTTGGTGACGGGGAGTTTCGATTTTCTGGTAAAAGCACGGGTACGCGACATGCGGGCTTATCGTGACTTTCTGGAGGAGGAGCTGCTGGCGGTGCCAGGAGTTTATAGTTCAACCAGTATCGCGGCGATGGAAACGGTGAAAGAAACATTGGCGATTCGAGTATAGTCCGCCTACGATAATAATGAGCATTCAGCACCATGAATGAAGGAGATAGATGATGAGTATTAGTGCGTTTGATTTGTTTTCAATCGGTATCGGCCCGTCTAGTTCGCACACAGTTGGTCCGATGCGTGCTGCTGGGCTGTTTTTGGATGCGTTGCAAAATGCCGATGCTATTCATCAAACCGCTCGGATCAAGGTTGAGCTGTTTGGGTCGTTAGGCGCTACCGGCAAAGGTCATGGTTCACCAAAAGCCGTAGTCTTAGGTTTAATGGGGGAGACGCCAGAGTCGGTCGATGTGGCTACCGCATTGACTCGCTACGAATCTGTCAAAGAGCAAGGGGTTCTTAATTTGGCAGCTCAAAAAGAGATAAAGTTTGATCGAGAAAAGGACCTGATCTTACATTTCCGTAAATCGCTACCGGGTCATAGTAATGGTATGACCTTTATGGCGTACGATGAGTCTGGTGCTGAACTGGTCGGAAAGACGTATTACTCAGTAGGGGGCGGCTTCGTCGTGCCTGAAGGTGGTGAAACATTAACACCCGATACTACGCCGTTGCCTTACACGTTTGCTTCTGCTGACGAATTGCTCGCATTGTGTGATGAGCATCAATTGTCGATTTCAGAGCTCATGTTGCAGAACGAGAAAGTGTGGCGGAGTGAGGCTGAGATTGAGCGCAGATTGCTGGATATTTGGGCTGTGATGCAAGAATGTGT
Organism: Arenicella xantha; assembly: GCF_003315245.1. Taxonomy (NCBI): domain Bacteria; kingdom Pseudomonadati; phylum Pseudomonadota; class Gammaproteobacteria; order Arenicellales; family Arenicellaceae; genus Arenicella; species Arenicella xantha. The sequence goes on along the minus strand of NZ_QNRT01000001.1, from coordinate 832,165 downwards.
GAGTAATGGGCTGCGAAATAGTGGCGTGTTGCCGGGCGGCTTAAAAGTCCAGCGGCGTGCCAAAGAAATGCATGACAAATTGTTGGCATCACCTGAACGCTCGTTGTCTGATCCGCTAGCTGTGCTGGATTGGGTAACGCTTTACGCGCTTGCGGTGAATGAAGAAAATGCAGCTGGCGGTCGTGTTGTCACTGCACCAACTAATGGTGCGGCAGGAATTATTCCGGCGGTATTGCACTACTATACGCGCTTCACTCACGGAGCTTCTGAGCAGGGCGTGATGCGGTTTTTACTTACCGCCGCGGCAATTGGCATTCTTTATAAACGTAATGCTTCCATTAGTGGTGCTGAAGTCGGATGTCAGGGCGAGGTGGGCTCGGCTTGTTCTATGGCTGCAGGTGCACTGACTGAAGTTCTGGGGGGATCCACACGCCAAGTAGAGAATGCGGCCGAAATTGCCATGGAGCATAACCTTGGACTTACTTGTGACCCGATTGGAGGGCTGGTTCAGGTGCCGTGCATTGAGCGTAATGCTATGGCGTCAGTGAAGGCCATTCACGCCGCCAGAATTGCTCTAAAAGGCGATGGTTCGCATTATGTATCCTTGGATAAAGTGATCAAGACTATGCGCCTAACTGGTAAGGATATGAAAGATAAGTATAAGGAAACGGCTCGTGGCGGCCTTGCTATTAATGTGGTGGAGCTGCCGGTTAATGTCGTTGAGTGTTGAATTTCTGCACCAATTAGGTGCTAATATTGCGGAATAGCACCATTTTGGTGCGCGAATGCATTATTTTCTGGCATTATTATTGTGCAAAGCCCCTAAAATGGGGCACTCACTACTGAATAGTTGTTTCGATAAAGTTGGCACAGAGCTTGCTTTGTTAAGTCGACCAATCGCAGTGCACAGTGTTGGTCAACGTTGCTATTGTTCAGCGGCGGTTACTTGTAGATGCTAAAACGTTAAGCATTTGCAAACAGCTCGAAGAGTAGCCTAATCGGCTGCTCAATTGAGTTGTGACCGCGGTTGCAGGGCGACACCTGAGAAGTAACGGCTTTTGCGAGCTGTCACCAAAATTTAATTAACAGTTATCGAGGTAACAAAATGTCAGTCAAAGACGTTTTAAAGCAGATTAAAGACGAAGATATCAAGTATGTAGATTTTCGTTTCACTGACACACGCGGTAAGGAACAACACGTTACAGTTCCGACTAGTGTGGTCGACGAAGATATGTTCGAAGAAGGCAAAATGTTTGATGGGTCATCGGTTGCCGGTTGGAAAGGTATCAATGAATCCGACATGATTCTAATGCCTGAAGCTGATTCTGCTGTTATTGATCCGTTCTTCCAAGATAAGACTTTGAATATTCGTTGCGACATTATTGAACCATCGACTATGAGTGGCTATGACCGTGATCCACGTTCGATTGCCAAGCGTGCCGAAGCTTATTTAAAAGAGACCGGTATTGGTGATACGGCGTATTTTGGTCCAGAAAACGAATTTTTTGTTTTTGACGATGTGCGTTTCTCCACTGAACCTCGCGGCGCGTTCTTCGAAATTGATTCGTCAGAAGCTTATTGGAACTCTGACAAGCCTTATGAAGGCGGCAATATGGGGCATCGTCCGGGCTTGAAAGGTGGTTACTTCCCAGTGCCTCCGGTTGATTCCTTGCATGACCTACGTTCAGCTATGTGTCAGTCGTCAGAAGCGATGGGCGTACCAACTGAAGTGCATCATCATGAAGTTGCCACAGCGGGTCAGTGTGAAATCGGTACGATTTTTAACACTTTGGTGCGCAAAGCTGACGAAGTCCAGATCTTTAAATATGCGGTTCACAATACGGCCCATATGTTTGGTAAGACAGCTACCTTTATGCCTAAGCCAATCGTTGGTGATAATGGTTCTGGTATGCACGTTCATCAGTCGATCTTTAAAGACGGTGAGAACATGTTTGCCGGTGACGGTTACGGCGGTCTTAGTGAAACGGCGCTATATTATATTGGCGGTATTTTTAAGCATGCTAAAGCCATCAATGCTTTCGCTAACGCGTCAACAAACAGTTATAAACGCCTAGTTCCAGGCTTTGAGGCGCCGGTATTGTTGGCCTATTCTGCACGCAATCGATCAGCTTCTTGTCGAATTCCTTACGTGACTAATCCCAAAGGTCGTCGTATTGAAATTCGTTTCCCTGACTCAACCGCTAACCCTTATTTGGCGTTTACCGCGATGCTGATGGCGGGTATTGATGGGATTCAAAACAAGATTCATCCTGGCGATGCTGCTGACGAAGACTTGTACGAGTTGCCGCCAGCTGAGCAAGCTAAAATACCAACGGTTGCGGCCGGCTTGGATTACGCGCTTGAAGCATTAGATGCAGATCGTGAGTTCTTGCTTGCTGGTGGTGTATTCAGTGATAGCGCCATTGATGGTTACATTGAGTTGAAGCAGGCGGAAGTTGATGCGCTACGTATGAGTACGCATCCAATTGAGTTCCAACTGTCTTACAGCTGCTAGTCATTAGCGAGGAAAACGCCTCAGATATCTGGGGCGTTTTTGCCTCCACTTGCCATAAGTTTTCAGTCTAGGATGGACAGATAGCTTCATAACGATCTTTCTTTTTGGGTAACTGAAGGAAAGTCCACACCTCTTTGCACTATAATGGTGCAATCGGGTCTTTTAGCCGAATTGAAATGTGACCGAGTACTGTGGATAGTCAAGATCTAATAGAGAGCTTAGAATGCGCCTTGTTGTTGGTCGACACAGGCGGCAAAATCGTGCGTGTAAATATCGCTGCTGAAACGCTGTTCTGCCAAAGTCGACGGTATCTAGTTGGTCTTTCTATTCCGGAACTTATTCCAGACGAGTTAGTGCAGTCCTGTGTTCACAAATGTATGACGCAGAACGCTAAGTTCACCTTGCGCGAAATTGAGTTGGAGATATCTGGTTACCAGGCGTTGGTGGATATGACGTTGTCCGCGGTTGGCGGTACTGCCAAATCGGGTTCGGCTACTTTGATTGAAATTAATTCGATTAATCGTATCTCTCGCTTCATGAAAGAAAAGAATCAGCTTGAGCGGCAGCAATCCTTTCGCTTAATGATGCGAGGCTTGGCGCATGAGATTAAGAACCCTTTAGGGGGAATTCGAGGCGCCGCTCAGTTGTTGGACCGCGAGATCAAGGATCCATCGCGCAAAGAGCTAACCGACATACTCATTAAAGAAGCCGACCGGTTGACACGCTTAGTTGATCGCGTGATGGGCTCACGAGAGCAGCTCAAACCGGTGCGACTTAACATTCACGAAGTGCTAGAGCATGTGGTGCATTTAGTCAGTGTAAAAAACAGCAAGCGTTTGGTGGTGAATCGAATTTACGATCCTGCGTTGCCCGAAGTAAGCGTGGATCGTGAGCAGATGATTCAGGCGGTGCTAAACATCGTGGGGAATGCCATTGAGGCGCAAGACGGAAAGCGTTTTATCACCTTAGGCTTGATCACAAAATTCGAACGCTTTGTTACGATTAATCAAGCGATGCACCGGCAAGCATTGAAAATCAAGATTTGGGATGAAGGTCCCGGTGTGCCGGAAGAAATGAAAGAAATATTGTTCGACCCTTTGATCACTGGCCGGCCAGAGGGCAGTGGGCTTGGCTTATCGATCACGCAAGAAATAGTGCAGCGTCATAACGGCGTGGTTTTGCTAGAGGATTATCACGGCAAAACATGCTTCTCCATTTATTTGCCGTACACGTCTGAGGAAGAAAGCGATGCATAAAGTTTGGATTGTGGATGACGACTCATCTATTCGCTGGGTACTCGCGCGCGCGCTCAGAGCGGAAGACTTTGAAGTGAGTGACTTCGTTGATGCAGAGTCAGTCTTGAGTGCACTGCAGGACGGTGTTCCGGACGTGCTGATGACCGATATTCGTATGCCCGGAATGAGTGGCCTCGAGTTGGCTAAAGAGCTGCATGATAAGCATCCACGTGTTCCGTGCATCATTATGACCGCGCATACTGACCTCGATAGCGCCCTTGCGTCATACGAAAGTGGTGCTTTCGAATACCTGCCTAAACCTTTCGACTTGGATGAGGCCGTGCGATTAGTGCGGCGGGCGGTTGAGCCCGCAGATGGGCAGTCGACCGAAGCAAGCTTGCCGGAGAGTGAGGTCGAAATTATCGGCGAAGCGCCAGCCATGCAAGAGGTATTCCGCGCTATTGGGCGCCTCGCAAAGTCAAATATTAATGTAATGGTATGTGGTCAGTCTGGTACCGGTAAGGAGCTTGTTGCCAATGCGTTGCATCGTCATAGTCCACGAGCTAAAAATCCATTTGTCGCGATTAATATTGCTGCTATTCCGGCTGAACTTTTGGAGTCGGAGCTTTTTGGTCATGAGAAGGGCGCCTTCACCGGGGCGCAAGCTCAGCGTAAAGGTCGCTTTGAGCAAGCTCATAAAGGCACCTTGTTTTTAGATGAAATTGGCGAAATGACAGCCGAGCTGCAAACTAGATTGCTGCGTGTGCTGTCAGATAGGCGATTCTATCGAGTTGGTGGACGCGACCTTATTTCGGTCGACGTGCGCGTTTTGGCGGCGACAAATCGCGATTTAGAGAAACAGGTCAGCGAAGGAAAATTTCGCGAAGACTTGTATCATCGTTTGAATGTTATTCGTATCGACTTGCCTACTTTAAGTGAGCGGTTAGAGGATATTCCGTTATTAGCTAAGCGTTTCTTGCGTTCGAGCGCCGATGAACTTGAAGTTGATATGAAAGTACTTTCTGATGAAGCCATGGTGCGGATGATGGCGTACGACTGGCCGGGTAATGTGCGTCAATTAGAAAATATCTGTCGATGGATCACGGTAATGGCTCCGGCGACAACGGTTGGTGTTGAGGACTTGCCTAAAGAGGTGCTTGGTGAGCCTGCCGAAACACGAATTGTTAACTGGGAAGCTGCGTTGGCTAAAGTTGTGAGACAAAAGTTGAACCTCGGGCAGCACGATGTACTCCCAGATTTGGTGAAACAGTTTGAGACCACTTTGCTAAAAGTCGCCCTTGATCACACTGGTGGGCATCGACAAAACGCCGCTAGATTGTTAGGTTGGGGGAGAAATACACTGGCGCGTAAACTAAAAGAGCTAAACTTAGACTAAGGTGTGGATAGACGGTCGGAAACCGTTGGCGCAGTGTATAATTATCTAACTCCGTTAACTACAATATTTCCGTTATCGTATGAATATCAAGGTCGGTTTTCTCATTTTTTGTAGCGTATTGTCGCTTCTTTTTGTGTCGGCTAGCTCCGCTCAGACTCGCTACGTAACCGATGATTTTGAAATCATGCTGCGTACTGGGCCTAGTGTGCAGAACAAAATTGTTAAGGCGCTAAAAAGTGGAACACGGTTAGAAGTATTACGCTTAGATGCCGGCAATGGCCATAGCCAAGTTCAAACATCTCAGGGCGAGATTGGGTATGTGTTGACGCGTTTCTTAAGTCAAAATGAATCGGCACGCAATCGTGTTCGATATCTCGAGCAGCAGCTCAAGCAATTGAGCTCCAAGCCAGGAGAGCTACAAACGCTGTTGGCGAATAGCCAAGCAGAAAATCAAGATTTAATTCAGCTGAATACGAGTTTGACAGATCAGTTGCAAGCGGCAACCACAGAGCTTGCCGATATCAAGAAAATTTCGGGAGATTCTGTCAACTTGGCGCAACGCAGTCGTAAGCTGGAGAGTGAGGTTCAGCAGCTTCTCCTGCAATTAGATGATATACGTATCCAAAACGAAGTGCTTAAAGACCAAAGTGCAAAGCGATGGTATGTGCTTGGTGGCGGTACGGTTTTTATTGGTTTGTTGCTCGGCTGGATATTATCGATCGCAAAGCGGCCTCGCCGACAATCTTGGGGAGCTTAGGCGTTGCTCGAATACGCCAACATTAGCCTGAGGCTTCTGTCCGTATCTCAGATATTACTCTTTATGTTTCTGATCGCCTGCTCAGATAACCCTCAGCGGGTTAGAGGAGTGGGAGCATTGTTGATGATCGGGATAATTTCATATTTGTGCATGCCGTTGCTGAAAGCGTATACCCCATACAGCGAGCACGTTCGATTCTTTTGGTACTTTTCGGCTATTACGCCCTGCTTGCTACTCGTGTTCTCATGGTTTATTTTTGAGGAGAACTGTCGCATACCAATTTGGATGGTAGTGTTAGTGGGTTTTTCTTTGCTCGCGTCACTGTGGTTTCAGTTCACTGAAGCAGGGTTGCCGGGTTCACCAATTTGGCTGCAAATGCTAAAAGCTTTGATTGCCGCGATGGCGATATTTGTGGTGTGGCGCGGGCGTGATAATGATTTGGTCGAGATGCGGGCAAAATTACGTAACATCTTTACCTTACTGCTAGCGCTGCTTATTTTCATCGTATTCTGGGTAGAAGTGCTTACCGACTTCAATCCGCCATTGGAGCTAGCGGTGATGACTGGTTTGGTGATTTTCGTGTTTTCGTTCACCTTGAATTACTTTTTGATTAAGTTAAACCCAACTGCGCGACTCATTAGTCTTCCGGTGCCTACTCCTGCTGTAAGTGATGATCCGTTGATGCGTGAGCTATTGGTCAAGATGCGTTCTGAGCGCCTGTATGCTGATCACGATTTGAGAGTGAGTACCTTGGCTGGGTTGTTGAATATTCCCGAGTACAAACTACGAAAAAAAATAAACCAAGAGCTCGGTTATCGTAATTTTAATCAGTTTATAAACAATTATCGAATCGAAGAAGCCGGGGTAAAGCTCAGGGAAGATACTCGGATACCGGTTCTGAGTATTGCCTTGGATGTTGGGTTTCGTTCGATATCATCATTTAATAGCGCCTTCCAAGCGCAATTTGGCGTGTCGCCAACTAAATATCGTGCCGAATTCCTTTCGGATAATTGAAAACTCTATCGAATTTTAAAATTCAGCAGAGTCTCTCAACTATTCGGCAGAGTTTCAAAAAGAAAAGAGTTGAAATACGTTCCAGTCACAGGGTCGCTGATTGCTGGTGCTCCATGACTGAACCGAATACTCACTCTAGGAGCACTTTATTATGAAACGCATTATCAACACTCTCACTCTACTCGCCATTTCTTCAATCGCAGCATTAACAATTGTGCTGCCGGCTAACGCGGCTGATGGTCGCTCTGATAGCGCTTTGCTGTCTGATTGCACGGCAAATGTGGCGGCTCAATTTGACTCAGCGGATAGTATCAAGGCTAGTAATATCACCTCTCGAAGAGGTGTTTTTAAAGCCAAATTTCGAGTCAGCACCGACGGTGAACGATCTACCGTGTTGTGCACTATCAGAGATGATCAAGCGATTGCCTTGAGTTGTGTGAGCGGTGCAAACTGTACGGCTAGCGGCATAGCATCTAAGTAGCACGATACTGATTTACTACTATGACCCTCGATTTAGGTCTTGGCCGAAGGATTGTGTCCTTCGGCCATTTTTTAATAGGTCTTTAGCATGTATGAACAATTTTCGAGAGGAAGTACTTCAGGATATTGTTCAATTGAAAATCCGAAATTTTGGTAGGCTGATAAAGCGGAATGGTTATCGTTTAGTACGAACAATGACACTTCGTTGGTGTCAAATTTTTCGCGGCCAAAGGTAATTAACTGCGTCATCAATTGGGCAATAAGCCCTCGTCCGCGATGCGCTGGGTTAATCACCAATCGTCCTAAATGGCAGCGGCTCAAGCGTTCGTAACATTGACCAAACCCGAGTAGGCGGTTCGACTGGTCTGTTAGCGCAAAGCTATCTAGCTCAGATAGCTTTAAATCTTCTTTAAACGAATGGATGCTTAACGGAAACCTAAACCCGGGCCCTCCCCAACTGGTGATCTGTTGGTCGCTAGTGAACCACGTCATCATTTCGCTTAGGTGGGCCTTTAATGGTGGTGAGAGCCTATTTCCTTGTGTGGTCACGGATAATTTCGGCCATTAGCGCGGCATGCGCTGGTGAATCATTTAAGCATGGAATGTAATTATATTTTTGCCCGCCAGCCTTCAAGAAGTACTCTTTGTTTTCACCCTTAATTTCTTCTAAAGTTTCTAAGCAGTCTGCGCTAAAGCCTGGGCAAATCACATCAACTGAGGTGACACCCTGTTGGGGCAGTGCCTTCATGGTTTGGTCGCAATATGGCGTTAACCATTCTTGAGCGCCCAAGCGCGATTGAAATACTAGCATCCATTCGTCGGATGCTAGCCGCAAATGGTCAGCAATTGCGTTGGCCGACTGTTCGCATTGAGCTTGATAAGGATCACCACGCTCAATATATTTTTTAGGTACTCCATGAAACGACATAATTAGTTTTTGGCTGCGACCGTGCTTCTGCCAATGGGCTAATATTGAGTCGCCGATGGCTTTGATATACGAGTCGTATTGATAATAGTCGCTGACAAATTGCAAGTTCGGTACCCAGCGTTGCTTGCGGAATGCTTTACCGATGGCATCGAATGTCGAACCGTTGGTGCTGCCACTGTACTGTGGATATAGTGGTATGGCTATTACATTGCGAACCCCTGCGTGGTGGAGTTTGCTTAGTTGCTTTTCAATGCTGGGTTCGCCGTAGCGCATGGCTACTTCGACATGGAAGTTATCATCAAGAAGTGCCGCTGTGGCTTCGCCTAATTGCACGGTATTAAGCATTAGTGGCGAGCCATTCTCGGTCCATATTTCGCGGTATGTGGCGGCACTTTTGTGTGAGCGCACATTAACAATAATACCCCTTACCAGAATTGCGCGGAGTAGCGAGGGCAGTTCGATCACTCTTGGGTCCATCAAGAATTCAGCCAAATAAGCGCGCAAGCTTGGGCAAACAGGTCTTTCAGGCGTGCCTAAGTTGATTAGTAGAACGCCTGTCTTGGCGTTGCTGTTAGCGAAATCGCTCTCTTGACCTAGATATTTCATTTGGACACGGTGGGTTAGCAAAGTTGCGAGCTTACGCCGCTGCAACGATTTTTATGTGAATAAGACCTTCAAAGCCAATAGTGAACGGGAATCGGTTTGTAATTCGCGTGCGATTCCCGTCTTGGTCGGCCTGATGCCGGGTTATGCGTCGCCCGTCACCTTCATGCCGGGCCGGATGTGCTCATTGGCAAAATCAACCATTCGTTTCAATGAGCGTTCTGCTTTAGCACGCACTTCTTCATCAATCACAATTTCATTGTGTCCGGTATCCAGCACGCGTTCTAAGCGTTGCAGGTCGTTCATTTTCATCCACGGGCATTGTGCGCAACTTTCGCAGGTGGCACCAGAGCCGGCTGTCGGCGCTGCGATAAATTCCTTATCGGGCGAGTATTCCTTCATTTTATGGAAGATGCCATCTTCAGTAGCCACGATGAATTTCTTGTTCGGGAGTTCACGTGAGGCGTTAAGAATTTTACTGGTTGACCCAACTACATCTGCTAGGTCAACAACGCTCATTGGTGACTCAGGATGAACCAGCACTGCGGCATCGGGATGTGCTTGCTTCATCGACAATAAAGCTTCGGCTTTAAACTCTTCGTGAACGATGCATGAGCCTTGCCACATGATCATGTCTGCGCCGGTTTCCTTCTGAATGTATGAGCCTAAAAAGCGGTCCGGGCCCCAGATGATTTTTTCACCACGGTCACGCAAATAGGTGCATATTTCCAGTGCTATAGAAGACGTGACTACCCAGTCTGCTCGGGCTTTTACTTCGGCGCTGGTATTCGCGTACACCACCACTGTTCGATCAGGATGTTCATCGCAGAATGCTGAAAACTCATCGATTGGACAGCCAATGTCGAGCGAACATTCAGCTTCGCTATCAAGTAGTAGTACGCGTTTATTTGGGCTGAGTATCTTTGATGTCTCAGCCATAAATTTGACCCCGGCTACAATAATGGTGCTAGCTTTGTGTTCGTATGCGTAGCGAGCCATTTCAAGTGAATCTGCCACTTTGCCGCCGCTTTCTTCGGCTAGGTCTTGAAGGTCGTCGTCGACGTAGTAGTGAGATACCAATATTGCGTCTTGTTCCTTCATTTGCTGCAACAGCTTCTCCTTGAGCTGTTTCTCGGCGGTAGTGCCAAGCACACTGTGGGTTACTGAGCGCGCTTGCGCAGCAGTTACACTAATTTCGTTTTCAAGACTTTTGGGTATGTCTATCGCTTTTGACATTGTGTTCTCCAACGGCGAGATTTCTATAACACCAGTATCGTATCATAGCTGTTCAGAAAACTGCGTTGTTGGATTAGCAGAGTTTACAATGCTGTGACATAAAACAGCCACCGATTATGGTGGCCGTTGAGCCGTATGTGACGGGCGCCTAAAAAGGGCGTGGAATACTGAGTCCGGCAGCCTTCTTCTTAGCGGTCTTTTTCTTAGACACCTTTTTGGTTGCTTTCTTAGCGGCCTTTTTCTTAGATACCTTTTTGGTTGCTTTCTTAGCGGCCTTTTTCTTAGATACCTTTTTAGCTACTTTCTTAGCGGCCTTTTTCTTTGATACCTTTTCAGCTACTTTCTTAGCGGCCTTTTTCTTAGACGCCTTTTTAGCTACTTTCTTAGCGGCCTTTTTCTTTGATACCTTTTTGGCTACTTTCTTAGCGGCTTTTTTCTTGGACACCTTTTTGGTTACTTTCTTAGCGGCCTTTTTCTTAGACACCTTTTTAGCTACTTTCTTAGCAGCTTTTTTCTTGGACACCTTTTTGGTTACTTTCTTAGCGGCCTTTTTCTTAGATACCTTTTTGGCTACTTTCTTAACGGCCTTTTTCTTGGACACCTTTTTGGTTACTTTCTTAGCGGCCTTTTTCTTAGATACCTTTTTGGCTACTTTCTTAACGGCCTTTTTCTTAGATACCTTTTTGGTTACTTTCTTAGCGGCCTTTTTCTTAGACACTTTTTTGGCTACTGCCTCAGCGGTCTTTTTCTTGGAAGCCTTTTTAGCTACCTTCTTAGTTGCTTTCTTTTTGGAAGCTTTTTTAGCTGCTTTTTTAGCAACCTTCTTCTTACTAACCTTTTTGGTGACCTTATTTTCTGACGCACCTTCTGCGCTAGCAGCTGCTTCTGGTTGCGATTCTGAAGGGGTCTTATTTGAGCTTAACTTCTTAGCTTTTTTCTTAGACTTTTTATTGGCCATTTTGCTTCTCTCTCATGAACTTAAGTGTCGACTTAAGGGTGGTTAGCAGATATTAGCTAGTGCGATTGATAGAGTACAACTGTAGACCAATATAGATGAAGGCAATTAAAAGTCAAGTATAGGCACTGTGGAGCTAGTTTGGATGTTGTTCGTCGGTATAATGTCGTCCTCAAAAAACTACTTTAGTATTGTTTCATGTCCGAATTCTTATTCTCATATGGCTTGTTTATCGCCAAGGTTGTCACCAGCCTAGTGGCTCTTTTGTTTGCCGTCGCAATAATAGCTGGAGCCCGAAAAAAGGATGAAGGGCCGAGCCTTAAAATCACCAATTTGAATGATCGTTACAGCGAGTTAAAGACGACTGTTTTGCATGCTCTTATGGATAAAAAGCAGTTCAAGCAATATTCAAAGGCGCAAGCCAAGGCCGAAAAAAAGGATAAGCGTTCGAGCGATTCGGCTGAGGAAAAAGCTCGCTTGTTTGTCCTCGAGTTCGAGGGCGATATACGCGCCTCCGAGGTGGAGACCTTGCGCGAGGAAATTACCGCGGTGCTAAGCATTGCCGAGCCTCGTGATGAAGTGCTGTTAAGGTTGGACAATTCCGGCGGTATGGTACATGAGCACGGGTTGGCGGCATCGCAATTGCAGAGAATAAAAGATGCTGAGCTGAATTTTACTGTGTCAGTTGATAAAGTGGCTGCGAGTGGCGGTTACATGATGGCATGTATTGCCGACCGGATCGTTTCTGCTCCATTTGCAATTCTTGGGTCGATTGGTGTGTTGGCGCAGTTGCCGAATTTCAATCGCTTGCTCGACAAAGCCGGTATTGATTTTGAGCAGCACACCGCTGGAGAATATAAGCGCACCGTTACTATGTTTGGTAAGAACGGCGAGAAAGAGCGTGAAAAGCTACAGACTGAGTTACAGGAAACCCATGTATTATTCCGTGACTTTGTGAAGGAGCACCGTCCGGTGTTGGATATCGACAAAGTGTCGACTGGTGAGCATTGGTATGGAAAACAGGCTCTTGAGTTAAATTTAGTTGATGAGTTGATTACCAGTGATGACTATTTAGTGAATGCACTTAAGCAGTTCAATATCTTTGAAGTCAAGATGGAACTTCGGAAAGGAATTCCCGAAAAGCTAATGGGTGGCTTGTTTTCGAGCATTAATCAGGCTCGAGCGCGAATCGCCGACGTGCAGAATATTTCGAAATACCATTAGATTACAGGGAATCGTGCGGTCGTTATGACTGGGATTCTTAACTTAGGTGTTCTACAGTAGCCAGAAGGGCGGTTAGTGGTCTATTAAGATCATTAGCCGCGTCAAATTTTGAACCTAAGTAAGGTTATACAAACGTGGCTAGCACGACAAAACAGGTTGGTTCGTCCAATCCTAAGAATCCGCATACAGATCAACGTGTTGCGGACAGCGCAGCGATCTTAGATCCTGAATCGAAACGAATCATTCAACACAAGCACTGGATGCGAGTGATGATGGAAGGTCAGTCGACCCCCGACCGTACCTATCAGCGTGCCAATAAGAGCGGTTAAAGGCCTGGTGGAGTCCATTTGCCATCGCCATCATAGTCGATATAGATGGGGTTGCTAAACGCATAAGGGGTCATGCCAGGGTATATAGCAGCGTAGTCTTGCTCAGCTGGGCCACTTATTTCAACGGTGACAAACGCGTCTTGATCAAAAGACATTGGAATCAATAAGGTATGTTCAGTTTTATTGGAGTCCAACGAATACTCTTCAATGGTGACTCCATTAATTTGTAGCTTAAGCAAGTTGACTGGAATCCAGTCAGTAGAGAATACCTTAAGACTTAGTTGCCCGCGTTGTCCGCTAAACATTTCTCCCATCACCTTATCGCCGAGTGAGATTTCGAGCATCGGGCCGGTGGTGCCGTAGACGTTGCCAGCTTTGAGAGAGCGAAGAAACTCCGCTTGATTAAACGCTGTTACTTGGTCATTCGACATGTTTACCATGGTGCGTGGAACAGCTACCTGCACATCACTTCGATGAGAGTCGCTATTGGCCGTGGCAACCAGTTTTTCGCCTTGTTTCAATAATGACAACCAGTCTTGACGAATGGCCCGAATGCGCTGTTCGTGGTGTTCTCCACCGGGATTAATGACTTCAATTAAATCGAAGTCTATATCACGCATGCCGGTTACCGGGTCTGGTTCAATTAATACGTTATTTGGCGCTGAGCTAAGCGGTAGGTGTGGGTTGTATGGATGACCGGCACTCCCCATGTGATCTAAAAATTGGCCGTTATCAATGATTTCCTGCCAGTCGCTAGGCAGTGATTTGCCGCTGAGCCGGAGATCAAGCCGAGGATGATTAAGTTGCACCACCACGTCCGGCTGTTGCTGTTTGATGTCGTGAATTATGTTCCGCCAGCGACGGTTTTCATGGTTGATCATCCCGCGGCGAAAAGCCAGAGGGTCAGGCTGGTAAGGGAAAAAATTCGCATGCCCGCTGGTGTATGGATTAAGTTCAGTTGGCAGCAAGCTGGTGACTTCGGCCGCGGCGATCGAGGTGATTTTATTTTGTACGCCAAGAGCTTCAATGCGTGGAGCGTAATCCACCGGTATGTCGTGTTCGCTTGAAACCATGACTTCCCCGTTCTCAGCGACAAACGTGCGTACTCGTTCGGTTTCTGAGAAGGCGTTATCGAAGCTGACGCCTGAATGCACATGGAGGTCGCTCGCGATATAACCTGGTGTGGCAATCTGTCGCTTCGGGGCGGCGATCTCAAGTGTCGTCAGTGAATCATCGCCGACCTCGATCTCGACCTTTTGTAAGTCATGTTCAGGTCCGTGTGTTGCGTATACCCGATACTTTCCTGGGGCGACCTTAACCGATACCGGATCGCCTTCGACACCAGCAAGAAAGAGCTGAGGCACCGGATTCAAAAACGTTTCGCCATCGTCGTCGCGCACGGATGAGCCGGTTAACGTGTCGGCGAAATTTGGATTAGGTGTGCCATCTAAGCCTTCAAATACCAGACGCATTGGTTGGCCTTGGGGCAATTTAATGGTAGCTGTGGTCGGCAGCTCGAAGGTATCTAACGTGATTGCCGTGGCGCCAATTTCAATGTCTCGCGAAATCGTGCGCGACGCGCTGCCGCGGACCTCGAAACGGTAGCGTCCGCGGGGGATACGCAAGGTGAATCTGCCGTCGTGGTCTGGTCGTACATGCGTTAATGGCTGACCATTATCTTGCCAAATATGAAGTGCCGCATTGGCCTCAGTAATCTGGCCGCTGACCAGCGTGGTGTCAGTCAATAGCTGGTCGGTGATTGAAGCCACATCACCACGTTTTCCTACGTAGATGATCTCTTTGGTTTCAATCGCATCTTGGTCTAAATCGAGCAACAGCAATTGCGGCATCTGTAGCCAGCCAATGCTCGAACCATCGCCAATATAAAACGTATCGCTGAGAATGAGCATGGCGTTGGACGAGTCATCTGCCAGCACAAAATGAGGCACTGGATAACGGTCGTCACCGCTCACACGTTCGGCACTCAGCAGTTGCCAGCCATAGCTGATTCCGTGTTCAGCATCAGGTGGGCTTACCGTAATAATGGTGTCGGCGTGTCGCGCGGCTACCGAAATAGCGCTTTGGCCACGGCTTACAAAATCCTCGTTCTGAAAACCGGTTGATTGGCGCGGGTTTTTACTCGAAAAAACAAACGACTCTAGCGAATGATAATTAAAGTTCAGCGTGGAATAGAAATTTAGATCGTCAGCTTTGCTGAGGCGCTTTTGAATATGTAGTTGAGTTGGGCTAGTGGTACTGAGTCGGTACTCAGTCTGCATCACCGCGCCGTCGCGTGTGCTGTCGACAATGATCGAAGCACTGTCGGATGTTTGTTGGATTCGAATAGTTTGGCCATCTAATGGCCGCAGTCGGCTGCCTTGCAGTAGGTCGTAATAGGAGTTGTAGTGATCATCGGCTCGGTTACAAAAACCTAAGTCGACCAATGACCCTCCGCGTGTAGAAAACTCTCCTTCATGGTCTAGGTCTGAGACTACTGCACACAAGGTGCCATTGCTTATTAACCAATCATTGACGCCGCTGATTGCATCGGGGCCTTGGGGCATTAAATGCGCGGCATTGCTCGGTGTGATCTGCGTTGCGATTACCGCACTTTGAGTACGATGCGGCGGTGCGTCATGCTCAGTAGTTACTGATTCGTGTGCTTGGCCGCTGTGAGCGTGGGCAGCGGATGCGGCCAATAGAAGCTGGCCGCAGGTGACTAAACTAAAGTAAAGTGGATTAGTTGCGCGCCGTGGACATTTGGACATGGGTATTATTACCTTGCCGAAGTGGCTGAAAAAATTGTGCTAGTGCTTTGGCGCTGCGTCAACTTGCGTAATTACGGCCTTATTCGATTGATTAAAGTCATGCATGATGTGAGCTGCTTCGGTATGAATAACCGTATTCCAATGCTCGTCTTCGCCAGGCAAGGGGTTGTCCTTGCGCGTCTCTTCGGTCACAGGTTCGAGACCGAGTGAGGCACGATAAGCATTTAAATTATCCAGAGAGTCTTTCTCTTGTTGATCTCGACGAATTTGTCGTTCTTCAAGATTCAGTGACAACTCTTTGATCTTTTTATTCTCAAGAATGCGCGAGGAATTTTTACGCAATAAGTCAAACGCCGGAGAGTTGTCGGTTCGTCTTAGGTGTTTGGCTTTGAGCGTTTCCAGTAATGTTGGTGAAAACGACCCAGCGGTATAGTCGGCGGGTTCGGTTTGTGACCACGGCAATGCGTTGTCATAAGAGCGCTCACCAAACTCGATGTCTTCTTCGCCCGAATTTAGTAGTAAATCGGGCACTACGCCACGGTGCTGAGTGCTGCTTCCGCTGATTCTGAAGAATTGTGCGTTGGTGAATTTGATTTTGCTTTTACGATCGGTATTGCGGTCTCTAAGTGCTCGAGGGTATTGTACTGTGCCTTTACCGAATGAGCGTTCACCTACGATGAGGGCTCGGCCATAATCTTGTAATGCGCCGGCGAAAATCTCGGAGGCAGATGCGCTATAGCGATCAATCAACACAATCATTGGGCCGTCGTAAGCGACGCGAGAATCGGTGTCACGGTGCACTCGGCGCTGCCCTGGTTGTGACCCAACGACCTGTACTACCGGCCCTCGTTCAATAAACAACCCGGTTAAGCTAACTGCTTCGTTCAAGTAGCCGCCGCCGTTGCCGCGTAGATCCAGAATTAAGCCTTCAGAGTCAGATTTTTTGACTTCTTTGATTAGGTTTTCCACATCGTTGGTGGTTGCAACTAACTTGCCGCCGCCGCGCGCCACTTGATCGGCATTGGAGTAAAATGATGGCACGCTGATCACTGAGTACGTGTGTTCGCGATTACCTTCGGGAATTGTGACCTCGGTTAGTTTGGCCGCTTGGTCCTCCAATTGAATTAGGTCGCGCACAAGTTCGAGTCGCTCTGGTGGCGAGCCAGGGGCTTTATCACCGGCTAATACGTCGAGTCGAACTTTAGTTCCCTTGTCGCCGCGAATCATTTGCACTACGTCCATCAAGCGCCAACCGATAACGTTAATCATCTCTTCGCCTTCTTGACCAACGGCAATGATTTTATCTTCGGCTTTGATAGCCCCACTTTTCTCTGCGGGCCCGCCTTTAATAATGCGATTGATTACGGTGTAGTCTTCGTCAGTGCTCAGTGCTGCACCAATGCCAGTCAGCTGCAATGACATGCTGATGTCAAAATTTTCGGCGGTAACATGCGACATATACGTAGTGTGTGGACCGTGGTCGCGGGTAAAGGAGTTCATAAACCATTCAAAGACTTCGTCGGCTTTGAGTTGGTATATTACATCGCGCTGACGCTGATAACGACGCTTCAAGTTGTCGCGTACTTCCTCTATTGGCGTTTTGGCCATGACTTGTTGCAGTGTGTCGTTTTTAATGCGCTTTTCCCAGCGCGAATCGATTTCTTTAGAATCTTCTGCCCAAGTGTAGGTATCTCGGTCAATATTTAGTGCGTCATGTGCGGTGAAATCAAATTCGCTGTCGATTAACTGCATGATTTTGTCAGTTCGATCCTGTAGACGCTTACGAAATACTTTGAAAATTTCAAAAGCCACTTCGGCGTCGCGACGCTTCAATAAGTCGTCGAGTTTGAAGCGATATGGTTCAAATGTGTCGATGTCTTGTTGGGTAAAGTACACCTTATTCGGGTCGAGCGTTTTTAGGTAGTCTTCAAAGATTCTAGCCGAATAGTCATCATCTAAGCTCTTAGGTGAGTAGTGACCGAATTGAAGGAAATAGAGAGTCTTATGTATGTCAAAGCTTAAATCTTTGGTCATGGTCAACTCTGAGTCAGCCACCTCTTGCACATCGGCGATTGCTGGGCTTGAGCCCAGTAGCCCGATGACGGCAATGCTCATTATTGAAACAAATGCAGTGGTTCGGCTTAGGTGGGTAAACAGCTTATTTCTCATCAATTCTTTTTTCATCAAATCTTCCAACAGACGTCATTAGTGACACGCTCCACCATTATAGAGGATGCGCGTGTGTACAAATTGGTTACTATTTCGAAACGGTAATCCCCTAGACACGTTGCAAGCGTATCATTGGCTTTGGAGCATTCACTGTCTTTACGTAAAGAATCGTAAAAACAAGCGCTCAAGCGGTGAGGGCGCGTATCTTAATTGGTATTGTTTTCGTACACTTGCTTGCAACTATACTAGTTTTACCCCTTTAGAGATCAAGATGGAATCAGAATTATTACAATTTATTGCTGTATTTGTATTTGGCGTGGTGTTTGGTGTGCTGGTCATGCTGCTAGTCAATAAGATCAGAAGCGGCTCAGCGTCTCCCAAAAACGTTCAACAAGAGTACGATGAGTATCAAGCCGAGGTCGAGCGTCACTTTGAAGAGACCTCAAAAAAGTTCAAGGATATGACAGAGCAGTATCAAGACCTGTATCAGCATCTGTCTATTGGCGCGACATCATTGTGTCGCCCAGACAGCGCAGCGGCGGCATTAGCTGACCAGCGTTCGCCTATGGACAAAACCATAAAGTTAGACGATGCGTCCGGGGTTAAGCCGGCCAATGTTGATTCAGTAGTCGGTACCGCAACAGCTGGTAACGATAAGCCTGCTGAGCAAGTTAAGTCTACTGAGCCAGCCAAGCCGGCGACTGCATCCAAGGCTGCACCGGCCAAAGCGAATGACATTGCGAATAAGGTCGCGGGCGACAAGAACCCGGCGCCAACAAAGCCTAAGGCTTAACGGCTAATACTTCGACAAATTCGGCGATGCCATTCATGAGCATTTGAATGGCAATCGCCACTAAGATCATGCCCATTAATCGCTCGATTGCGATTAAGCCGCGGTTGCGTAAAATGCGAGCCAAGGGACCTGCAGCAAGCAGAATTAAACCCGTTACAACCCACGCGGCAAGTAACGCACCGAGCCAAGTTAGCCATTTTTCGGGTTCGCCGTTCATGATGAGCAGCAATGTGGCTAAGGCGGATGGACCCGCTACGTAAGGAATGGCGAGCGGTACGATAAACGGCTCTTCCTCATTTTTAGGGTCAACTAACGACTCCGGCGGAAAGATCATTTTGATCGCAATCAAAAATAGGATTACCCCACCGGTGGCGGTTAAGGCCGGCTCAGAGATGTGTAGCGCTGATAAAAAGGCCTGGCCTGAGAACAAAAACACCACCATGACCAGTAGTGCAATCAATAGCTCACGCATGATTACCTTTAGTCTACGACGCGGGTCTACGTTTTTAAGGGCCGTGAGGTAAAGCGGAATGTTACCCAGCGGATCCATGACTAGGAACAGCAGCAATGCAGCAGAAATAAAGGTCATAGCGGAGCCCAAAGTTGGCTAGTGACGGCGGTGTCCTAGCGTTTGAATTGCGTTTCAGTGAAAGCGGGAGATTGCCATGAGGGCGACATAAAGACAAGCCTAGTGGTGTGTTTATGTGGCGGTGATGTGCCCAGCGCTGGGGCTCGGCAAGAGAGCTGCTCAGTCTTATGTGCTATTGAGAGCTGTGGGGGTAGGGCGTATTAAATAGTGGCTTATACAAAATAAAAGCCCCCACTCTACGATCTAGAGTGGGGGCTTTATTTAATAACCTACCAGCCGCATTGACGACCTTGATTTTGTTCCTTCAAGTAGGCGTTGAGTGGCGCAAAGTAGTCGATAATTGCGCTTGCATCCATTTTACGTTGACCGGTTAGAGCTTCCATCGCATCAGGCCATGGTTTGCTCTGACCCATTGCTAGCATCTCACCTAATGCTTTGCCTGCATCTTTGTTCTGGTAGATTGAACACTCATGCAGTGGGCCAGTGTGGCCAGCTTTTTCACATAGCGCCTTGTGAAATTGGAACTGCATGATAAAAGACAGGAAGTATCGGGTGTATGGAGTATTGCCCGGAATATGGTATTTGGCGCCGGCATCAAAGTCAGCTTCGCTGCGCTCAACCGGTGCCGCGACGCCTTGATATTCGGTGCGCAAGTCCCACCAACCTTGGTTGTAGTCATCGACGGATATTTCGCCTGAGAACACTTTCCAACGCCACTCATCGATCATTTTACCGAACGGTAAGAAGGCAATTTTCTCGAGTGCCAGCTTCATTTGTTTATTCAGCGTGGCTTCTGGGCTTTCTTCTACCTCGTCGATCAGTCCCTTCGCTTGCAAGTAGCTAGGTGTCATCGATAGTTGAATGGTGTCGCCGATTGCTTCGTGGAAACCATCGTGCGCGCCGCCTTTGAAAATTGGTGGTAGGTCCTTGTACATCAGGTAGTAATAGATATGGCCCAATTCATGGTGCAAAGTGCCAAACTGCTCTTCCGTGACTTCAACGCATTGCTTAATGCGAGGATCATTACCATTATCTAAATCCCATGCACTGGCATGGCATACGACGTTGCGGTCGCGAGGCTTTTTGATCAATGAATTCTTATAGAAGCTCTCGGGTAGTTCTGGCAGTCCTAGCGAGGTGAAAAAGCCTTCTGCGGTCTGTACCATTTTGAGTTCATCATAGCCTTGCTCTTTCAATGCGGCGGTTACGTCTAGTGAAGCAACGCCAGCGTGAGGCTCCATGATCGGATAGATATTTTCCCACGTTTGTGACCACATATTTCCTAGCAAATGTGCTGGAATTGGTTGGTCTAATGGTACTTTGTCGGCACCATATTGCTCACTAAGCTTGGCGCGAACATGGCAATGTAGCTCTTCATAGAACGGTTTTACTTGATCCCATAAGCGCCGTGCTTCAATGGTGAATTCAGCGCCAGTCATATCGTAGTTTGACTTCCATGCTTCAGCTAAGTTGGCAAAGCCGGCATCTTTAGCGCCTTGATTACCAAGCTCGACGAATCGTTGGTAGTCATCGCGATAAGCTGGGGATACCGTGCGCCAACCACGCCAAACATCTAATAGTTCATCATAATCACGTGAGTCAGCTAGCACGGCCTCGAGTTCTTGTAGTTCACGACATTCGCCAGCTTCGTTGCAGTATTTTCCTGAGCCGTAGGCGCCTTCCATATCGGTCAGCACTTGTGCGAGTTCAGACCGAAGTGCGGCGTCGTCTGGCGCCGGAGCCGCAGAACCACGCAGCATCAGTTCGATTGCACGCGCGGTATCTGGGGCCATGTCAGTGCCTTTGTATTGCTTGGCTTGATTGACTACGCGACTCTCAAATGCCAGTGAGCGTTCACCAGCTTTCGCGGCCAACACACCTGTATCACCGGTGATGTAGGTGCTGCGAACCCAGTACGCGGCTTCGACCTCTTTAGCGAGTTCGAGGCCTTCTTTTTCAACGCGGTCGACAAATTCTTTGGCGGATTCCTTGGGTTGTTTATGGTCATCGGCCTGTGCTGCCGTGGTTGCGCAAGCCAAGCTTAGTGCTGTTGCTAGCGCATAGGAATAATGTTTTAAATTCATAATATTCTCCGAGTAAACTGGTCCGAATTAACGACTAGCTTTCAGTCATTTCGACTTCTTTTTCCCATTTCTTGGTAAACATGCCAAGCAATAGAATGACGGCACCAATACCAATGCTGAAGGTGGCGATTTGCATATACAAGCTAGGCATTTCGGCAACATTGTTCGGATCAAAGTTTCCAGCTAACAAGCCCGCGATGATGTTGCCGATCGAATAAGTCAATACGAAGACGCCCATCAGTTGGCCAACAAAGCGGCGTGGAGATAATTTACTTACTGCGCTTAACGCCATTGGGCTCAAGCAAAGCTCGCCAACGGTATGCAGGAAATACACTAAGATTAACCAGAATGGTGCTGCTTTAAGTCCGGCGGCAGCAATCTGCGCAGCGAAAAACATCACAATAAAGCCACTAGCCATAATCATTAGGCCAACCGCACATTTAATACCATAGGCGGGCGACACCATGCGCTTGCCTAGGTTGATCCAAATTGCGGCGAAGAACGGTGTAAGTAGCACGATAAACAGCGCATTTGCCGAACCAAACCATCCGGTCGGAATCTCGAAAGTGCCGATCATGCGGTCGGTGTAGTCTTGTGCAAATAAGTTCAATGTTGAGCCGGCTTGTTCGAATCCTGACCAAAAGCAGGCGGATGCAACGCACACCAATAAGAGCGCTATCATGCCGCGTTTTTCGCGCCCATCCAGCTTGCCCAGAAAATAAATAGCAGCGAAATAAATCGCGAATACCGCAGTGAAAATGATCGCCACGCTTTCAGCGAGTTGGACTGGGTTGAAAACCAGTTTGCCGGTCATCATCAGCCAAGTAACGACGGCTAATACCAACAGAAGTGCACCGATTGTTAGGCGGCTGTTGCGGTCTGCGGTGCTCGACAAACGATCCACCGGTTCAGCGCTTACACCTTCTAGGTTGCCAATAGTCTTTCGGTACTGAATGAGGCCGATTGCCATACCCACGGCCGCGGCGCCAAACGCCCAATGCCAACCGTAGGCGGTAGACAAGTAGCCGCAGACGATGTAGCCAATAAACGAACCTAGGTTGATGCCCATGTAGTAAATGGCATATCCGGCGTCGCGACGCTTGTCCTCTATAGAATAGAGCTGACCAACCACCGCGCTAATGTTCGGTTTTAAGAGCCCTGTGCCGAGCACCACGAAGATCAAACCAATAAAGAACGTTCCTTCAATTGGAATGGCTAAAATAATATGCCCGAGCATAATGATGATGCCGCCATACCAAATTGCTTTTTGCCCGCCTATTAAGCGATCCGCAATCCAGCCTCCGGGTAGGCCCATGAAATAAACCGAGCCAGTATAAAGCCCATATATCGCACCGGCGGCGGCGACAGTTAGTTGTAAGCCGCCTTCTTGCATTGAGGCGGTCATATAAAGCACGAGTAGAACGCGCATTCCGTAGTAACTCATGCGTTCCCACATTTCGGTGAAGAACAGAGTTTGTAATCCCTTTGGGTGGCCAAAGAACGAGGTGTTCAGTGAGCTATTTGCTGGTTGATTCATAGGTTTACCTATTTTTATTTTTAAATTCAAAGCTTTCGCGCATTCAGCAGTCTTCAATTTTCTCGAATAGCAAGTGAGATAAGACCCAGAGCGAAAGCAGGTTAGTACAATCATCGCGAGCCAAAATCGGCGTTGATCGAACCGCAACAGCAAGAAAATATCACAAATCACGCAGTTTGCCGCGTTACTTTCTCTGCGCTCGGGTGCTGGCTTGAGTCAATCCGTCGTGAGATGTGAAATGTGTGTGTTTTTGAATTTGATCAGTGTGAAACCCATAATGGAAATATTAGTTAACGTGGATTGCTGAATGTGTAGTCGGTGGCGATGAGGTTTGCTTGAGGTGCGGCATTCCTTTCGTGGTGCGCATTTGAGTCGTTTTTGCCGGTGCGGATTGGGTGTTGTAATATCAGTTGGGTTGGTGCCACCTTGTTGGTTTGGAATTGGATCGTTCGAGTGGTTTGATTAGTCGGATTGGTGATGATTTGTTGGTGTTATTGTCACCAACTTAATTGAGCGTCGCATCTACTGCGGATATCGCCTGAATAACCGCACATTATTCACTAAATATGGTGTGTTTTCGCAGTAGATTCACGCTCTCGGTTTGTGTTTTTTTGAATGTAATTATCTTTCACGGTTTTACGCCTTGTCAGCGATCATTAGCAAATCACGCAAATGTAAAAATATTGTTTCAATACAATGACTTATTGTGTTCTGTTTGAGGGTGTGGGTAGTAACTGTCAAAGTCGTTTTGGTGTTAGTGTTGGCACAAACAGACAGTCCAGTCTGGCGCGGCAAAAACATTGTCTTATTAACCCGTCTGTAATAAGCTGGTAACAAATTAGGAGAGATTGATGCTTCCACGAGTGTGCTTTCCTAGTTAGGCAATCGACCCGAGCGTACAACGTTGTACTTCGCTTGGGCGCGTGTGTTCTGACTCAATCATCAATACGTGAATAACTTTTCCCATTTCAACGTTTTTGTTCATTGTGGTCTGTGCATGTTTGATTGCGTTAAAAGTCTTACATAAACCTAATTAGAGGAAAGAGTGTATGAATTACAAAAATCCATATAGAAAAAGTGCGATTGCACTAGCGGTCAGTTCAGCGACTATGATGTCTGCCGGCATGAGCAATGTCGCTTTCGCACAGGATGCTGAGACAGCAACGGCACTTGAAGAAGTAATCGTTACTGGTTCACGTATCCGACGTCCTGATTTAGCGTCTGTTACTCCTGTATCAGTCGTTTCTGGCGAAGAGTTCAAAATTTCAGGTAACCTGAACGTTGAGCAAAAATTGGCTGAATTGCCACAAACATTGCCTTCATTCGGACCAAGTTCGAATAACCCAGGTGATGGTACTGCACGTGTTGATTTACGTGGTTTGGGTACCGCTCGAACGCTTGTTCTTGTAAATGGTCGACGTTACATCCCAGCAACGCAAACAGGTGTTGTGGATCTTAACTCTATTCCAGGTTCATTGATCAAGCAGGTTGACGTAACAACTGGTGGTGCATCAGCGGTATACGGTTCTGACGCATTAGCTGGGGTTGTAAACTTCCAACTTATTGATGATTTCGAAGGTGTTGAAATCAGCGGTTTGTATGATGTTGCAAGCGAAGGCGATGCCGAGAAAGTCAATATCGATTTGACCATGGGCGGAAACTTTGATGACGGTCGTGGTAACGCTACTGTTTACACCAGCTTCTCAAAACGTGAGGCGGTTTATCAAGGCGAGCGTGATTTTTCGCAATTTGCTCTAACTGAGAATAGTGACAATACTGCACTAGTTCCTGGTGGTTCTTCTGGTATCCCTGGCACACGTGTCTTCGGTGGTCCAACACTACCAAATGGCCAAACTCTCGGTCGTTTTAATACTGATGGCTCAGGCGCTCCTTATACCTCAAGTGATGCGTTCAACTACGCTCCTGATAACTTTTTACAGTTGCCACAAGAGCGTTATTTGATCAGTGCAATGGCTCACTACGATCTGACTGAATCAGCCAGACTGTACAGTGAGTTAGCATTCTCGCGCAACCAAGTAGATTCAGAGTTGGCTCCAACTCCATGGTTTACTACTTTGCCAGTTAACCCGGATAGCCCATTCTTTGCACCAGATGTACAGTCTGCTTTGAACGGCATTCGTTCTGATACAAATGGCGACGGCGTAATCAACGGTAATGACAATGCGACCCTTTCTTACATTGGTCGTCGTATGGTTGAAGTTGGTTCACGTCAGTCTCTCGATACTCGTGATGGTAACCGTATTTTGGTTGGCTTGAGTGGCGAAATTAACGACGTTTGGAGCTATGACGGTTACTACAGTCGTTCAGTACTAGACCGTATCCAAGTTCAAAACGGTAACATTTCACGTTCACGTTCACTTCAAGCTGCATTAGTGACTGATGATGGTTTGGCTTGTCAAGACCCATCAAATGGTTGTGTGCCACTGAATATTTTCGGTGAAGGCAATATCTCTGCAGCTGCAGCTGATTTCATTCGTATTGGTGCGATTAACGTAACCAGCATTACGCAAGAAGTATGGCAAGGTTCTGTATCAGGCTTAGTTGGATCACTTCCAACCACTGATCAGCAAATCGGTGTTGTTGCTGGTTTGGAATACCGTAAAGATTTCTCTCGTTTCCAACCTGATACAGCTTTATCGTCAGGTGATGTAGCTGGTTTTAACGCTGGTAACCCAACTGTTGGTGGATTCGACGTTACTGAGCTGTTTACTGAGATTCGAGTGCCTCTTACTGACCAAGTTGAAGCGTGGGGCGCATATCGTTATGCGGACTACTCTAACATTGGTGGTGTAAGTTCGTATGCGACTGCATTGTCTTTTGCTCCAACTGACAAAATGCGTTTTCGTGCAGGTTTCCAAAGTGCGGTTCGTGCGCCAAACGTAGCTGAGTTGTTTAGCGGTGGCGGTAATGGCTTCCCAGGTGCAACTGACCCATGTTCAGCTGACGGGTTTGATCCAGCGTCAACTGACGCAGCACTTTGCGCGGCTACTGGTGTAGCGGCGAGCCAAGTTGGCGTGTTCTCTCAAGCAAATACACAGATTCAAGGTTTGTTTGGTGGTAACACTAATCTTTCTGAAGAAGAGTCAGATACATTTACTTTGGGTGCGGTTTTCCAACCTACTGAAAACCTAGACATCACTGTTGATTATTTCGATATTCAAATTGAAAACGCGATCAGCATCTTAGGTGGTAGTGTTAACAACGTATTGGATATCTGTTACAACCAAGTTAAAGATATTAATTCAGCATTCTGTCAAGCGGTTACTCGCCGTGCAGACGGTCAAGTTGGTATTGTTAATGTTCTTAACGAGAACATTTCATCACTTGAAACATCTGGTGTTGACTTGAACATTGGGTGGACTAAAGATCTGGACTTCGGTCTTGGTGGTGAAGGT
Organism: Arenicella xantha; assembly: GCF_003315245.1. Taxonomy (NCBI): domain Bacteria; kingdom Pseudomonadati; phylum Pseudomonadota; class Gammaproteobacteria; order Arenicellales; family Arenicellaceae; genus Arenicella; species Arenicella xantha. Next base: position 806,137 of record NZ_QNRT01000001.1, on the reverse strand, counting down.
TCCACTCTAGAAATCAACAGTAAAGCTACTTACTTGCTTGATTTTGACGTGACTCCAGTTGCTGAATTAGCTGGAACTAATGAGTGTGCCGGTAGTTTTGGTAACACTTGTGGCTCTCCGTTGAATGAGCTAATCGTTAATACTCGTGTAACTTGGAATACTGGTCCTTGGGGATTCACTGGTTTGATTCGTTATTTAAGTGCAGTTGACGATGATACTATTGCTACTCAAGATGCAAACCGTGCGGATATTTTAGTTGATAAGCTTGATGCTGAAATTTACTTAGATCTTGCTGCAACGTATGCGTTCAGCGATGACTTCTCAGTGAACTTCGGTGTTAACAACATACTAGACACTGAGCCAACTCAAATTGGTGATCAGCAAGAGCAAGGTAATACGTTCCCATCAACGTATGATTTGCTTGGTCCACGCGTATTCCTAAGTGCTAACTTCCGTTTTCGGTAGTCTTTAGTAGTTAGACGCAGTACTAAGAAGTAACGAGAACGGCGAGCTTAGGCTCGCCGTTTTTGTTTTGATTGAGTAGCAGCGTTGCACGATTCGGAGACGAAGTGCTTGCAATTAAGCTAGTTATTTGACGACATAAGGTAGCTAACATCCAACATGGTTAGCGCAGGATTATGTCGCAACTATTAATTCCCAGGTTTGTGCGATGCAGGATTTACTAAAATCGGCCTATCAAGACCTTCAAAACCAACAGCCACAGCAAGCGATTTCTAAGCTGCAGTCGATAGCAGCGCAGGTTCCTAATAATGCTGATGTGGCACACCTCCTGGCGCTTAGTTACAAAGCGCTTGGCGATAAGGCGCGCGCTAAGCAGCACTTTAAGCAGAGTTTAGAATTGAATGAGCATCAGCCAGAGGTGCTTAACAATCTGGCAAATTTATTGAAATCTGAAGAGAGTTATTCAGATGCCGAAGCGCACTATCGGCGAGCTGTCGAGCTCAATCCAAAATATTTGCAGGCATGGCGCAATCTAGGCATTTGTTTGCAAGCTCAATCCCATTATGAAGCGGCGCTCGAATCGTATCAGCGCGCTCTGGATTTAGCGCCGAACGACTCTTCAGCTCTGATTGGCCTGGCTGATGCGCAGCGTTTAATAGGCGATCTTGAAAAGGCCGAGTCCCTGTATGTGTCCGTGCTTGCGATTGATCCCCAAAAGGTAAATGGTTGGCATAATTTGGGTTTGGTGTTTCATTTGCAGGGAAAATTAACAAAAGCTCTCGAGTGTTACCATAAAGCTTTCGAGTTAGCGGGACCTCGTCCTGAAGTATCTCAAAGTTTAGCTTTGTGCCTCCATGAGGCGGGTAAGACGCAGCAGTCGATTCAAATTTTTGAGCGCGCATTACAGCAGAATCCCGACCATATTGAATTGCATGAGCGATTTAACGCTATGTTATGGGAAAGTGAGTTTGCGAGTGAATTCGGTGAAAGTTATCGTTCGGCCCTTAGTCAGTTATCGGGCAATCTTAGTTTAATTGAGTCCTATGCATCATTGCTATTCCGTGCAGGGCACGTCACACAGGCCAAGCAGGTGCTGGAACGCTATGCCTCTGGCGCTTTAGATAATCACAATCTGCTGGCCTTGCAAGGAACAATTGCCGCAGAGATGGGCGACTTGAGTACGGCCTACCACATGATGACTCGAAGTTTAGAGATCCAGTATGCAAAGGATGTGGCCCAGCAATTAATTAAAATTGATATCTTGCTGTCGCGATATGCTCAAGCGCAAGACTTGCTTAACCAAGCTTTTATCGAGGCGCCGAATTGTCAATTGAACTGGGCATTGCAAAGTTTGATTTGGCGTTTATCCGGCGATAAGCGCTACCATTGGTTGATGCAATATGAGAAGTTTGTTCAAGTCTACAAAATAGCTGTACCCGCTGGCTACGATAACCTAGCGGCATTTTTAACTGACGTCGAAAATGCACTAATACCAATGCATCGAACCGAAAGGGAGCCTTTGTTGCAGACCCTTCGCAATGGCACACAAACCGCATCTCGACTATTGCATAGCCCACATCCTGCGATTAAGGCGTTAAAGGAATGCTTGCAGAAAATTGTTCGAGATTATATTTCTGGCTTACCTGATGACCTCAATCATCCATTTTTGTCGCGCAAACGAGAGCAGTTTGATTTTTCTGGCTCTTGGTCGGTCAAGCTGCGGGCAAATGGGTTTCATGTAAATCATGTCCATCCTGAAGGATGGATTAGCTCGTCCTGCTACATTACAATTCCTCGCGGAATGCATGAGTCCTCTTCGATTGACATAGACCCAGAAACAGAGTCTGTTGACGTTGCGGCCGACAATCAAGGGTGTATTAAGTTCGGTGAAAGTCCGCTGCAGCTCGGTGACCGTGATGTGATTGAAATGTGTGTTCGACCAAAGCCAGGTATGGTGGTGTTATTCCCATCTTATTGTTGGCATGGCACCTTCCCGTTCAGTGGTACAGATTCAGACTACCGTATGACAGCTCCGTTTGATATCCTGCCAGTCGGCTAACAGGTATCGATACCTTGTTAGATTTAAGACCCGAGATCCATACCCATGCAGCCAGTAGTCCTGCCATAAAGAACATCTAAAGAGAGAGAATATGAGTCAAGAACAAAACCCATGGTCACTTTATTGGTCAGCTGACCGATTGCATAGTTGTGTTGCGCAAGCGACCGATCAAGACCAGACGGTTTTGAATGAGTTATGGCGTTCATTTGCTCAGTCGTTAGACTCCGGCGCCAAGGTTTTGGATTTGGCGACTGGTAACGGGGCGGTGGCGAGTGCAATGTTAGCGGTGCGGAGCGACCTAGATATTGACGCGGTGGATAAAGCGAGTATTGATCCAACAAGCTATTTGAGCGGTCAGGAAAATCTAGCTGCGGTTCGTTTTCACGCGGATACTGATCTCTTTGAGATGCCATTCGAGTTATCGACTTTTGACGCCATCACTAGTCAATTCGGTATCGAATATGCTGGCTTCTCAGAAGCTAGTTCGACGGTGCTGTCGTTGCTAAAGCCTGGCGGTCGTTTCCGCTATGTGGTGCATCATTCACAGAGCGATATTATTGCCTCGTCGCGCGTTAAAGTGACCGAACTTGAGCAGCTAACACAAGTTAATGGTTTGCTTGATACCTTAATTAAGGTGCTGCGTCGGGAGACGGATTTTAACGAGTTAGAGCAATTGGGTGCAGCTTACCTAGAGCAAGATATAGTAAGAACTGAAGCTGTATCTGGACAAGTGTTTTTGGGTATAGAGAAAATAGCCAGTGGCTTGCAGCTGCGACCAAAAGAGTCAATCGAGCTCGGCGTTGCTATGAACTTGCGGGTTCGCTCCGAGTTGTCTCGGCTTCAGCAGTTACTTGCCGCCGGCCGCAGTGAGGACGAAATGCTTGCATGGCAGCAAGGTCTGCTGTCTGATGCCGGTATTTCAGCTAGTTTCGAGCCTATCGTTATAGACCGCCAAGAGTCGCTTTATTTACTCGGATGGCTGGTGTCTGGGCAGAAGCCCGCATGAATTTAGATGCTTTATGGGCACAAGCCCAAAGTGCGCATCAAAGTGGTAATTTAGCGCTAGCATATTCGCTCTATCAAGATCTTCTTAAGCAAGGATATCAGCGTGAAGCCGTGTTAAGCCGATTGGCTCATGTATGTATTCAAGCTCAAGATTTGGACGCTGCTGCAAACTATTTAGAGCAGCTGTGCACGCTCTATCCGTCAAAATTAGCATACTATGAAGCCCGTGCAAATTTGTATGTCAAGCAGCAGCGATGGATGCAAGCGGCTGTATGCTACTTGGAATTTTTACGGAGTAACCCGTCTCAAGCTGATGGGTATTACAATGCGGCTTACTACTTAAAGCAGGCTGGCGAATATGCACGCGCAATCGAAAATTATCAGCAGGCATTGGAGCACGGCATAAGTCAACCAGAAGAAGTGTTGACCAATATGGCGGTTATATACTCAGAGCATTTAAGGCAAGAAGATCAAGCAAAAAGTTGTTTGGAGCGCGCACTAAATCAATTGCCATCATATACGCCGGCAATGTTTAACTTAGCAACCTTGTATGAGGAAGAAGGTGATAAGGCCCATGCCGCTAAGCTTTACGAGAAAATTGTAGAGTTTGATCCGAGTAATCATCGCGCACTTGCTCGGCTCGCCGAGGCTCAGCGGATACTTGACCCCAGTGCGCCGATTATTTCCAAGTTGCAAACTGCCTTGGTTGACTCATCAATGGATGATTTTAGCCGCACGAATATTCACTACGCATTGGGTAAGGCTCTAGATGATTGTGGTGAGTTCGATGATGCTTTCAAACACTATGCAGCGGCCAATGATTTGGATCGTTCCAATAACCCCCTTTATAGCAAGGAGCGGCAGGAGCAGATTGTCGACGACAATATTAATTTCTTCACAGAAGATTGGTTTAATCGTCATGCGCCGACTTCTGATGCTAGCCCGATTTTTATTTGTGGCATGTTTCGGTCAGGCTCTACACTTGCTGAGCAAGTATTAGCGTCGCACTCAAGTCTGACGGCTGGTGGTGAGAGAGACTTCTTTTATAAATTAGCGCGTTCCAATATTGATCCTTATCCGGTTGCTCTGGAAAAAATAGAGTTTTCCGCATTACAGGAAATGGCTAATGACTATTTAGCCGACTTGGCGAAGGCCTTTCCGGGAGATGCACGACCTACCGATAAGCGGCCCGATAATTTTTTGCATATTGGCTTAATTAAGACATTGTTTCCACGCGCGAAGTTTATCCAGACTAATCGAAATCCACGCGATAATTGCCTGTCCATCTACTTTCTTAGAACGGCGGCGTCAATGAGTTATGCGGCAAACTTGACCGACATAGCCCATTACTATAAGCAATACTTGCGACTAATGGCGCATTGGAGGAAGTTGTTTCCGGAGAACGTGTATGCCCTCGATTATGATCGACTGGTGGTTGATCCCGAGCCAATCGTTCGAGATCTATTGGCGTTTTTAGATCTGCCATGGGAGCCGCAGTGTCTTGATTTTCATCGTTTGAAAAACAGAGTAAAAACCGCAAGTATTTGGCAAGTGCGCCAACCGTTGTACCAGTCCAGCTCGGGTCGGTGGAAAAATTATCAGAATAATATCGCTGATCTGATAGCGGAATTTGCAGAATAATCTGAGCTCGCCTGAGTGCTTTATTCTTGAGCAGATTGTTCTTGCTTGCGATCATTGATATGGTTGCGCTCTTAGCGGTAAATCGCCTGTGAAGGCTGTATAATATTAGTCTAATTTAGCGCCTTATATTGGCGTTACTTATGGCTTGGCAAGTGCTTATCGCGTTCAATGCCGCATTCACGGTGAGACCGAACAAAATAGTGCCTTGGGCAAACAACCAGATTATTTAGCGAACAGATGCTGATCGCACAATTCGAATAGGAATGTACTGTGGACCAAAACATAGACCAACTTCTTAAAGACGCTGAAGATGCGATTAGAGCCGGAAAGGTTGATCAGGCTGAGCAGTCTTTTCTAGCTGCCGTTGAACTCGAGCCTGACTCCGCATCCGCGCACTATGGTCTTGGCAGCGTTGCAATGCAGCGAGACCGGCTTGACGAAGCATTTAAATCGCTTGGGCGAGCTCAGGAGCTAGAGCCTAACGCGGTCGATATCGCGGTTAATTTAGCGCACTGTTATCATCGTGTCGGAAATCGGCGTCAGGCATTGATCCAACTACAACACGCCACCAAGTTTTGTAAGGATGATCCCGTGTTTTGCTCACGCATTGCAGACTTTCTACTCAGTTTGGGTGAGCCGCCGGCCGCGATCCAATTACTGTCGCGCTTGAAAGTATTGACGCCCGCAGACCAGATTATTTTAGCCCGTGCGCAAGCAGGCGTTTCGAATTGGCGAGAAGCAGTCAATATATTGCGACGACTTAACGACGAGCTTCCTGATGATTCGAGTATCGCTAACAATTTGGCAGTTACTGCCGGAAAGCTACGTGATTTCCCAACTGCAATCAGTGCCTTTGAGCGTTACCTGCGGTTGGTCTCTCCCACTGCCGAGGATTATCTCCGTTTCGCTGATTTACTGTTGATGGCGCAGCAGTCTGAACGTAGCGAGAAAGCGATTAAACACGCAATGGAACTTGGTGAAGATGGTCCGCAGATATTTGTGATGCAGGCTAAAGTCGCGCGGTTGGATGGTGACTATGTAAAGGCTAACGAGTCTTTGGATAAGGCGATCCAACGTATGCCTAATCATGGCGAAGCATGGTCAATGCGTGCTGAGTTGGCGACGGATGAACAGCTCAAGGAATTAATTGAATTGCTTTCCAAGCAACTCGCAAAGCTTGAAGAAATAGCGATGCTGAACCATCAACACAGGGGCTTGTTGAACTACGCTTTGGCACATATGCAAGACCGTATTGGTGACTATCAGCAAGCTGCAAAGTCCTTCAAAGAGGCTAATGAGGTACAGCACCTATTTTTACAAGGAACCAACACCGTCTATCAGCAAGAGCATGTGACGCAGATGGTAGAGCGCATTACTAAGAATTTTGATCGCGATGTGTTCGACCAATCAGATGCTAAGTTAGATAAGGAATCTCGTGCCATACAACCAATTTTCATTGTCGGCATGCCGCGCAGTGGTACCACTTTAGTGGAGCGTATTCTCGGTCAAAATGTTCAAGTATTTAATGCCGGTGAGCAGGAGGCAATGGAGTACGTTGCGGCTGATTTTCATCAGAAAACCATGACCGGAAAATTGGCTGATGCGATAGATGTCACGCCACACCAATGGGCAGAATTGCGTAAATTATATTTGGAAAAATTACCAGAGATTAGCAAGCCGATATTTACCGATAAGTTACCGCATAACTTTCGTCATGTGGGTTTGATACACAAGCTATTTCCTGATGCCCGAGTTATTCAAATGCATCGCGACAAACGAGACGTGTGCTTTTCTATATATTCTCATGCCTTTGCGCCAGGTCACAACTATGCAAATCGTTGGGAAGATCTAAGCCATTTTTATGATGAGTGTGAGCGTATGATGGCTCATTGGTCTAGCATGAACTCACCGCGCTTAATGGATCTTAACTACGAGGACTTGGTGCAAAATCCATCGCATTACGCAAAGCAACTTGTTGAGTTCTGTGGTTTTGAGTGGAATGACTCTTATTTGGATTTTCATCAATCTATTAATAAGAGTTTCACCTTTAGTGAAATGCAAGTTCGACAGCCAATCGCAGACAAACGCATTGGTCGATGGCAGCATTACGCTGAGTATTATCCTGAACTAAATAACGATTAGTTTGCGAATCTGAGGTTCATCAAGCGTCTGTTGTTGAGCCTTGTCTAAACAATGTCTGTCTAGCTATATAGTTGCTAAATGGTCGCTAAGGTACTAAGCGTATGACAACTGCAGCCGATATCGTGCAAAACCCTAATTGGTTTCTGCATGGAATTAATTTAGATGAACGGTCACTGTTGTTTGTAAAGACCGATCACCAGGCGTTAGCGGCATGTAGTTTTTTGGATAATCGTTTTGACACTCGTCAGTTGCCATCGATGGTGCTGCCGTTACAAGACGTTTTACCCTACACGGACTCAATCAACAGTGGTCCGCCACGATTTGTATTTCATACTGCATTTTGTTGTTCAACTTTATTAGCGCGGTGTTTAAATCTTGAGTCGGCGAATGTGTCGCTTAAAGAACCTGCGGTGTTGATGGCGTTAGCAAACTATCAGCGTGTTCAACACCCTTATCTTGCCGACCCAAACCGGGCCTCTACTATTTATCGGCTTGTCTCAAAGTTGCTGTTTCGACCATTTGGCGAAGGACAGTCAGTGCTGGTTAAACCAACCAATACTGTCAACAATATAATGCAGCCGTTGATGGCAACGCACTCTCAGAGCAAAGCACTGCTTTTGCACTCTGACTTAGCTAGCTTTTTGTTATCTACCTTAAAAAAAGGTGAGCAGGGTCGAGGTTTTGCGCGCCATTTGTTCACCATTTTTCGGATGGATTCTGCTGAAGCACAGCACCTTGATGCCACCAAGTTAATGCGCATGACTGATTCACAAGTAACGGCTATTACCTGGCATCTCCAGCTTGAGCGATTTTTCGAAATGTTTGAAAAGATGGATGCTAAGCAGGTGAGTTCGCTTCATTGCGACCGTCTACTCGCCGCCCCTGAGGATTTGCTGACTCGTATAGTTAGTTTTTTTGAGTGTAATGCCTTGCAAGAAAATATTGAAAAAATGCTCGCGCAAGCACCGCTGGCAGCTAATTCTAAAACGCCAGGCCAAACGTTTGACGCTAGTAGCCGAAGTGAAGAGTACTCGTTGGCGCAAACACAATTCTCGGAAAGCCTAGAGGTGATCATTCCTTGGGCCAAGCAATTGCAGTTTAAATACCCTTACTCAGATCAAATAGCTAACCCGCTTTAGTCTCCAAGGTCAGGTCGGCTAATTGTCGGGTCATCGCGTAGCCAGCCGGTAATTGAATAGCGACCATTTGTCGCAAAAGGGGTTACGTAGTTAACGCAGTGTTGTACTGGCACCTCAAAGACCGTTAGCACGTTATAGCCGGGGTTCCAGCTAATCGACTCGACCGCATCGGCGCTGGTGTAAAATGCAGTTTGCCCGCCCCAGTTTGGTGACCAGTGTTTAGTGAAACCGAACACTACGGCAAAACGCCGAGAGCTATGGTCACCAGCTTGGCGCTGGTAGTTCGAGTCATCATGCATAGTTAGAAAGTCGCCGCTCTCGTATAAAGATGCTTGTGGATCCATTTTCACTAACGAGCTGACATCAGTTAATTGTCTAGCAAAACGCATAAATTCTGTGCCGTTAACGAAGCTTGCCATCTGATAGAGCATTGAGTCTATTGCAAGTGTGCCATCTTTAATTGAGTCAATGATGGGGTAGAATTTGTACTTGTATTGATAATGTTCGGCTGCAAGTTGCTGCAGTTTTGTATCGATCTCATCTTTTTGAGCTGTACTCAGCGTCGCTAATTGCTCAGGGTTATACCGCACTGGGAGCCCTTTGGCATCGGAGTGAACCATGTGCCAAGGGGTCGTGTGCTGTAAATTATCAGCAATATACTCGGCTGTCTGCGAAGTGAAAAAATTTTCAATTCTGATTTTTTTCTGCTCAGAAAATTGAGCATGTAGCGATTCAAAATTGAGTGTTGGATTGATTCTAATTGTCATAATTCAGCAGTAATGGTCATGCGCTCAAAGTGGCTAGAGGGTTTACGTCACCGGTTCTTAACAGCGAGTATTGATATAGCGAAACATTTTTGTCGAACATCGATTAAAACAGTTTAGGCTTGGCGGTGCTAGCTCATCCGCTAGGCTAATAAGGTTGCTGCAGGGCAGTCAGCAACCCAACGACCAGCGAAAATTAGCCGCCATTGAGTGTACTATAATTGATCTACAAACGAATCTTGGGTCAAGCAAATTAACGCTTGGGTTCTGGCATAATATCTCATACTAAATTGTCAGCGTTGCTCCTGACCACTGATTCTATGAAGCTGATTGACTAGAGGCCCCCCAAGGTATGACAAGCGTTAGAGATTTAATAGAAGATCCAGGTTATTTCGCCTATAAGTTTAACTTCGATACTGAAGCCGTTGAGTTTGTGTCGATAGCTGATGGCGACCTGTCAAATGCGACTTGGCTTAATCGAGACGCGCTAGACTCGAATCAAGCACCGCTAGCAGTGCCGTTGTCGCAATTACTTAATGCTTTAAACGATCTCGGTGCAACGATACCTAAATCAAAAGTACACTTCATTTTTCATACTGCATATTGTGGGTCCACATTCTTATCGCGATGTCTTGATGTGAAAGGTTTTAGCCAAAGTCTACGTGAACCGCAATTGTTGTTGGATGCGGCCAATGCCAAGCGATTGCAGTGGCAGTCGGCATCGACTAAATTGGATTTCAGACATTTACCCTCTCTCGCTATGCGCTTGCTACAAAAACATGCATTGCCTGACCAAACGTTGATTATTAAACCGATCAATTCGGTCAATAATATTATTCCTGAGTTGCTGCAGGTAAATAGTCGAAGTAAAGCTGTGATGCTTTACACTGACGCTAGAAATTTTTTGCTTTCAACTCTAAAAAAAGGCGAAGATGCACGGCAAACAGTTCGTGCTATGTTTGATCTTTTGCGATGTGATTTCCCGCATTTATCACAGCTAAGGATTACCGATGTAATTCATATGTCTGATCTTAAAGTCACGTTAACGCTGTGGCGTTTGCAGCTAGAGCAAGCCGAGCAAATGCTTAAGCATTTTGTGCCGAGTAATAAGATGGCATCGCTTTATGCAGAAACATTAATCGCCGACCCTGCGGGTGCGTTAGAGGCGGTTAATCAATTTCTGGAGCTAGGTTTGAACGGCGATGTAATGCAAGCTATCGCTACTGACGATGTAAGGTTTCAAGACGCCAAGAATAGCCAGCATCAGTTTAGCAAAGAGAAACGTGATGCGACTTATGAAGCTATTGAGTCATTTTATGGCGCAGATTTGGAAAATGGTTACCGCTGGCTGACAAATAATAACCCTGCCACTTCGTTAACCCCGACGTTGACGGGCGGGTTAAATTTAGTCAGTTAGTGCAAGCAAGGTTTTTATCTGGGATTGTCGTTGATTGAGCCAATCTTGGCGAGCTTGAAAGCATTGCTGAATAGCGGTTTTCTCATTCTCACTTAAGTCTGGGTGCCAGATTGAGAAAATCAAAACTACACGCGTTTGATCGCTGTTATTGTGTGCCGAATGTAAAAAACTATCATCAAATAGAATTAACTCACCGGCTTTCCATTCTCGGTTAATAGTGTCGACCGTCAGGTGACAGTTCGGTGGAATATCCAATGCAAGGTGTGCGGTTAACGCATGATTTGATTGTCCGTAGTGTGGAGCAATCTGTTGTCCCGGCTTTAACAACGAAAAGAAGATCTCGAATGGCTGTGAATCAAGTGTGTAGTGAGGGGCTGACTGCAGGGCTTTTAATGTGGTGGGAAATAGTCCAGCAATTTGGGTGTTGAGTTCGCCATTTTTATATAAATCCATTGCCAGCCAGTTCGCTGAGTTTGCTAGTTCACTTAAGTCTGAATGTTTGGCAAACGCGCCACTTAAATAAGGTCTTAGGCTGTCTTGCGATAGTTTTTGCTCCAAGGCGCGCGTTAATTCTTGCTGGATTTCGGAAGATTTTTCAGTAATCTCTTGGGCCCAATTACAGTCTGCACACTCGTGGAATGGTGTGGCCGCAAGTGACGGAATGTAAAACAGTTCAGGCGCAAAATTCTTCGATTTGAAATGAATAGCTTGGTCGTTTGTTTGTACCCATTTGGCGTCTGCTATTCGTTCCGCATCAATCATTTTAGCGCAAAGATCGCGGTGCTGTTTGCTCAGTACGTGGCGTAGCGTGAGGTTTGCTTCAGAAGAGCGGAGTCTCGCTTGCTCAGATATCTGCTGATGGTGTGCTAGATGTAAGATTGAGGCATCTAGATCTTGAGCAATCGAGTATAGCGCTGCCGCCGCGTTTGTCTGTTGCTGACGTTGCAGCCAATGACCGGCATAAAGGTATCCTAGAGCATTGTTTGGAGCTACTTCAATGCAGCGATAATGCGCCAGCCCAGCTTGAGCTGGCGAGCCTATTTGCTCTTCGACAATGGCTTGACGATGCCAGCTGGCTGCATCGTCAGAATAATGTTTATTAAGCTCACGCAGTAGCGCTAAGCCATCTACTGGTCGACCTTCATCGAACGCGGCGTCGGCTTGCGCTAATAGGGTTGTTCGAGTCATCGCGTTTGGTTTATTTGGCTTCGACCGGTGTATCGCCCAAATCCAAGCGAGTGATATTCGGGTCGTCTCTCAGCCAGCCAGCAATCGCATAGCGACCTTTGGCGGCATATGGCGCTACCATATTGGTTCGGTGTAAGGTTGGTACTTGAAAAAGAGTTAGAGCGTTAAATCCAGGGAAAATACTCTCTGACGTGGTAGGGTTTTGTCCAGGGTAAAACTGCATCTCGCCGCCCCAATTAACTGACCAGTTTTTGGTGAAATCTATTACGACAGCGTACCGTCGAATGCTTTTGTCTCGAGCATCTTTATCATCGCGCATGTCATCATGTAGGTTTTTAAAGTCACCGGGTTCGTACAGCGTTGCATGTGGGTCGATTTTTACCAAGCTGCTATGACCGGTAATCTTGCGAGCTAGGCCAATGAACTCCGCACTGTTTAAGAATTTTGTAACTTCATTGAGGGGCGATTTTTCGGTTACTTGGCCTGTCGTAATAGCCTCAACCATCGGAAAGAACTTATACCAATATTGATAGCTCGAAGTCGCGCGCGCGTAGACTTGTGCATGGGTGGCTTTGATTTGTTCAATAGTTGTTTGCTCTAATTGCTGATTGTTGAGACGCGTTGGGCTGCTGTCTGCATTGCTATAAAGTAACTGCCAAGCTGTTTGATTTTTTAAGCAATCAAGAATAGCTTCGGCAGAGTCAGCGCTTAGGATATTGTCGATACGAAGACGTTTCTTTTGTTGAAAATCGCTCGCCAGTTGGGTGGTGCCGAGGTTTGGGTTCAGTTGAATTTGCATAGTCATTTGTCGCTATATTGTCTGTCTATATGCAATTTTCTCACGTTTCCGGACTAGAGTTTAGTGTTTTCAAGGTTCAAAATAGGGGCGTGGTTGATCTGTGTATTTTGTATTTCTTGGAACTATTTTCAACTTTTTGCGCAGGAAGTACGGAGTTGAGTCGTCTCAATACCATTAGATCAACTGTTATGAGGAATAAATCATGCACAACAAATCATTAATTAGCTTGTTAGCCGCTTTCTCTCTTACTGCTACTGGTATCGCCATTGCTCAAAGCGAGGATTCTCCAAGCGACCGCAGAGGCCATCATAAAGAGTCTCATGACCGTGGTGGCAAAGATAAAAAGCATGAGTACATGCTTAAGCGCATTGATACGAACCAAGATGGTCAGGTGGATCGGGCCGAGTACATGGCGAGTGCCGAAGAGCGTTTTGCCAGCATGGACCTGAATAGCGATGGCTATGTGACGCCTGAAGAGCATCGAGAAGCAGGCAAAATCATGCGCGAAAAGCATCGTGAAATGCGCAAGCAAATGCGTGAAGAGCGCCGCGCCGAACGCGAAGCGAAAGCGGATCAGTAGATTAGATACGCCTAGTGTCAGCTTACGCGACCATTGAAGATCAGCCACTGGTCGACTTAATTAAGGCGGGGAATCATGCTGCATTTGCAGAATTGGTGAACCGCCATACTGACGCATTCTTTGCTTTGGCATTTCGGAGTTTGCAAAACGCTCATGATGCTGAGGATGTAGTACAGAATGCGTTTATCAAGTTCTGGACGAGACCGTCAATGTGGGACCCGCGGCAAGCGAAATTCACCACTTGGTTTTACCGCGTGATCCTGAACGCCTGTCATGACCTGCAACGTCGGTCCAATCGTCAAGTTAATATGGCCAGTGAAGATTTTGATCTACTAGAATCTACGCTGGCTACCTCTGCGACGGTTGAAGCGGAACAGCATTTGAAGTGGCAGCGTCGATACTTGGAGCAAGCAATTAGAAGTTTGCCGACGGCTCAACGCGACGCGCTCAACCTGGCTGTTTATTGCGAGATGCCGCAGCGCGAGGCAGCAGAAATTCTGGGTATTAGTTTGAAGGCGTTTGAGTCATTGCTGGTTCGAGCCAAGCGTCATTTACATCAGTTTGTTACCGCGGCGATAGCCAAACAAGCACGTGATGATTCTTTGGCGTTAGCCTCAAGTAAATAAATCGGAGGGTTCTATGAGTATTGAAACAAACACATCTGTCGTCTGGCATCGAATTCCCCGTGAGCCGGTTCCGGATACTAGTGCTTTGCAAGCTTCGATTTTAGCGGCCACGCAAAATCAGTCGCAACAGTCAGAGCCTCAAGAAGTACGTCGAATTTGGCGTTTCCCGAATTTGATTGCGCAACGATTTGCAGCCGGTTTCGCAGGTCTTGCTGTGCTGTCCGTCGCTTTTACGGTAATGCTACCGTCGGCTACGTTATTGCCGTCAGCTCCAGTTGCCAGCAGCAACGGGCAAATCAGCTTGCATGAGCTGGAAATGCAGGAACTTGCTCTGCTCGAAGACGAGTTGTTGTTCGCCCAACTTTAAGCATGCGTGGCGTGCGATGTGTCTTAGCGGGTTAATAATCGCCAATTAATCTGTCTTCTGGGGCGTGAAGACTAGCGCATTTCGGCGCTGGTCAATGGCATAGTCGAAATCTTGGTTGAACGCACTCAGTGCGTCGGTGCCGAGTAAGCCAGTGAACCTAGAGTTGGAGCCAAGATCAATTTCAGCCACTTCTAAATTGGATAATTGCATTTGGCCAAAACGGATGGTGTCGGCAAAAAACAGCTTTGCTGATCGAGCACCATTGGCGGTATTGATTTGAATCCGGCGGCCTGTAGGTTTCAGGCCGAGTTTTTGAATAGTCTGACTCGATAGCGCTGTTATCGATGCGCCAGTATCTAGCAGCATTGGCGTGGTTTGACCGTTGATAAGCGCGTTGATTAATAAACTGGTTCCGGTTCGAGTTAGGGGAATGAGCACTTCAGTCGAATTGCCTGACTTACGTTTTTCCGTGTCACTCGGAGCGTTGTTCTGTTCTAGTTGTTTGAGCGCTTGAGTCGCTATTGCACCAAATTCGGGGTCGAAACGCAGCGCCGTATAGAGCTTTTCAGCGGCTTCATAGTCTCCTAAGGCGGCTTCGGCGTGAGCCAGTTCCAATTGAAAGCGTGGATACCAAGGATGTGTTTGATGCAGGTCTGAGTACAGCTCGCGAACTCCAATAAAGTCCTGATTCCGCTCTCTGATGGCTTTAAGGTAACTGCTGCTGCGCACCAATGCAGCTAGGCTTTCTTGTAACTCAATTGGTCGGCTTTCTAGTTCACTGACTCGCAATAGCGCGATGTGAGCTATCTCCCAATTCTGTTGAGACACAGCGCTCTGAGCAAGCGCGCTCCAGCTTGACAAGTCGTCGAATAGTTTGGCGGCTGAGTTGAGCCTTTCTAGTGCAGGGGGTTGGCCGTCTTGCGAATTAAGAAACTGGAACTTTAGTTGATCTAATTGCTCGGAAGATAGTGCCGAATAGTGTTCGTTAATATATTCAATTGCTGCATGGAATTGGTTTTTCTCTAATAGTCTTGCGACCCAAATTTGATGCTCGTTTGGGCTGGCTCCGACTGCGTCGCTTACGTTGGTTATTGGGGTTGATGTATTGCTTGCTGTGAGGGATTGGTTTGATTCACTTGAGGTGCTCGGTATTTGTGCACTCATTAATAGCTTATTGATCGCCGGCGTTGGTGGTTGTTGCGTCGTCCATGCCAGTAGGCCAAGAGCCACCATGCTTGAGACCGTGAGTGCGAGCAAAATTTTCATATAGCGAAGATAACATAAACGAATAGCCGGAATGTCGTCGCATTGCTGGTCAGTAAGCAATGTGATTGTTAAGATCGACGCCTTACTGATCATCTTTAATATTGGAGTAATAGATGCTGAACGACGTATTTATAATTAGTGCCACAAGAACCGCTATTGGTAGTTTTGGTGGCGCTTTAAAAGGGGTTTCGCCTGCAGACTTAGGTGTGCATGTGAGTCGAGAAGCTATTCGTCGCTCTGGAATAGACCCACAATCGATTGGCTCTAACGTAGTCGGTCATGTTATTCGAAGCGATATTAAGGATGCTTACATGGCGCGCCGTGTGGCACTGAATTCCGACATGCCGGTGCATACTCAATCACTGACACTAAACCGACTGTGTGGATCGGGTCTTGAAGCGATCACGTTTGCGAGTCAACAGTTGCAGTTAGGTGAGGTTTCGGTAGCGGTAGCCGGTGGCACTGAGTCGATGAGCTCAGCGGCACATTTGCTGACCACTAATCGTTGGGGGCAGCCAATGGGTGATGGCAAGATTCAAGATGAACTGACCGGCAGTCTTACCGATCCTTTCGGCGTTGGACACATGGGCATTACTGCTGAGAACCTAGCTGAGAAGTATGCTATTTCACGCGAGGAGCAAGACGCTTTTGCATTGTTGTCACAACAACGTGCGGTGGCCGCCATCGAAGCCGGTTACTTTGCTGAGCAGATTGTGCCCTATGAAATTAAGTCGCGTAAGGGAAGTACGGTATTTGATACCGATGAGCATCCACGTGCTAGTTCAACGCTAGAACAATTGGCTCGCTTGCGGGCAGTATTTAAGGACGGTGGCTCGGTCACTGCGGGCAATGCCTCTGGGATTAATGATGGCGCAGGTATGGTGGTGCTAGCCACTGAGGACCAAGTAAAACAGCAAAGCTTGAAACCTATGGCACGCGTAGTCTCTTACGGCCGCTGTGGAGTGCCGAATGAAATTATGGGCATTGGTCCGGTCGGCGCGAGTACCATGGCGCTGTCACGCGCAGGACTTAAAGTGTCGGATCTCGATGTTATCGAGTCGAATGAAGCATTTGCAGCCCAAGCTCTGACGGTGGCAAAAGAATTGGAGTTTCCCGACGATAAAACCAATCCAAATGGTGGAGCGATAGCGCTGGGCCATCCGGTGGGAGCAAGCGGCGCAATCATTTTGACCAAGCTGATTTATGAACTACATCGGGTCGGAGGTCGTTATGGTTTGGCCACGCTCTGTATCGGTGGAGGTCAGGGTATTGCGATGATCGTCGAGGCAGTCTAAGGCGAGTTTGATTTATTAGGCAAGCCGTTTACCCGCTATGTTAAGTAGTGGGTAATGCGGTATTAAAGGCTTATGTTTAGGTACAGTTGCGCTTGGCTTGAAGAAAGCAGACAATTGAACAATGACGACACGCCAACCTATCACTGCTCGTAATCCGCGAATTGATTTACTGCGCGGCTGGCTTATATTTTTGGTCGTGGTCGGCCACATTGTTTTGGGGTCAGTGCACGACAATTTTATCCGCTACGCCATCTATTCATTTCATATGCCCTTGTTTATTGGGTTAACCGGTTATTTGGTAAACCCTGACAAGCTTAAAAGCAGCTCGTTGTTTGCTGTTGGTTGGCGCTATTGGTGGCGCGTTGGGTTGCCGTTCATGCTTGCGTTCCTGTTCTTTACTGGTGTGCTTTTGTTGCATGCAAGCCGAGAGGGGCGGCTGGACAATACGCTGGTTATTTCTTACCTTGTCACGCCGTATTACCACCTTTGGTTTGTGCCCACACTAGTCCTTTGGGTTTTGGGTTTCTGGCTTAGCCTTAAGTTGCGCATTCCTATTATTGTATTGCTGTTAGTAATGTTGGCTTTGTCAGCGATTTGGAGTGTCTTCCCCGCGCACCAGTTACCAGCCTATTTAGCTGTGTTACTGAGCAAGAAAGTTGTCTATTTTTTCAGTTTCTTTCTGTTTGGGGCCTGGCTTAGAACGCCGAGTGGTCATCGCTTGTTGCGTGCCGTGATGACGGTAAAAGTTATTCCAATGGCCGTTGTATTAATGACGGCTAGTATTTACTTAGTTCAAATAGGTGTCGACAAGTCGTCGCTTAAAGGCTTAGCCTGGTTGCTCATGAACTGTACATTAGTTGCGATCGGCGTGCAGTGGGCGAAGTCGACCCAGTCTAAGAAACCAGCTAAGCGCGCAGCTGATAATCCCAGTTTGATCAGTAACATTATGATTGTAATGGGGCGCATTTCGCTGCCAATTTATTTGTGGCACGTGGTGCCGATGTTCTTGCTAAAAGGTTGGGACATTCATGAAACTCAACCGCTAATCTACTATGCCGTTAGCATTGCGTCAGTGGCCGCGATTATTGCCTTGTTGATTTGGCTTGAGAATAAGTTTGTGGTAACCAATAAGCTCGTTTATGGCAATTAGGTATCTTTCACGGTCAGTCTCGACATGGCTAGCGCAAGCTATAAATCAACCTTGAGCCAAAGTGCGCTAGGGCGCACGTTATAAATCAGCCTTGAGCCAAAGTGCGCTAGGGCGCACGTTAGTAAGTCAATCTTGAGCCAAAGTGCGCTAAGGCGCACGTTAGTAAGTCAGCCTTGAGCCAAAGTGCGCTAGGGCGCACGTTAGTAAGTCAGCCTTGAGCCAAAGTGCGCTAGGGCGCACGTTATAAATCAGCCTTGAGCCAAAGTGCGCTAGGGCGCACGTTATAAATCAGCCTTGAGCCAAAGTGCGCTAGGGCGCACGTTATAAAAAGTACCTAGGCATAAAAAAAGCGCTTCGGTTTAGGGCCGAAGCGCTTGAAACAAACTAAATAGTGTAGGGGTGGGGTATATTTAGCTTGGTTTTCAAATGAAAAACAACATGTCTAAACGGCTCGTTCATTCCGCTTCGACCCCTTATTTATACCAAAAATATTCTCTTCGCACACGGCTATTTTACACCTGTAACGAAATTTTAATGAAATTTAAGGCGAAAGACCCGATTTCCGGCTGTTGCAGGAAGGTCTCAAGTGTACTCAATGTCTAGGATAAGGTAGGTAACGGGTTGACCTGCGATTGTTACGTTTACTTCGTCATCCACTTGTTTTTTCAGTAGCGCTTTGGCTAACGGCGAGTCAATACTGATGTCGCCAGCTTGGGTGTTGGTTTCGTCGGGACCAACGATTCGGTAGCGATACTCAGTTCCGTCATCAGTCTCTAAAGTCACGGTGGCGCTAAAAAACACCTGTTGTCGATTACCTATGTCTGACACCACGCGTAGGTCGGGCATGCGCTTTTGCAAATAGCGAATCCGGCGATCAATTCCAGCCTGCTCCTTCTTGCGATATATGTATTCAGCATTCTCGCTGCGATCGCCCTCCGCGGCGGCGGCGGCGAGGGCGTCATTGACAATGCGCCGCTTGGCCCACAGTTGCTTTAGTTCTTTCTCGAGGGCAGCGTAGCCGGTCGGCGTGATGATTGCTGTAGATTTTGGTTGAGGGGGGCGCCAACGGCTCATAATTCACCTTGAACGTCACGCTGTCAAACGGCATACTCGATGCCCGATGAGCGCACGTAATTAATATCAGTAATAAGGACCGTTATGATAGACCGCGCAGAAGATATTTTAAAACATACCTTTGGTTATACGCATTTTCGTGGGTCGCAAAAATCTGTGATCGAAACCGCGTTGGCTGGCCAAGATGCGCTGGTGTTGATGCCAACTGGTGGTGGTAAGTCCCTTTGTTATCAAATTCCTGGGTTGGTGCGCGATGGTATGGCGATCGTGGTTTCCCCCTTGATTGCTTTAATGCAAGACCAAGTAGCCGCACTGCAACAATTAGGTATTCGTGCGGCCTATTTGAACTCTACCTTATCTCGCGAAGAGGCTGGAGCAACACTTCGAGCGATTCATGATCATGAATTAGATGTTTTGTATATTGCGCCTGAGCGTTTATTGCAAGATGCCACCTTGGACCGTCTTTGCAGTGTGCCGGTGTCGTTGATTGCGATTGACGAGGCGCATTGTGTGTCGCAATGGGGGCATGATTTTCGCGCTGATTACCTTGGGCTCAATGTATTGCGATATGCCTTTCCGGGTGTTCCGCGACTAGCGCTGACCGCTACCGCTGATGAGCGCTCACGCGAAGAAATCATGATGCGGCTGGATTTGTGCGAGCCAAAGGTGTTCGTCAGTAGTTTTGATCGACCCAATATCCGTTATATTGTTAAAGAAAAGGGCGAGGCTAAGTCTCAGCTGCTCAGTTTTTTGCAAGACTACAAACAACAGGCTGGTATTGTCTATTGCATGTCACGAAGTCGCGTCGATGGCATTGCTGCATGGTTATCGCAACGTGGATATAAAGCGCTGCCATACCATGCTGGCTTACCTGGCGAAGAGCGACAAGAGAATCAACGACGCTTTTTACGTGAAGAAGGCATCGTAATGGTCGCAACTATCGCCTTTGGAATGGGGATCGATAAGCCAGATGTGCGATTTGTGGCGCACCTTGATCTGCCTAAGAGCATTGAGGCCTATTACCAAGAAACCGGCCGTGCGGGTCGTGATGGTCAGCCTAGTGTGGCTTGGATGGTTTACGGGCTACAAGACGTGGTGCGCATTGGTAAAATGGTGCAAGACTCTAATGCGGATGAGCAATTTAAGCGTATGGAGCGTGGCAAGATCGACAGCTTGTTGGCTTGGTGTGAGGCGACTACTTGTCGGCGTCGTGCGTTATTGCGGTACTTCGGTGAAGCAGACGCGGAGGTTTGTGGCAATTGTGATGTTTGCTTGAACCCTCCTAAAACATGGAATGCTACAGAAGCAGCGCAGAAGCTATTGTCGAATATTTACCGAACTGGTCAACGTTTTGGTTCTGGCCATGTAATCGATGTGTTGCGTGGTAAGGAAACCGCTAAGGTCAAACAGTTCGGTCATCATAGTTTAAGTACTTATGGAATTGGCGCAGACGTTAGCGACCAACAATGGCGTTCGGTTATTCGTCAGTTGATTGTGCAGGGTTACTTGTTGGTCAATGAGCAATTATATGGAGCGATTCAATTGACCGAAAAGGCGCGCGCGCTGCTACGTGGAGACGTGTCATTATTTCTGCGGCAAGATTCGGCAGCGGCTAAGCCGGCTCGGGCTAAGCGCACACCGGTCGCTGTGTCGCATGGCGACGAGGCATTGTGGGAGGCTCTCAAGGCGTGTCGGAAATCGCTAGCAGATGAGCTAGGCGTGCCGCCATTTCACGTTTTTCACGATGCGACGTTAATGGAAATGATGCAATACCAACCCGCTGATGCTGACGAATTGCTTACTATCAATGGAGTGGGACAAGTTAAATTGGAAAAATTTGGTGATGCGTTTTTAGAAGTATTGGCTGAATTTAGCTAATACCCACTTGGGGTCATTTTGTATGAGTTTCCGAATTCTAAGGACATTTAATCGCTAATCAACAGCCGAACGCGGCTAGCATCGACGCCTAGCAAGGTGTTGCTCAATAATGACTGATGCAGAGTTAGGCTGGCTAATTATATCGCGCGCGTGTTTCTGGTTCTAGTCGGCACGGCATTTTGCCGGTGATTGCTCAGACGCTTTGATTTCTATTCGTCGCAAAGTATGGGACGATGTGGTTAAGCTAATAAATTGATGCTGCCTGATGTGATTTCTAAGATTGGGTTGGCGGAAAAATAAAATATAGAGAAGCGATTATGCAATTAGGTGTTTATGTGTCGCTCGCCGTGTACTTTGCGGTGATGTTGGGCATTGGTCTTTATTCGTACTTGAAAACCAAGAATGACGTCTCCGGTTTTATGCTGGGCGGACGGAGTTTGAGTCCATCAGTGACGGCGTTGTCGGCAGGTGCGTCGGACATGAGTGGTTGGATGCTAATGGGTCTGCCTGGTGCGATGTATTTATCAGGTCTTGGCAATGTCTGGATCGCTGTCGGCCTATCAGTTGGCGCGTATTTGAACTATTTAACCGTGGCTCCTCGGCTGCGCGTTTACACCGAAGTGGCTGGCGATGCGGTTACAATTCCCGAGTTTTTTGAGCGACGTTTTGAGGACCATAATCATATAATTAGAGTCATTTGTGCGATTGTGATTGTGGTGTTTTTTGCTATCTATACGACGTCTGGCGTGGTCGCTGGCGGTAAGTTGTTTGAAACGTCGTTTGATATGAGCTACCAAGTTGGCGTAATGGTTACCGCTGGCGTGGTTGTCGCGTACAGTGCGTTTGGTGGCTTTCTGGCGGTCAGTACGACCGACTTCGTGCAAGGCTGCATAATGTTTGTTGCGCTAATTTTGGTGCCGTCGGTGGCTCTGTACAATCTAGGTGGTATTGAAGCCACTCAGGCACAAATCATCGCTATCGACCCAAGCTTGTTAAGCTTGGGCGGAGTATCAACTTTGGCAATTATTTCAGCTGCAAGTTGGGGCTTAGGCTACTTCGGTCAGCCGCATATTATTGTGCGTTTTATGGCGATTCGCTCCGTTAAAGAAATGAAGGTGGCGCGCCGAATCGGCATGAGTTGGATGATCGTGTCATTGATCGGTGCGACCATGGTCGGCATTGTCGGCTTAGCCTATATTTCGGCGACAGGTGCTAGCTTAAAAGATCCTGAGGCGGTCTTTATCTTTTTATCTACCACATTGTTTCATCCGCTGATTAGTGGTTTTTTGCTGGCGGCGATATTAGCGGCCATAATGAGCACTATTTCATCGCAGTTATTAGTTACGTCGAGTTCCTTAACTGAGGATCTCTACAAGACGTTTTTACGCAAGTCTGCATCGCCGCAAGAGTTGGTGATGGTGGGGCGGTTGTCGGTAGTGGCGGTAGCGGTTTTGGCAGTCTTATTGGCACAGGATCGGGATAGCAGTATATTGAGCTTGGTGAGTAATGCTTGGGCTGGGTTTGGCTCGGCATTCGGGCCGGTAGTGCTGATCAGTCTGTTTTGGAAGCGTATGACTAGGCAGGGCGCGTTGGCGGGGATTGTAGTTGGAGCAGCCACCGTGCTAATTTGGATCTATGGCCCTTTCACCTATCAAGGGCAAGCGCTTAGTGCGGTGATTTTTGAAATCGTTCCTGGGTTTATACTGTCGGCAGTGGCGATTTTTGTCGTGAGCTTATTGACGCGTCCGCCGTCCGAACAAATGACCTCTACGTTTGAACTAATGAAATCGGAGTTAAAACGTCAGCTGGCCTAACTAGAGTCACAATAGTTACATTTTATGAGGTGAGGTGTGTCAAAGGTAATCAAAAGCCCAACTAAACGGCATCGAAATCTTGATCGTATTGATCGTGCAATTTTGTCGGCATTGCAGGCCGATGGGCGTATGTCTAATGTCGCATTAGCTGAAAAGGTACATTTGAGCCCAAGTCCTTGTTTGGAGCGAGTTAAGCGGCTCGAAGCGGCGGGCTATATTACTGGATATAGTGCGCAACTCGACGCCGATATGTTGGGCTACGGCAAGGTTGCGTTTATTCAAGTTACCTTGGAGCGCACTACCGAAGAGGTATTTCTTGAGTTCAAGAATGAGGTCAAAAAGAGCGACTTCGTTGCCGAATGTCACATGGTGGCCGGGGGCTACGATTATTTGCTTAAGGTTCGTTTTGAAGACATGGAAAACTATCGGTCGGTGCTCGAGCGTATTGTGCGGTTTCCTGGTGTGTCACAGACGCATACGTATATGGTTATTGAGCAAGTGAAAATTGTGACGGATGTGCCGCTCGACTAAATTACTTGTTTAGCTTTTCAATAGGCCCTCAGGACGAGGGCCTATTTGTCTTTCAGGGTGTCTGCCTGTGCTCGCTTAGGCTTCCGTTAAATTAAACAGTTGCGTGTTACCGCCGCGCGCTACGAGGTTGTCGGTCTTGGTGCGTTCATCAATCAAGAAGCTTACATAGTTACTGCTTCTGTTTGGGTTGCTTACGCTTGAGTCAAATTCAATCAGTTGTGTGATTGGCCCCGTGCGGTCAGCTAGCAGCTTTCGCACAGCCTGAATGTCCGGGAAGCTGGTCGAGGCAACAATGGCCGAGATGTCGGTGTGAGCTAACAGCGAGCCTAAATTCTCCGCTTCGCTCAATTGAAGCACGCCGCTAGGCATTGCGGCGCCAATCAACACGCGTATTGATTCAACCATAGCCCGACTTGAGCTGCTGCTAGTATGTAGGAGCACGGTGTTACCGGTCGCAACAATGATGCTGAGCATTGCGGTGAGGTCCGTGGCTGAGAGTGCATCATGTACAGGGATGAGTACAAGTCCGCGGGCACCGCAAAATAATATGTTTTCTTCGCCTGTTGGCCCCGGCAAGATCTGCTGATCATGTAGGTCGGTATTAATGCGCTTAATGATTTTGCTTGCTGTTATCGTTTGTTCAGTGTCAGTTTTAGTCAACGCGGCTAGCAATTTGGCGCAACGTTCATTGCTGGCAAGTCGCGACCATGTTTTCTGTGAAGATAAGGCACGAGCAATAGCCGTTTTGTCGTCCTGATTAGGTTCGACTGCCGAAAAAGCGCGATGAATGTGCGCTAACTTTGCTGGGATATCGCGAGTATCAGTCTGGCGCTGAAATCGGTGCAGGTAGTTGGGGCCGCCGGCTTTGGGGCCGGTGCCAGAAAGCCCTTTACCACCAAACGGATTGACGCCTACCATGGCGCCAATGGTATTTCGATTGATATAAGTGTTGCCTACACGGGTGTTGCGATACACGAAATCTGCGAACGCGCTGATACGGCTATGAACTCCAAGTGTTAAGCCGTAGCCGGTTGCGTTGATTTGCTCAATCACTGAGCTAATGTCTTTGATGTTGTAGCGGATTACATGCAAGACTGGCCCGAACACCTCGTGATCTAATTGATTTAATGAGTCAATTTCAAACACTTGTGGTTGAAAGAATAGGCCTTTTTCTAAAAGCTCTGGACTGACCTCAACTCGATAATGTTGGCGGCTTAATGGCGCGATATAGTCAATATGAGTTTGCAAAGCGGCATACGCTGGTTGGTCAATCACTGGGCCTATATCGGCACTAAGTTTCGCGGGGTCATCGACGCGGACGGCTTGCATTGCGCCTTCTAGCATGGTCAAGACTTTGTCGGCGATTACGTCTTGTAAAAACAGCACTCGCAGCGCTGAGCATCGTTGTCCGGCGCTGTGAAACGCGGACGATATGACATCGTCGACTACTTGCTCCGGTAGCGCGGTGGAGTCGACAATCATGCAATTTTGACCGCCGGTTTCGGCGATAATTGGAATGGTTCCGCCTGAACGAGTGGCGATGGTTTGGTTGATGCGTTGAGCGGTGAGTGTCGATCCGGTAAAGGCTACGCCTTGGATTCGAGGGTCACTGGTTAATAGTCCGCCAACGAAAGCGCCTTCGCCTAGAATCAATTGCAATGCTTGGGGCGGGCATCCGGCCTGTAAAAAGAGCTCGACTGCGCGTGCCGCAACTAGCGGGGTTTGTTCGGCTGGTTTAGCGAGTACACAGTTGCCGGCGACTAGCGCGGCTGAAATCTGGCCAACAAAGATAGCTAACGGAAAATTCCACGGGCTGATACAAAAGAATACTCCGCGTCCCTGCGCATCTGATTGACTCAGCGAGCCTTGAGTTGCTTGCATGGCGTAATAGCGACAGAAGTCGATAGCTTCTCGGACTTCTGAAACGCAATCAGGAATTGTACGGCCTGCTTCCAAGCTGATTATGCCCATCAGTTCGAGCATATTTTGCTCGAGTAAGTCGGCTGTTTTTTCAAGCACAGTTGCTCGTTCTATAGCGGGTTTTGAACGCCAGTCCGGCTGAAATTTGTCAGCACTGGAAAGCGCTGTCTCAATCATTGTCGCGTTGGCATAACTGCTATGGCCGACGACCTGTTTAATGTTGGCAGGATTGAAAATGTTCACCGGTTCTGCCGGTGTTGAACGGCCATTGATGATCGAGTGTGCCTCAATGGTTTGCTGAGCAACTCGCTCCATTGCTTCAGTGACCTGTGACACTGATTGGGCGTCGTCAAGATCGATTCCCCGCGCGTTGATTCGAGCCTCACCAGCGGCAATAAATAAGTTGCTGGGGACGGGGATTTTGCTATGCCGGTATTGCGGATGACTGGCAACATCTTGGTAAACGTCTTGAATTAGCTCGATGACGGGAGTGTCATCGTCTAAAAAGCGGTTTACGAATGAGCTATTGGCACCGTTTTCTAGGAGTCGTCGCACCAAGTACGGCAACAGGTCTTCGTGTTGACCGATCGGTGCATAAACACGCAATGGGATGTCCTTCGCAGCGGACGATTTAAGCAGGTGTTTATAGAGTAATTCGCCCATGCCATGTAAGCGTTGGAACTCGAAGTTACGGTTGCCTGCCGCGTCGGATATGCCGAGAATTGCGACCGCGGTATAAGCATTATGCGTGGCAAATTGAGGAAATATTGTGTCTTTAGCTTCGAGTAGGCTTTTTGCGCAGGTCATATAACACGCATCGGTATTTACTTTTCGAGTGAACACCGGATAGTCGGGCAAGCCTTGCTCTTGCGCGTGCTTTATTTCGGCATCCCAATACGCGCCTTTAACTAAACGAACCATAATTTTCCGGTTAGTGTCTCGACCGATAGCAATGAGCCAGTTAGCGAGAGCTGGTGCGCGCTTTTGGTATGCTTGCATGACAAATCCGAGACCGTCCCATTGCTGTAAATCTGGGTGACGACACAGGGCTTCAAACAGGTCGATCGACATTTCTAGGCGACTTGCTTCCTCGGCATCAATGCTGATGCCAATGTTGTAGTGCTTAGCTTTTCTGCATAGCTCGGTAATTTTTGGCAGGAGCTCATCCATCACTGTTTGATAGTGAGCAAAATGATATTGTGGATGTAAGGCTGAAAGTTTTACTGATATGCCATCCGAGGTGTAAACGTCGGATTGTTTGTTCAGTGCGCCGATACGATCGATTGAGTTGGAATACGCTTGATAATATCTCTCGGCATCATGCTCAGTGCGAGCGGCCTCGCCTAACATATCAAATGAGTAGCGTGTGTCGACTGAGTTATATTTTGCGCCTTTTCGCGCGCCTTCCTCAATGCTGCGACCTAATACATATTGCCCGCCCATAATCCGCATGGCCTGTAGAATTGCGCGGCGCACAACTGGTTCGCTCAAGTTGGAAGACAAGGTCTTGAGCCATGACCCAGGTTGCTGAGTGATTTCTTCGTCAAGCTTGATTAACTTGCCGGTGAGAATCATGCCCCATGTTGCCGCATTAACGAACAGTGATTCTGATCGCCCATTGTGACTACGCCAGTCGCCAGACGTTATTTTTTCAGCGATGAGTCGGTCTGCTGTGGTTTTGTCGGGAACGCGAAGTAGGGCTTCAGCCAAACACATAAGTGCCACGCCCTCTTTATTAGATAGCCCGAATTCTTGTAAAAACGAATCTAATAGTGTTTGGCTATTGGTGTCTTTACGGCAGGCTCGGACCAGTGTTTGAGCATGTTCAGTTACGTTTTTGCGCTGAGCCTCGTTGAGGACCGGCTTATCGATTAAGTCGCTTACAAAGCGGTGCTCATCGACATGTTTAGTTGCGGCAATTGCTTTTCGCAGGGCAGCGAGTTCTGCGGATTGGGTTGGGTCTGTTTGTTCGCGTTCAGCGAGACCATTGCTCATACTCATGGCATTTTTACTCATAACAAGGTTGTGGCTTATAAGAAATCTACAGCTGTGTAAGTCTCATTCTGCCGAGATACGGCAAGAATATCCCCTTGAAAACGCACCAATTGAAGCGCAATATTTTAGTTTAAAGTGATGTTTTCAGCATAATATGCTTCCGGCTAATGACTGAATACCAATGGATATGACGGACGCCACGCAATGGCTAATACTGTTTTTTAAAGGAGTGTGGCTAATGAGGGCGAAATCGCGCTAACTTTTGTTGAATGGAGGTGTGCAGAGTTTGGCGTACTAGTTTGATTTCTTCATGTGTGTAAGGGTGTTCCTCAATGTTGCCCCATACCGGTTTGGGCCACACGGGATCAACTTGATAGCGAATCACGATGTGTATATGCAGTTGCGGCACGATGTTGCCGATCGCGCCTGTGTTCAGCTTGTCGCCTTGGAATATCTGCATGGTCAGTTCCGATATCAGGCTGGTTTCCTGGCACAGTTGAATTTGCTCGTCCTCGGACAATTGATAGGCTTCACTGATGTTTGGACGCTTCGGCACTAAGATTAGCCATGGTACCAACGCATTATTCATCAACCGAAGTTCACATAAATTGAGGTCGCCAATGGCGATGGTGTCGGCTTTTAGTGTTGGGTGTAGTTCATACATGGCAAAAATTCCGGAGTAAGAGGTAAAGTGTCAGATTGCCATGCCTATCGCTGGACTGCAATTAGGTAGTGTGTGCTAGCGGTGCTTGATGAGGTGCCGGAGATCTATTGTGTTGAATGATTTTAACCTCGGCTTATGGTGCAATTGCTGTTTCACTGAGGCTCGTTATACTTGGGTTATGAATCAGCTAGAAAAAATCAGTCAGCAAATTGACGCACGCTCACAACCGCCTGTCGATACGTGGAAGCCTAAGCAACTTGGCGAAATTGATATCACTATTGATAGTGATGGCATTTGGCAACATGAAGGTGCGCCCTTTAAGCGACTGTCGTTGGTTCGTCTTTTTGCAAGCATTCTGTGGTTTGAAAATGATCAATATTTTTTGGTGACGCCGGCAGAGAAGCTACGCATCAAGGTTGCTGATGTTCCATATGTTGTGCAGCAGGTCGAGCGAGTTGATGGTAACTGGGTTGCCACAACCAATACTCAAGAGCAAGTTATTGTGAGTGCCGCGCATCCAGTGCAGTTGCGTAACTACCGAGGGCAGCTGGTACCATATCTGCATGTTAGGTATGACCTATGGGCGCGATTAAATCGAGCTTGTTATCTCACTTGGATCGAAGCGGCTATGGCGGAATCTGACGCTGAGGTGGAGGTCTTGCCTCAACTCTGCAGTGGCACTTATCGCTTTGACGTGGCTGGTTAATGTCGACTAGTAGCTATCCAGATTGAGCCCTCGGGACTGTTGGTCGAGGATTGCTGCTTTGATGCGTTCATAACTTTCGAAGCGTAATGGATGGATTGTTTCTTGCTCGGCGGCTAGTAAGATGGCGCAGCCAGGTTCGTGTTCGTGTTTACAGTCGCGGAAGCGGCATTGGCCAAGCAGCGCGGCAATCTCAATAAATCCTTGTTGCAGTTGTGGTGGGTCAATGTGCCATAGACTGAAGTCTCTAATGCCGGGCGAGTCAATCAGTTGTCCACCGCACGGCAGGTGGAATAGCTTGGCCTGAGTGGTAGTGTGTGTGCCTTCTCTGGTGCTAGTTGATAAGTCACCTACGGCTAAATTGGCTTCCGGTAATAGTGTGTTGATAAACGACGACTTGCCGACTCCCGATTGGCCGACGACAATGCTGGTGCGCTGATCAATCAAGCTTGGTAAATCCGCTAGCTCAGCTGGTTGGTGTCGTGAGCTGATAATTTTTTCGACGTGATAGCCTAATGATTGATAAATTTCCAGCAGGGCATTGAGTTCGCTAGAGTTTTGATCGTTCAGTAAATCGGCTTTATTGAGTACGATGATCGGTCGAACGTGCATTAGCTCGGCGGCGACTAAATAACGGTCAATCAGGTTGATTTGTGGAGTCGGTTCGCAGGCGATCACAATCAGCATCTGGTCAATGTTGGCGGCAACAGGCTTTAACTTTCCGAAATTATCCGGTCGTTCAAGAATGCTACGTCGCTCTAAACGCGCTTCGATGACACCGGTGCCATCACTGCCTGCCCGCCAAGTGACTTGGTCGCCAGCGACAATCGAGCCGAGATTGGTGCGTGCTGTGCATTTATGTATTTCGCCTTGGTCTTGTCCTTCCATGGCTTCGATTTCAAAATGTTTGCTATACCGGCATATCACTAATCCGGTTTGTTCGCTGCTTAGTAAGCCTGACTGAACTTGGCGAGACAGGTTTCGTTCTTCTTTCTGAGAGCGAGCGCTACGTTCGGCCTGGATCTTTTCGGCTCGCCATGCTTGTCGGCGATTTAGTTTGCGTTGGCTCATGAGGCGTTTACCAAGCCTAACTTCTGTGATCGTGATAGTTGCTTAATGGCGTGCTCACGTTGGCTGGCTGAGGCGCGATCTTCGTGAGGTTCTTGGTATACCAGCTTGACGGGGCGGCGCGCGCGCGTGTATTTTGCTCCTTTTTGGTCACACTCATTGTGTTCATAGATGCGTCGTTCAATATCCTTGGTGATGCCAGTGTACAAAGAGTCGTCGGCGCAGCGTAGCACGTACACTACCCAATTCATGAGGTCGCGCCAAGTTGCTTGTCAACTGTGTGGCATAGAGATTGGTTTAAACAACGGGTTGCTAGCATGTGGTGAAGGCCGTATTGGACGATTAAATTAGTGCAAAATGAGTCAAACTGCTTCTGTATTTGCAACAAGTGCTTGTGTTGATCGCCATTATAAGCAAAAGTCTGGACTACACGAAAAAAAAGCAAAATTCATAAGATGCTCATTAAATGTCACTTTTTGATTAACAAAAAAAGTTCAATGATGTATGTTATAGAGTGTAAACGATATTAATAACAATAATTTAAGCCCGTAAGTTGTGAAACTCGCTTAGATTGGCTTTTGTAGAATAGGGGCGATCGTAAAAGTTCACCTATCGCAGCTCCAATGTCCTGCTAATTACTTGACAGCGGTCTGCATTCTACGGGCTTGCCTTAGACCTTCCCTACAAGGTTTAATAACTCATTTTTGGATCAGAGTACATGTATGTCAGAAAGCTCTAGTAAAACCCCAGCTCAACGTCGCGTAATGGTTATCGACGACAGTAATACGATCCGTATGACGGCTGAAACAATATTAAAGAAAGAGGGTTACGAGGTCTTTACAGCAACAAATGGGTTTGAGGCGATGTCGGTGATTACCGATACGCGACCAGATATCATATTTGTTGATATTATGATGCCTAGGCTGGACGGGTATCAGACTTGTAAGTTGATCAAAAACAATAGCTACTTCCGCAATACGCCCGTGATAATGCTGTCGAGTAAAGATAGTTTGTTTGATCGAGCGCGCGGCCGAGTAGCTGGATCTGAGCAACATATTAATAAACCATTCACCAAGAGTGAATTATTAGAAGCGATTAATCGCTATGTTTAAAGATAGGGTTTCAATGCGTCAAAAAATCGCGAAATGCTCTGTTCGATAAAACACTACCAAATAAAAAGCTATGTCTACTAAAACTATTCTCGTTGTTGATGATTCTAAAACTGACTTTCTTTACGTGAAAAATATTCTGGATCACGGTGGCTACAAGGTGGCTTATGCCCCTTCAGGTCAAGATGGAATTGAGATGGCAAAAGATATTAAACCTGACTGCATCTTGATGGATGTGGTTATGCCTGAGATGAACGGCTTCCAAGCGACGCGCGCTATTTCGAGGCAGCTTGAAACTGCTGAAATTCCGATTTTGATGCTTAGCTCGAAATCACAGCAAACTGACAAAGTGTGGGCCGAGCGACAAGGTGCAACGGATTATTTGGTGAAGCCAGCTAATCCTAAGCTTTTACTCAGCAAGCTTAAGTCGCTGCTGGCCTAGATTAATCATAGGTTTATTCCAATATGCAACAAAACGCACCATTCGAGCTACTCAGTCAACTTCGTTCCGAAGCGATTGCGTTAGCGGCGCAGGGTCTAACTTATTCGACTCAATCAGCGGGCACCAAAAACATTGCTTACGTGGTTAATGGTGTGAATTTTTATTGCGAAGCAACCGATGTTAAAGAAGTGTCGGTATGTGAGAACTTAATGATTGTTCCGCAGACTAAGGCGTGGATGCGCGGCTTGGTTAATTCTAAAGGGGTTTTGTATTCGGTTACCGATTTGTCTTTGTTTGCCGGTTATGGCCGAGCAATTCAGGCTAAAAAAGGGCATTTGTTGCTGTTGGCGGAAGAGGCGGTGCAAAGCTCTATCTTGGTAAACCGGGTAATTGGGTTTCGATATTTCAATGAGTCTGACGAAATGTCTAGCCTTGATGATAAACAAGAAGCGCTTGATGGTTTGAGTGCGTTTGTTGATAAAGGGTACCGGGCCGATGGGCAAGACTGGTACCGTTTGAATGTGAGTAAATTGTTAGCATCAGAGCAGTTTCGAGAGGTTCAGTAAGGCACTGAACCTTATCTTTTTTGGGTAAGTAGATAGCGATACATGAACAGGCCGCCGACTAAAAAGAGTGGCGCAAGGTAATAGGTGGAAAAATGAGTGATCCGAAAAGCAATATTGACAATGATATTCTCGACCTCGACGATATTGTAAGTGATGACGATGATTTGCAGAGTCTTTATGATGATGCAGAGTTAGCTGATCTTGATGGGTTGGAAGATCTAGAGTCTGAAGAAGTCATTGCCGTTTCTAAAGAGAGTTCCTCTAGCGAGCGACTGTGGATGATTTTAACGTTGTTGGCATTTGGCCTCGCGTTATTGTCTACGTTGTTGTTATCGCCAGCGGTTTCGTCGCAGAAACAGCGAGTGGATCAGGTTTCCGAGGTGGTGAATAAGATCAACCTCACTACGACTTCTGCAGCGCAAGCACTTACCGAAGTAGGCGGTCGTTACGAGCCCCTAAAAGAAAATATTGCTGGAACCGAAGATGCAATCAATCGCTTAGTGACTCCAGATGGCATGTCCGAGAAGATTGCTGGCGCATTGTTTGGCAATGGTGAAGCAAACAGTGCGGTGACTGAACAGTGGTCAGCCTATAAGGCGGCAACACAACAGTTCTTAGCTAACGAAGGTGATGTTCAAGAGGTTAAGCAGCGGTTGCAGGCTCTAACTGGGCGATTGACCAAAGTGGTTGGTGACTCGGTGGGCTTTGTTGAGGCGGTAGCGCGAGAGGGTCGCAATAAAGATACCGGTGCATCGAAAGACAAATATTTATTTTTGACTTCTGAAGCATCAAACCTGAACGGTATTTTGGGGCGGTTGTCGACTACTTTGCGAGGTTACTTCTTACCTGAATCAAATTTGCCTCAGTTGGCTGATGCGCAGAATGGCTTGATGGTGCGATTACAGGAAACGCTTAATCGAATCGTAAGTAACTCATCTACAGTAGTTGCCACTGCAGCCGAGCCACTACGGGCTCAGTACGCTGACCTCGAAACACGTGTTTTGGAAATCGGCGACAGAGCTGCGGCACTAACCGAATCGAGAGCCTCGTTGCAATCGGTTCGTGATCAAGGGGCAACTCTAGCGCAATCAGTTCAGGCTGCCAGTAATCAAGGCTTGACCGGTCGGTTAAATCAGCTTGCTATCTTGTTACCACTGTTGCTGGCGCTATTTGGTGTGTTCTCTTTATGGCGTTACAGTCAGGCTCAAACCAGTGAATTGGTTGCGCATGACGCGGGCTTAGAAGAAACGCTGGCTGACCAACAAGAATCTATTTTGAAGTTGCTTGACGAAATGAGCGCGCTTGCGGATGGAGATCTAACGGTAGAGGCCGAGGTAACCGACCAGATTACTGGTGCGATTGCTGACTCCGTTAACTTTGCGGTAATCGAGATGCGTGAACTGGTATCTCAAATTAACCGCGCCTCGATTCAGGTGGCGAACGAATCAGAATTGGCGGTAAGTAACGCGCAATCAGTTTCGCAATCGAATATGACTCAGGCTGAGCAAATATCCGCGGCGGCGGCATTGATGCAAGAAGTGACGGCTGGTATGCGTCAAATGTCAGAGCAAGCGAATAGCTCGTCAGACATGGCATCGGAATCATTGAAGGCTGCGGAGCAGGGAGCGCAGGCGGTGCGTGACACTATCTCGGGCATGGAAGACATGCGTGAGCAGATCCAAGATACATCTAAGCGTATCAAGCGACTTGGTGAAAGTTCGCAACGCATTGGAGACATTGTGGCGCTGATTGATGATATTGCTGAACAAACAAATATCTTGTCACTGAACGCGGCGATTCAGGCATCGATGGCCGGTGAGGCTGGTCGCGGTTTCGCGGTTGTATCGGATGAGGTACAAAGTCTGGCGGAACGGTCTACTGAGGCAACAAAGAAAATTGCTGAACTGGTAACCACCATTCAGAACGATACTAATGACGCGGTTCTTTCAATGGAAAAAGCGACGCAACAAGTGGTCAGTGGTACCAAAGTTGCTGACTCGGCCGGTAATGCACTGGCAGAAATTGAGCGAGTGTCGCAAACTTTGTCAGCCCTAGTGCAGGGTATTTCGGCGGGTTCAAACCAGCAGGCGGAAACGGTTACCCGAGTGTCGGAACAAGTGACACAGGTAAGTGACTCCTCTACTGAGACGTCCCGCAAAGCACAAGAATCAGCTAACTCGATTGCGAAATTGTTGGAACTAGCGAAAGACCTAGAAACATCCGTATCACGATTCAAACTGCCAGCAAATTAATTGAAGGCCGTTCAGTTAATCAGATTCAGAAAATGAACGAACACTGAGACCTGATATGTCAATCTATTCGAATATAGATCTTGAGACCTTTAAGTGGGTAAAAGGCGAAGTTGAGCTAACGCTCGACAATGCAAACAAAGAACTTCAGCAATACATCACGACTGATGATAAGGCGAAGTTATTTGGTTTGAGCAACCATTTGCACCAGGTCGTAGGGTCCTTGCAAATGTTAGAAATGAAGTCTCTATCATCGTTGATGATGGAAGGCGAGCTGTTGGTTGAAGACTTCACTTCTGATGATTCAAAAATCGGCAAGTCGACCTTTGTTGTGTTGCTTGAAAGCGGGTTTAATGCGCTTAAAGCTACCTTCGCTCGAATTGAAAAAGGGCTGCCCGAAAATCCGACCGACGTTGTTGAACTGATCAATCAGATCCGTTCGGTTCGTGGCTTGGAAGGGATAGAAATTTCGTCATTGTTTTCACCAATGATCGAAGTATTTCCCGAAATCAACTCGAAGAGTGCCTTGAAAGATAAGGAGTACATAGAGCGTGCAAAAGCGCTGCGTGCCCATTATCAATCATTTTTATTGCAGTGGTTGCGTGGTGTTGATGATACCGCCATTGATAAAATGAAAATGGTTATCGAGAAGCTTTTGCAGATGAGCACGTTTAGTTCTGTTGCTCGACTTTGGTGGGTCGCGTCAGCGTATGCTGATTTTGTTAAGCACAACGACATTACCAATAAGGCTGTGCACGTTCGTATTTTTCGACAAATAGATGATCGTTTTCGTGACCTTGAGTTGCAGGGCGAATCCGCACTGGTGCGTGACCCCGGCGAAGAGCTGGTCAAAATCATGTTGTTCTACACTGGTGTCGGTGAAAAACGAACTGAACGGATGGACGAGATTGTCGATGCGTTTAAATTGCAAGAATATTTCCCTGCTCTTAAATTGCAAACAGAGGCGGTTAGTTTTGAGGCCCTTGAGCTTAGTTTAGAGTCAGTCAAGAATAATTCTGACTTGCCGTTAGCGCTGATTCGACAACTAGTCAGTAATTATTTTGAGACAGAACAATCTGATACGAGCAGCTTGACTGAAATACTCGAGCAGTTGTCATTGGTTGAAGCAGCTTGTGAGAAGCAAGAAGTAGGAATTGTAAAAGAAGTTATTTCATCAGCAGCCGATGTGGTGCGAGGCATACGCTCGGGCGTTATCGAGGCTAACGATGATACCGGTTTTCATCTTGCTTCCGGCTTAATGTTTGTTGAAAGCAGTATTAATCATCCGACTGAAGTGGATCAGAATTGGCTGCAAAATGGCCAGCTTAAGCAGCGCGCTTTATTGGCGTTGGTTAATCAAGAAGATTTGAGTGAATCGATGGATGGCTCAAATCTGACTGGTAGTGAGCGTAAAGCACTGCTGGATGTGGTCGGTAGTGAAGTTGAAGGTAATTTGAAGGAGATCGAGGCAAACTTAGAAGTGTTTGCTAAGAAGCCTGATGACCCTGCGGTTCTGGAAGGTATTAGCGGTAAAATTCGTCAAGTTCGTGGCGCACTGCAGGTGCTTGGAGAGCAGAAGGTTGGTCTTCTATTGAAGATGGCTGAAGAGCAATTTGTGGCGCTTGAAAAGGCCGAAAAAGTGCCGACTTCTGAGTTAGTTGAAGCGCTTGCAATTGCGATTGGAACGATGGAAGAGTATGTCAAAGGGTTGCAAAACAACCGTTCTGGCATGGACTATCTGTTGGATCGCAGTATTACTGATTTAGAAGTTGCGATTGGTAAAAAAGTTTCACGTGATGACGTCGAAGATCTTCTTGATGTTGCGTCGGACTCGCTGTTCTCATGGTTAACCAATCAATCAGACTTCGACTTGTTCACCAATTTGAAATCGAGTCTGCGCGATTTAACCATTTTAGCCAAAAAGACTAAGCTCGCCGAGGTTGAACACTTGGTTCGTGAGCAAGATCGTTTAGTTGATGTGATATCTCAGAACCCTAGTTTTCTGACTGACAATATCACCAATAATCTACAAAACAATATGGCCGGTATTACAGAGCAGATTATTACGCTCTATGGTACTGAGGAGACTCAAGAAGAGTTAGATCAAGATGCCGAGTTGATTTACAAGAAATCGGCGATCGAGTCTCAAGAAGATGATGATGTCCGATTCTTTGATGAAATGGATGTCGCCGAGCTTGGCGAAGACATGCCAGAGGCATCAGAGTCGACGTTATCTTCAACCGAAATCGGTAAACAGCATGCGGTGGATCCGAAAGATGCGCCGGAAGTAGACGAAACAATTTTCGAGGTATTCCTCGAAGAAAGCGTCGAAGTACTTGGTGAGGCCAATATACAGCATGCGCTGTGTGAGTCCAATTTGACGGATCGTACGGCGATTCGCGAATTACGTCGGGCTTTTCACACGCTTAAAGGTAGTGCTCGCATGGTCGGGCTCAATGATGTTGGTGAAGTTGCCTGGTTTAGTGAGTCGCTATTCAACTACGTGTTGGATACCGATAAGCCATTGACCAAGGGCATCTTGTCATTTGCTCGTGAAGCGCTCGATGAGTTTGAAAAGCAAGTGGACCAGCGTTATGCGAATCAGCATCTTTTAGACACGTCTATTTGGGGTCAAAAAACAGAACAAGTATTGGCTGCTTTGGAAGGTAAGGACGAGGAACCCGAGGCCCAAGAAGCTGACACTCAGCAATCACTTAGTAGTGATAAGCCTAGTGTTGAAGAAACTAGTGTTGAAAAGGCGGCGGCTGTTGAGGTCGTTGCGCCAACTGCTGATGCCGAAGACGATCACGAGAGTCTTGATGTCGAAAGCATAGAAATGTCCGGTGAAGAGCATTCAATTGTTGAGATCGATTCAAGCTCTTTAATCCTTGAGGATGAGTTAGACGATTCTGCCGATGAGATCTTGGTTGCAGATACACCGAAGCTCGAAGTCGCTGATTTT
Organism: Arenicella xantha; assembly: GCF_003315245.1. Lineage (NCBI taxonomy): Bacteria > Pseudomonadati > Pseudomonadota > Gammaproteobacteria > Arenicellales > Arenicellaceae > Arenicella > Arenicella xantha. The sequence continues at coordinate 769,262 of NZ_QNRT01000001.1, read as the reverse complement.
TCTCTAGAGGAAATCGAGCTTGAGGACGAAGAAGAATTCGCCGGCGGAGACTACGAAGCACCAAGTGACGAAGAGTTGGCCGATATTCTCGAAATGAGTTCCGAGAGCAGTATTATCGAATTTGCTAGTGAGATGGTGCTTGAAGAAGATTCCGTTATAGAGCTGAGCGATGAAACTTTAGCTGTTGAGGAAGATGATGAGGATGATGCGGATAGCCATTCGTTTTCTATCATCAATAATTCTGAGATGCGTTCGATTTTTTCTCAAGAAGCCATGATCAAGTTAAACAAGGTTGACGAGCTGCTTGAAAGTAAGCCTTTGTATGTGACTGAAGATGATGAGTTGTCGATCTCCTTGCATACGCTATTAGGTAATGCACGCACGCTTGGTCTTAAAGACTTAGCTAAGGCATACAATACTGCCGAACACTTATGTCTATTGAAGGTCGAGAGTGGCAACGAAATTAATGACCACGAGCGAGCCACGATCAGTGAATTGGTCGCGGAAACGCGTCGTGGTGTCGCGAGTGGCACAGATCAGCCGCCGTATTATGACTGGAATCCGCAAGCATGGGCGTCCTTGCAAGCAAACCTTGATAAGGCCTATGAGGAAGAGCAGGCAAGTAGTTTTTTCCATCCGTCGGAAGCCAAAGCAGCAATACCAACGAGTGACCCTATATCGCCAGCAGACACTGATGCGTTAAGTGGCGGCGACGATGACTTGGTTATCGAAATCGACTCCAATGATTTGGAATTTGATGAAGACGATATCGATTTCTCAGAGCACGCTGACTTGGGCCAGGATGATGAATTAGTCATCGATGACGCTGATCTTGAAATGGTCGAGCTAGATGAGTCGCTACTCGATGGTGACACTGATCTTTCAGATGAGTTGTTTGGCGATCAAGATGATGATTCTGGTGACTACACATTAGATTTAGAAGAAGGTGATGATCTAGCTTCTGATGATTCTCCAAGCGCCGGTTCATCACAGCGCGTAGCGCAAGCATTTAGTGAGCTCGATGGGCTCGATGATCTGTTAAGCGAGTCAGGTTCTGATGACGCAGATGTCGTTAGTGTCGAAGGCTCTGATGATTTGTCTGAGTTGGAGGAATCTTTATCGGCTATTAGTTTTGATAAGCGATCAGCACCAGCAGAGAGCTCAATCGTAGACTCTGATGAGCTCGTTGAATTAGTAGATGACGAAATTATATCGTTCGATGAAGAGTTGGTCGTAGAAGAGTCAAAACCAGAACCAGAACCAGAACCAGAACCAGAACCAGAACCAGAACCAGAACCAGAACCAGAACCAGAACCAGAACCAGAACCAATTGAGGAAGAAGATGAGTTATCGCGTGAATTGCGTGAGATTTTTGTCGAAGAGGTTCAAGGTCTGCATCATGAGTTAGACGACGAAGTCGCTAGGCTCTCGAATTTGGGTGAAATGGGGCCAGCAATGGCGAACATTTTGCGTCACTTGCATACCATTAAAGGTAGCTCGTTGATGGCGGAAGCGAATGTCTTAGGTGAGTTAACACATAACACTGAAACATTCCTCGAAACCAATTTCATCCGTGGTGAAGATGATCTGCGTGAGGTTCGAAAAACACTAGAGCTGTATGTTGATGTTTTAGATACAGCCGCCGATTCATACCGTCAGCGACTCGTATTTAAACCGCCGGTTGAGCTGTTGGAGCGTCTCGGTGTTGCTCAAGAGAGTGATTCCGACATTCTTGAAGAGCCCTCAGTTGTGGAATTGATTGGTGAGCCGGTTAATGAGGCGGTTAGCGAAGTTAAACAAGAAGCTGAACTAGTCGTTGAGCCAGAAGCTGAACCAGTTGTTGAGCCAGAAGCCGAACCAGTTGTAGAGCAAAAAGTTGAACCAGTCGTTGAGCCAGAAGCCGAACCAGTTGTAGAGCAAAAAGCTGAACCAGTTGTAGAGCAAAAAGCTGAACCAGTTGTTGAGCAAAAAGCTGAACCAGTTGTTGAGCCAGAAGCTGAACCAGTTGTTGAGCCAGAAGCCGAACCAGTTGTAGAGCCAGAAGCTGAACCAGTTGTTGAGCCAGAAGCTGAACCAGTTGTTGAGCCAGAAGGCGAACCAGTTGTTGAGCCAGAAGCCGAACCAGTTGTAGAGCAAAAAGTTGAACCAGTCGTTGAGCCAGAAGCCGAACCAGTTGTTGAGCAAAAAGCCGAACCAGTTGTTGAGCAAAAAGCCGAACCAGTTGTTGAGCAAAAAGCCGAACCAGTTGTTGAGCAAGAAGCTGACCCCGTTGTTGAGCCAGAAGCTGAACCAGTCGTTGAGCAAAAAGCTGAACCAGTCGTTGAGCAAGAAGCTGACGCGATTAACGTTGGCGAAGAGTTAGCTGCGATTACATCTCAGCTCGGGGAGATTCAAGGCGCTTGGAAATCGGCACCAGATTGGGAAAAAGCACAACCGCAAATGCGCGATCAGCTGACTCTTTTACAGGGTTTAGTTGACGCAGAGCAACCAGTATTAGGCGAGCTTGCAGGTTTGGTGAATCGAACAGCGTCATTTGTCGATGAGCTAAAGCCAAGCAACGAAGCGGCATTTAAGCAGGCCAAGTCTTTGCTCGAAGAAGCGTTAGATGTGATCGTCGATAGTGCTGGTAAGTTAGATAACGGTCAGTCAATTGATGATCATGCTGAATTAATGGAATCGCTCAGCGCTGTGGATGAAGCAGCAGAGCCTAAAACCGCTAGTGATGATGCGCTGGCGAAGGCCTCAACCGTCGAAGCGGCGGTGTTTGTGCCTGGTTCTTCTGAAGTCAGTGCTGAAGATAAAAAAGATTTAGATCGTCGTGAAAAAGCGGCTCGAGACCGAGCGGCTGCATTGAGGATTCGTACCGAAACCCTAGACAGTCTCACTAACTATGTTGGTGACGCCAGCATGAATCGATCGCAAATGCGTGAAGATGTGCTGACTATCAAATCTGTGGTCGAAGAGCTTTACTCAAACGTACAGCGATTTGGTAAGCAGTTGCGTGAACTCGAAATTGAGGCAGATAGTCGCATTACTTCACGTACTAACGAATCAATAGTTACTGGTCGAAGTGATGAGTTTGACCCGCTTGAGTTAGATCGCTATACCAAGTTACAGCAACTTTCGCGTGGTTTGGCCGAAAACTTAGATGAGCTCGGTAATATTCAAACTTCGCTCAGCAACTTTGTATATAAAGCTGAGACCTCGTTGCAGAAACAAGAACGACTTAATCGGGAACTGCAAGATGAAATTATGCAGGTGCGGTTGGTGTCGTTTGGTGGTATTGGTCCGCAACTTCGACAAGTTGTTCGTCGTACTTCACGTGAAGTGGGTAAAGACGTCGAAGTAGAGATCTTAGGCGCTGATGTTCGCTTGGATAAAACCATTTTGGATGGTGTGGTTCCGGCTTTGGAGCACATGCTGCGTAATTCTGTGGATCACGGGGTAGAGGTGCCGGAGAAGCGAATTGCAGCGGGCAAATCTCCTACCGGTAAAGTTACCGTTGAATGTCGTCAGGTGGCGCGTGAAATTGTAATATCGGTTCGCGATGATGGCGTTGGTTTAGACCTCGAAAAAATTCGTAAGAAAGCTATTGAAGATAAGCTGTTGTCCGAGGATCAGCCGCTGAATCCTGAAGATATGTTGATGTATATCTCGCAAAGTGGATTTAGTACCGCCTCTAAGTTGACCCAGATCTCCGGTCGTGGGGTTGGCATGGATGTAGTCCAATCAACTTTGCGACGCATGAGCGGCACCATTGCGTACGACGTAGAGAATGAACAGGTCGGTTCGCACTTTATGATTCGTTTGCCAATTTCATTGGCGGTATCGAGTGCAATGTTTGTTGAGTCGGGCGGAGAAACCTTTGCGATATCGGCTCGCACAATTGAGCGCATCGTCAAGATTCAGGCCGAAGAGCTAATTGGCTATCTAAAGCAGGATAAGCCGAGTATCGAGATTAGCGGGCACCGTTATGGTTTGATCGATTTAGCCGATTATTTGGGTTACGACTCAAAGCTGCCTATGTTGACCGGTAAGCTATCGGTGATTCTGGTAAATGCCGGTGTACAAAACATTGCTGTTATTGTTGAGCAGCTGTTTGATACCCAAGAAATTGTTGTTAAGAACTTGGGCGAACATTTGGGTCGAATCCCGATTTATGCTGGTGCGACCATTCGAGCCAACGGCGCTGTTGTATTGATGCTTGACTTGGTTGGAATATCCTACTACGAATCATTTGTTTCGATCCCAGATCAAGCGGCTAGTTTGTCTCAAGCAATCCCGACTGTAATGGTGGTAGATGACTCGCTAACGGTGCGTAAATCGGCAGAACGTGATATTACCGGTTTGGGTATTAATTCAATCCTTGCGAAGGATGGTCTTGATGCGCAAGTCCAGTTACGTCAAGAAGTGCCTGATATGATCTTGCTGGATATCGAAATGCCTAGAATGGATGGTTTCGAACTACTTGAATGGGTTAAGTCGACTCCAGACTTGAAAGATGTGCCAGTGGTTATGATTTCATCTCGAGCTACTGAGAAGTATATCGACAAAGCTACGTCATTAGGCTGTAGTGCCTTCTTAGGTAAGCCGTATCTGCTAGAGAATTTGGTACAGGTTTTCAATCAATATTTGAAACTTGATGCACCAATTGAGCTAGATAAGAAGTAGGTCTTTGCTGTGCAGCTGATTCAGTTTAGTAATTAGATTGAATCAGCTTGGCATGCTAAATATCAAATGCAACGTGAACCAATAACTTATAAAAGACGCCCATGAGCGAGCAAACTATCGACTGTTATATTCTCCCTTCGACACCTAAGCCGTTACTGCTGCCGGTTGAGTGTATCGCTGAGATTGTGGCTGAGCCTGTGATCGTGAAATTGGCTAAAGCGCCAGCGAGCTGGATGCAGGGTCACGTGAATTGGCAGAATCAACGCCTTCCGGTCATGGAATTTAGTGGTCTGGTAGGTGCTAAAGCTAATGATGCAAGTCAAGAAAAGCCGCATTTAGTGGTGCTGAATCCGATTCCTGGAGCGGCGAGAAAAGCGTATTCCGCCTTGTTGTGCTTTGGCGACGTCAAACGGGTGAGTGTTGAGCCTAATTTAGAGTTCGGTGATGCTCCGTCTGGTGGTGATCGTCGCTATATAGAAGCGGTAATCAAGCTTGGAGAAAAGGAGTTTTTGGTACCCAAGTTGACGGCGCTGGGCGTGGCTTTTTCCTATTTTTAGACAGATTGTGTCGAATCCATCTTGATACTTATAGTTAAAATGACTTTATTTCGATAAAGTGCTAAAAAAAGAGCTTATATTTGGCTCTCTGCGTGAGGCAAGTAAATTCAAATTTGCTATATTACGGCCTCAAATGACGCGACCATGTTGATTGTAGGCTCGGCTATCTAGTTTAATATCCTAGTAGCGAGTGATAGTTAATTAACCAGGTTGTCGTTAACTGTTTTAACTGTTTCATAGGACTCCCTCATGTCTTCGACGAATCGTCAACAACTCGCCAATGCAATCCGCGTACTCAGCGCCGACGCTGTTCAACAAGCTAACTCTGGTCATCCAGGCGCGCCGATGGGAATGGCGGATATCGCTGAAGTTCTGTGGAACGATTTTCTAAGTCATAATCCATCAAACCCCGGTTGGGTAAATCGTGACCGCTTTGTTTTGTCTAACGGGCATGGTTCGATGTTGATTTATTCGTTGTTACACCTATCAGGTTACGACGTTTCCGCTGACGATTTGCGCAATTTCCGACAGCTTCACTCCAAAACACCGGGTCATCCTGAATACGGCTATACCCCTGGTGTTGAAACAACTACAGGGCCGCTCGGTCAAGGCATCGCAAATGCGGTAGGTATGGCTATCGCTGAGCGTACGTTAGCGGCGGAGTTTAATACTGAAGAACATACTATCGTAGACCACAATACCTATGTGTTTATGGGCGACGGCTGCATGATGGAAGGCGTCTCACACGAGGCGGCGTCACTTGCCGGTACGTTGGGGCTGGGTAAACTGGTCGCATTTTGGGATGATAATGGTATCTCGATCGACGGCGAAGTCGAGGGCTGGTTTACTGATGACACACCGGCAAGATTCCGAGCCTATAACTGGAACGTTATCGAGTCGGTAGACGGTCATGATGCGAATGCCCTACAAGCTGCGATTAAACAAGCCACACAGTCTAGCGATAAGCCTACGTTGATTTGTTGTAAAACCGTAATCGGTAAAGGCTCTCCCAACAAGGAAGGTACCGAGGGTTGCCACGGTGCACCTTTAGGCGTCGATGAAATCGCCTTAGTTCGCGAACGTTTAGGTTGGGATGCCAAGCCATTTGAAGTGCCAGCGGATATCAAAGCGTCTTGGGATGGTACGGCGAAAGGTAAAGCGGCCGAAGCTCAGTGGCAATCTATTTTTGACGCATACCAGTCGGCCAATCCTGAGTTGGCAAACGAGTTTCTACGCCGAATGAGTGGAGAACTTCCAGCTAACTGGGCAGCATCAACTGATGCGTTATTGAAGCAAGTTGACGAGGCTGGTGCGACCATTGCATCGCGCAAAGCTAGTCTAAACAGTTTAAATCAACTGGGTCCGTTACTGTCGGAATTGGTTGGTGGCTCGGCTGATCTTGCGGGGTCAAATTATACGATTTGGAGTGGCTCTAAAGGCATTAGTGCGGCTTCTCCTAATGGCAATTACTTGTATTTTGGCGTGCGTGAATTTGCGATGTCCGCGATTAGTAATGGCTTGGCGCTACACGGTGGTTTTAAAGCCTACGCTGGAACCTTTTTAGTATTTGCTGACTATATGCGTAATGGTATGCGTATGTCAGCATTAATGAAGCAGCCGGTGATTTATGTTTTGACGCATGATTCCATTGGTTTAGGTGAGGACGGCCCGACCCATCAGCCGGTAGAGCACGTTGCCAGCCTGCGACTAATACCTAACATGTCGCTATGGCGCCCGTGTGATGCGGTGGAGTCTTTTGTGGCTTGGAAAATGGCTGTTGAAGCCACAGATCAGCCGAGCAGCTTAGTATTTTCTCGCCAAAACTTACCACACCAAACACGAACTGCTGAGCAGTTAGCCAATATTGAAAAAGGTGGCTATATATTGAAGGATTCAGCGGCTACGCCAGATGTGATTTTGATCGCGACTGGGTCTGAAGTTGCGCTGGCGATGCAAGCTGCCGAGCAGTTAGAGTCGTCAGGCACCGCTGTTCGAGTGGTTTCTATGCCGTCGACTGACCATTTTGATGCACAAGATCAGGCTTATAAAGAAAGCGTGTTGCCGAGTTCGGTTACTAAACGCGTTGCTATTGAAGCTGGCATCGCAGACTACTGGTACAAGTACGTCGGTATTCAGGGTGCGGTAGTTGGTATGCGCTCTTTTGGTGAGTCAGCGCCGGCCGAGTTGTTGTTTGAGCACTTTGGTTTTACCGTCGATAATGTGGTGGCGACGGTCAAAGGACTAGCTTAAACCGGCCAAGGCTAATGAGCTCTACTCAATCGCAAAGTTAACTTAACGTTAAACGGAAACCAAGATGACCTATTTACGTATGCAAGACCTCGATCTCTCAGGAAAGCGAGTTCTTATTCGGCAGGACTTAAATGTACCCTTAGCTGACGGTCAGATCAGTAACGACGCACGACTTCGTGCTTCGTTACCGACCATTAAGCTGGCTTTAGAAAAAGGTGCGGCAGTGATGGTTATGTCTCATTTGGGGCGACCGACTGAAGGAGAGTTTGACGCAGAGCTGTCGCTTGCGCCAGTAGCAACTTACCTTGCCGACAAGTTAAGTTGTTCAGTCCGGCTAGAGTCAGGTTGGTTGACCGGCATCGAGGTAGCGCCGGGCGAGCTAGTGTTGTGTGAAAACGTTCGGTTTAATGCCGGTGAAAAATCCAATGATGAGCGCTTGGCTAAACAAATGGCCGCGTTATGTGATGTGTTTGTGATGGATGCCTTTGGCACAGCACACCGCGCTCAAGCGTCTACCGAAGGTGTGGCTAGATACGCTGCCACTGCATGCGCTGGGCCGTTGTTGAGTCAAGAGTTAGATGCGTTGTCAAAGGCGTTGGATAATCCTGCTCGGCCTATCGTTGCTATTGTTGGTGGGTCTAAAGTGTCGACAAAACTTACGGTATTAGACTCTCTAAGTCATAAGGTTGACCAGTTAATTGTTGGTGGTGGTATTGCTAATACCTTCATTGCTTGTGCGGGTTATCCAGTCGGTAAATCGTTGTATGAGCCTGATTTGTTGGATCAGGCAACGGCGTTGGTTGAGAATGCTAAGGCTGCAAATGGCGACATTCCAATTCCTACTGATGTGGTGTGTGCCAAAGAGTTTTCTGCTTCCGCTATTGCCGAAACTAAGTTGGTGTCTGATGTGAGTGATTCTGACCTGATTTTTGATATAGGCCCAGAGACCGCAGAGCGTTTTGCCTCGTACTTAAAGAATGCAGGCACTATCGTTTGGAATGGTCCAGTTGGCGTGTTTGAATTTGATCAATTCGGTAAAGGTACGGAAACCTTGGCGCATGCGATTGCCGAATCCTCAGCTTTTTCGATTGCTGGTGGTGGTGACACGGTGGCGGCCATTGATAAATACGGCGTGGCTGATCGCATATCCTACATTTCTACCGGGGGCGGCGCTTTTCTGGAGTTCTTAGAAGGTAAGGTATTGCCCGCTGTTGCCATTTTAGAGGAGCGCGCTAAGTAGTCGACTTATGCCGGCGTTTGAACCGCTTCTTGGGCCAGCGCCTAAGTACTTAATTTTGGGCTCGATGCCGGGCCAAGTATCGCTGTCGGCTCGGCAGTACTATGCGCATCCTCGTAATAGTTTTTGGTGGATCATGTCTCAGTTGTTCAGCTTCGAATTGTCTGACGATTATGCACAACGAGTTGAGTTGCTCCGCGAGCATCGCGTGGCTGTCTGGGACGTGCTCTCTGAATGTGAACGCCCGGGTAGTTTGGATAGTAATATTGTGCGTGCTACTGAGGTGCCGAATGACTTTGGGTCTTTTTTCCGCGCGCAGCCGTCAATCTCTATCGTTGGTTTTAATGGTGCTGCGTCTGCGGCGCTGTTTAAGCGACATTGTGGCTCGTTGATGCAGCGCTATCCAAATATTAGATGGATTAAATTGCCGTCTACTAGCCCTGCATATGCTAGCCTCGGGCGAGAAGATAAATTGCAGGCTTGGCAAGCTTTATTTGAGCCGAGCCAGGCTGAACCCGGTTTCATTTGAATTTAAAGACCAATGAATAACTCGACGCCATATTGGGAAACTAAATCTCTTTTTGAGATGTCACTGCAGGAATGGGAGTCTTTGTGCGATGGATGCGCAAAATGCTGTCTTTCTCAGTTGCAGGATGATGAAACCGAGCAACTGGTATTTACTGATGTTGCTTGCGATTTGTTGGATGACAATACTTGTCGCTGTACTGACTATGAGAACCGTTCGGTTCGAGTCCCTCGTTGTGTGACGATGACCCCCGATAATGTGCATGAAGCCGCCGAATTTGCGCCACCAAGTTGTGCTTATCGCTTAGTCTTGCAGGGTCAGCCGCTAGCTGATTGGCATCACTTGGTAAGTGGTTCTGTAGCGACTGTGCATGAGCGCGGTAAATCCGTACGCCATAGGGTTCGGTTCGAACGAGAGGTCGACGAAGACAGCTTGCAAGATTACATAGTCGAATGGCCGGCTGAAGCGAGTTAATGGTATTTCTTCAACGCATGCTGAATAGTTGTCGATTGCTGGCTTGCAGAAACCGCCTAGCCTTGGTGTATACTGTTGCTCTCATTAAACAGGCGGGTTTGGAGCAAATTAGGTGATAGCAACGCGTTGGTACTGGATTGGACTATTGGCCTGTGGCGGTTTATTAGCCGTGGCGTATTTCTATTTTCAACTACAGCTTGGGCTGCCTCCTTGTCCGCTGTGTATGTTTCAACGGGCTTGTTTGGTAGGTGTGGCGTTCTTTTGCTTGTTAGGGATTATTTTTAAGCCCAAGAAGGTTGTCGCCAAGCTATTTGTATTTGGTAGTTTAGTATTTTCTGCATTAGGCTTAGCAATTGCTGGGCGTCAGGTGTGGTTGCAGAACTTGCCGGCGGATCAAGTTCCTGAGTGCGGACCTGATTTGGATTTTATGCTTGAGGCGTTCCCTCTGATGCAGACCATTCAAACGGTCTTGGCCGGTAGTGGTGAGTGCGCTGAAATACAGTGGCAATTGCTTGGTTTGAGTATGCCTGCTTGGATGGTTGTGGTTTTCTCAGTAATGGTTCTAATCTGCATTAAGCTACTATTTACCAAGGAACGGAATTATTTCTCAGGTGCATTGGGGCGTTAATGTCGGCTTCAGCAAAGTGAGTCAGACCTAGGTGACAAATTTACGCAATCGTAAACTTGCCCTATAATCGTCAGTATCTAACGCAGAATTTACATCACCAGCAGCGGTGTGGAATACACGGCTCCCGGTAAACTTAGCAGGCAGGTGCCACATATGCTGAACAATAAGCCTTTAAGAAAAACCAAACTCAGTCAAATAATTGCCGCTTCGGTGGGAATGCTAGGCGTTGTGGTGGGTAATGCTCACGCGCAGCAAATTGCATTACTCGATTCAGGCGTAGACCCTGCACGTAATTTTAATACGGCTCCGGGGTTTAACTATTACACCAATAGTGATGATACGAGCGATGTGTCTGATCGTGAAGGTGAAGGTCATGGAACGGTTTCGGTGCGGGTTGCCTCCGAAGCGTTCTCTGGTGATATTGTCCCGTTTGTAGTGACCGACGGCGATTTAACTCGTTCCAATGAGGGGCAAGTTCGGGTTGCGCGTGATAACGCCATTTCAGATATTTTGGGGCGCAATAGTATTCGAGTTGTTGGTTTTACTTGGGGTACTGAGGGCGTGAGCGCGTCGGCGGCACCATTAATGTCTGATCTATCTCGCGCTGGAAAAGTCATTGCCATATTAGCTGGCAATGAATTTGCAGCACAACCAAATGCCTTATCGACTTCTAGTTTCAATCTACCTGGGGTAATTATTGTTGGTGCCACCGATACCGAAGGGGTATTGCTGGCAACATCTAACCGTGCGGGCACTACTGCCGAACGATATGTTGCGGCGATTGGTCTACCAAATTCTGAGGCGACCAATGGTGGAACGTCGTGGGCAACTGCGCGTATTTCCGGTATAGCCGGAGCGGTGTTTCTGCAAAATCCGGATCTTACCGCTCAAGAAGTTGTCGATGTAATTTTGCAATCAGCTGAAGATCGTGGTGCGCAAGGGACTGACCCAGTCTATGGTCGCGGTGTGATTTTATCTGCTGAACAAGTGTTAAATAATGTGATTGGCCCAGTCGTCGTGCCGACTGAACCGGTCACGCCCCCTACTAACTCTGGCGGCGGCGGTGGTGGTGGCGGTGGCGCAATACTGTTGGTCGGAGGCGCTTTAGCCGGCGCATTGCTGCTATCCAAGAAATCCAAGACGAAACTTGAGAAGACCCTAGTGTTAGATTCCTATGGTCGAGGCTTTCAAGTGGATTTGAATGACCACATCGAGATTAACGATGGTGTGTTGCATATGAGTGAATTTTTTAATTCGCTAGAAAATAAATCTATCGGTAATCAGTTCGCCATACCGTCAATAAATACTGATGTGGCGTTTGCTGCCACCGCTTTGGCAGATCCTCGCGTGGATTTTGTCGAATATTTCTCGACTCCGGGGGATCGTGGAATTGAAGATAGATACACCAACTTGTCAGTCGCGATGTCGAGCAAGTTAAGTGAGTCGCTATCGTTGAGCGCGGGATATCAAGTTAGCCCGAGTCTAGAGTTGGGCGCGGTCCGAGACTTAGACACGCATGCACAATTTGGCTCGAGCTCGTTTGTTTCCGGCCAGTCGTTCGATTCGGTGCTTTCAGGTTTTAGCTCGCAAGCGAATACTTTGAGCTTTCGATATGCGCCGAGCGCCGCAAACACCTCAGTCAAGCTAGGGTTTGTGTCAATCGATGAGTCGGGGCTTTATAAGCAGCAGTCGTTATCCACCGTTTTGCAGGGCTCATATCAATTCGCAGATATGGGTGGTGTGTCGGTCAAATTTGGTCAGCTTGATGAGCTGGGCAGTGTGCTTGGCGGCGGTGCTGCAGGCGTGCTTGGTGTTGAGAATTCGGTCACTTATGCGTTGGATATTTCTGGCAATATCAAGGCGACCAACAAGGTGTCTTTGGTGGCAAATTATGGTGTAGGCCGAACCAAGGTAGAGGCTTCTGAATCGAGTCTGTTGAATGATTTTTCAACCCTGAGCAGTGATTGGTACAGTCTTGGTTTAGTCGGGAATAATGTGTTCCGCGCCAAAGATCAAATGGGCATCGCCGTGTCGCAACCGATCAAGATTCGTTCTGGGGCAGTTAATTATTCTGTACCCGACAGTCGCTTGATAAACGGTGATATTGGATTTAATACGGAGCGTATTAATTTGTCTGACACTAATGCCACCGAGCGGAATATTGAAGCTTACTATCGCACCATGATTAATTCCAAGATGGAGCTTGGCGGCTTTGTCTCGTATCGGCAAAATCCGAATCATATAAGTGATTTCGGAGATGACGCCATTGTCATGGCAACAGTGCGTTGGTGGCAGTAGGTGTCCTTTGAGTGTCGACCGGAGTTGAATTTTAGCTTAGGTCGCCGCTCTCAAGGCTGTAGATGAGGTTGCTAGCCTCGCTGGCAGTATTTGCCATGGCTTGGTAGCCAATACATCACCTATTTATGGCATAGGTTTGTGGCATAGATGCTACAATTCGCGGTTTGAAACGTCAGTCTGAGCTTGCCTCGTCGTGAAACTTTATAATACCGAAACCAAATCAAAGCAAGAGTTTGTGCCGCTGAACCCGCAGCATGTCACTATGTATGTGTGTGGTCCAACGGTCTACAATTTTTGCCACATTGGCAATTTTCGTCCAGCCGTGGTGTTTGACGTGTTGGCTAGGTTGTTGCGTCGCAATTACCCCAAGCTGACTTATGTGCGAAACATCACTGATATTGATGACAAAATCAACGCCGCCGCAGAACAGCTTGGTGTGCCAATTTCGGATATTACGACCCGCTACACGGCTGCGTATCACTCTGATTTAGCGGCCTTAGGTGTGCTGGCACCCGATGTGGAGCCTAAAGTTACTGAACATGTCGCCGAAATTCATCATGAAATTCAAGCTCTTATTGAACGCGGCCATGCTTATGTAGAGCAGGGTCATGTGTTGTTTAGCGTTTCATCTTTTGCCGGATATGGAGAGTTGTCTAAGCGCGACCCCGAAGAGCTATTGGCTGGCGCGCGAGTTGATGTTGCCGCTTACAAGCGTAGTGCTGGAGATTTCGTGTTATGGAAACCTTCTAGTGACGATCAGCCAGGCTGGGATAGCCCATGGGGTCGTGGTCGACCTGGTTGGCATATAGAATGTACCGCGATGGCGGCTCGGCATTTGGGGGCAACCATGGATATACATGGCGGCGGTCACGACCTGATTTTTCCACACCATGAGAACGAGCGAGCGCAGTCTGTGTGTGCACATGATGCGCCATTCGTGCGCTACTGGTTGCATAATGGGTTTGTAAACGTTAATCGTGAGAAGATGTCTAAATCGATTGGCAATGTGTTATTAGTGAAAGATCTGCTAACGCAATATTCCGGAGAAGCCATTCGTTATGTGTTGCTCGCCGCGCATTATCGTGCGCCGCTGGACTGGAGCGATGATGTGATTGAGCAAGCGAACAGCAGTCTCGATCGCCTGTATGGTGCGTTACGCAAACTACAAGATATTGAAGCCGCTAGTGATAAAGACAGTTATTTACCGCCCCTGTTTATCGATGCTTTAGAGGACGACCTAAATACTCCGAAAGCGTTGGCGGAGTTGTTTTCATTGGCTAAGCAAGCAAATATTAGTGACGATATTGCAGAACAGCAGCGCATCAAAGCTGCTTTGCTGGAGGCGGGCTCTTTACTCGGCCTGTTGCAGGAAGATCCTGAAAGCTGGTTCTCTGGTGATACTAGCGCAGTAGATGCGCAAGTCATTGAGCAACTGATTAGCGATCGCGCGCAAGCCAAGGCGGATAAGAATTGGGCGCGTGCGGATGAAATACGCGATGAACTGAATCAACGCAACGTTGTGCTCGAAGACGGCCCGGCTGGCACAATATGGCGAATAGAGAATTAACATGAGTACGATTGCTAATATTCAAGCTGACTTGGTTGAAGAGTTCGCTATGTTTGATGACTGGATGTCGCGGTATGAATACGTGATTGATCTGGGGCGACAACTCGCTGAGTTCCCTGAAGAGTGGAAGACCGAAGCGAATAAAATTCAAGGTTGTCAGTCGCAAGTTTGGTTAAATATGCAATTGCAAGATGGCAAGCTGCATATTGATGGTTCCAGTGACGCGGCTATTGTGTCTGGCTTGGTAGCGATTGTGCTCCGAGTTTATTCTGATCAGACGCCGGCGGATATCTTGGCGGCCAAGCCTGATTTTATTAAAGATATTGGATTTACTGACCATTTAAGTCCTACGCGGAGTAATGGTCTGCATTCCATGTTGAGAGCTATTTACCAGCGCGCTGGTGCCTATCTATAGTAGTGAGTTGTGGGCTGGTTGGTAGTTTGAGCCTAGACCTTCAACCCTTTTTAATCCATTTCTGCCTGACCTGAAGGTTGGGCTAATAACGTAGACCGACATGCATCAAGAATACGACCCTCAATCGATAGAAGTTGCCATTCAAAAAGCCTGGGCAGAGCAGGACGTTTATCGTGCTGACGAACTTAGCGATAAAGAAAAATTTTACTGTTTAGAGATGTTTCCGTATCCATCTGGCAAGCTGCATATGGGGCACGTCAGAAACTACACGATTGGTGATGTCATTAGTCGCTATCAACGTATGTTGGGTAAGAACGTTTTGCATCCTATGGGTTGGGATGCTTTCGGTTTGCCAGCTGAGAACGCAGCTATTCAAAACAAAACGGCGCCGGCCAGTTGGACCAAGCAAAACATCGCTAACATGCGTGACCAGCTCAAGCGTTTGGGTTTTAGCTATGATTGGAATCGTGAATTTGCAACCTGTGAGCCTGACTATTACCGTTGGGAGCAATGGTTTTTTACGCAATTATATGAGCGCGGATTAGTCTATAAAAAAGAGGCTGAAGTTAATTGGGATCCAGTGGATCAAACTGTGTTGGCAAATGAGCAAGTTGTCGATGGTCGCGGTTGGCGTTCTGGTGCCTTGGTCGAAAAGAAAAAAATACCGCAGTGGTTCATTAAAATCACAGCTTATGCTGAAGAGCTATTAAGCAGTTTGGATGATCTTGATGGTTGGCCTGATGCGGTAAAAACCATGCAGCGCAACTGGATTGGTAAATCGGTTGGTGCTGAAGTCGCTTTCGCGGTAGACGGTGCGGAGCCATTGCGCGTTTTCACAACTCGACCGGACACTATCTTCGGCGTGACTTATCTCGCGGTGGCGGCAGACCATCCGCTAGCGATTCGCGCTGCCGAGTCAAGTACGGCGATCAGTCAGTTTCGCAGTGAGTGTGCGCAAACGTCGACGGCTGAAGCCGATCTTGAGACTATGGAGAAAAAAGGCATAGCGCTAGGCATTAACGCACAGCATCCGATTACCGGTGATTCAGTGCCTGTATGGTGCGCCAATTTTGTCTTAATGAATTATGGTACTGGCGCTGTGATGGCGGTGCCCGCGCACGATCAACGAGATTTTGAGTTCGCCACCAAGTACGGCATTGGTATTCGCCCGGTAATCGCACCGCTTGAAGGTGAGGCTGATGTGAGTGAAGCGGCTTTTACCGAGTTGGGTCGATTGATTAACTCAGGTGATTTTGATGGCTTGAGTTCTGAGCAAGCCAAGTCGGCAATCACGGCTTGGTTGGCTGAGCGTGAGTTGGGCGAAGAGCAAGTTAACTATCGGTTGCGTGACTGGGGCGTGTCGCGCCAGCGGTATTGGGGCTGTCCGATTCCGTTCGTCTACGACGCCGAGGGCAATGCCTCGCCAGCCACAGAGTTTCCGGTGGAATTGCCAACAGACGTGATAATGGATGGGGTCGGTTCACCGATTAAGAAAATGGCATCGTTTATTGACATCGTGCATCCGCAGACCGGTGAGCCAGCAACTCGCGAAACCGACACCTTCGATACTTTCTTTGAATCGTCGTGGTATTACGCACGATATTGCTGCCCTGATTTAGACACTGCGATGCTTGATGAACGTGCCAATCATTGGTTGCCGGTCGATCAATATATAGGTGGCATCGAACACGCGGTAATGCATTTATTGTATGCGCGCTTTTTCCATAAATTGATGCGCGATGTTGGTTTGATTGATTCCGATGAGCCATTCACTCGGTTGTTAACTCAAGGCATGGTCACCGCTGACACATTTTATCGGCGCGTCGGTGATGGCAAGGAAGAATTTTACGAGGCCAGTGAAGTCTCGATTAGTCGTGATGATCGTGGTTCCATTACTGGAGCGACGTTGATCGCTGATGGCAAGCCGGTGGTAATCACCACCGAAAAGATGGGCAAGTCGAAGAAAAACGGAGTCGATCCGCAGAGTATGATAGATCGATTCGGCGCTGACACTGTGCGTTTGTTCACGATGTTTGCTTCGCCGCCCGATCAGTCGTTGGAGTGGAATGATGATGCGATTGCTGGCGGGTCACGATTTCTGCGTCGGGTTTGGAACTGGTTTGATAAGCACTCCGCAGCGCTGCAGTCGAGTAGACTCAAGCCGGTTGCGGGCGTGGACAGCTCAAATTCAAGCATCAAAGCGCTGCGCCTTACGCTACATACGATTATTAAACGCGTTGTATTTGATTACGAGCGCCAACAGTTTAATACCGTTGTTGCCGCGGCAATGGAGTTGATGAACGCCGCAGAGAAAGCGGACTGGGATTCAATGGGTGACGATGCGGATGCGATCAAAGCGGAAGTCGGGCATGCTGTGGTGAAAATACTGGCCCCCGTGACGCCGCATTTGTGCGATTACCTCTGGCAGCAGTATGGTGATCAGCGTTGGCTATTTGATGCTGACTTCTTGACTGTTGATGAGGCGGCATTGGTGCAGGATGAGATCACCTATGTTGTGCAGGTGAACGGTAAGTTGCGCGGTAAAATCAATGTCTCAGCCTCGGCCGATAAAGCCTCCGTTGAAGCTGATGCGCTTAATGAAGAGAATGTGCAGCGCTTTTTGGACGGTCTTACAGTTCGGAAAGTGATTGTTGTGCCCAATAAGCTAGTGAATATTGTGGCAAATTAATCCCGCGAGTGGCTTCGCATACGCTAAAATCAACGTATGCCCGTCACTCTAATAAGAAACGAATTAAGGTTCAGAATATGCTGAAAAATCCGCTTTTCCATCGTTCCAAACGTGCGCTGCGCTTAGTTGCCGTCGCAGTTCTTGTCGTGGCTGTTAGCGCCTGTGGGTTTCATTTGCGCGGTAACATTCCGTTATCCGACGGGATAAAAAATATGTACGTGATAGCGCCTGAAGGCTCGTTCAAGGACGAGTTGCAGGAGTTGCTAACTAAAGCTGGTGCCGAGTTGGCAAGTTCTAAAGGCGCCGCTGATGTGGTGTTGAACGTCAGCGAGGCTGGCTCGAAGCGAAGTGTTGGAACCATCGATGAGCGTGGTAAGGCAAACAGCTATAACCTTACGTTTAAAGTTGTTTATACGCTTGAAGGCTTAGAAGGCGAGTTGTTGCGTGAACGTACCGTTGTTAGTGAATTTAGGCGTTATAACTTTGATCCAGAGTTAGTGATTGAGTCCGAGTCTGAGGAAGAAGAGTTGCTCGAAAGCATGGAGCAGGATGCGGTTCTGCGTATTTTGCGACAGCTTTCGACTATTACCGACTACCAGCCCGGCCAATCAAGCCCGTCGAATTAGTCGACCACGCTCATGCGAGTGGCGCTGGATGACTTGGCTGGCCGACTGGCCGCCAATGCAAGTAAACTGCCGAAGCTGATTTTATTAAATGGCAATGAGCCGCTGCTTATTGAGGAAGCTTTAGACGGCGCGCGCGCAGCCCTCAGAGAGCTAGGGTTTAGTGAGCGAATCAAGTATCAATTAGAAGCTGGCTTTGATTGGTCAGCGTTGATGGGCGCAGGGCAGTCTATGTCGCTCTTTTCCGAGCGCCGAATTATTGAGTTGCGAGTTCCTAAATCATTAGGCGCTCCCGGCACCAAAGCAATTACCGAGTATTGTGGCCATCCGAGCGAAGATGATGTGCTTATTGTGATGATGCCGGCGCTGGATAAACGTCAACGCAGTGCAAAATGGGTAAGTGCTATAGAGTCTATTGGTTGGGTCGTTGACGGACCAGATGTTGGCGCGCAGCAATTTCCAGCTTGGCTGAAAAAAAGACTTCAGAGCCGTTCATTGCGTGTCGAAAGTGGTGTGGTTGAAATGATGACCGCTCAGCTGGAGGGCAATGTGCTTGCGGCTGCCCAAGAGGTAGATAAACTGCAGGTTTTGGCTCCAGATGGTGCAGTTACACTGAAATTGGTCACGGAGAGTTTGGCTGATCAGGCGAGGTTTGATGTTTATGCGTTGACTGATAGCTGTTTGGCTGGTGATTTGAATCGGGCGCTACGGATTCAGCAGCGCTTACAGTCAGAAGGTGTAGAGCCAGTGATTGTGGTTTGGTCATTGGTGCGAGAAATACGTTTGCATGCCGTTTTAGCGGCAGGTCTTGCGTCTGGCGAGAGCCGCAGCATGTTGTTTAAGCAGAATCGGGTTTGGAGTAAACGTGAACCGATCGTAAATGCCGCATTGGCGCGTCTTGGGTCAAATCAATGGTACGACTTGCTGGAGCGGGCGGCGCATTTGGATCAAACGGTCAAGGGGCAGCGGTATCAAGAGGTTGGCACTCTGTGGTTTCAGATTGAGCAGTTATGCGCCAGACTTTGCGGGGTAGAGCTTTCGCTAAAGGCTAAAGCGTAATGTGCGTCACATTGCAGCGACTGATGTTTTCGCGAGTATCGACGTCGTCGCTTCGAGTAGTAATCGATAGTAGTAATCGATTAAAGTAGACAGTTAATAAAGGTAGGCAGTCCGGCGCAAAACCGGCGACCGTGAATACATGGACAAAACAGCAGTGAATGTAACAGAATATATGCAAGCCATGGGCGCGCGCGCGCGCGCTGCTGCACGGCATATGGCCGCAGCTACTTGCGGGCAAAAGAATGCGGCGTTGCTGGCTATCGCCGAGCAGCTAGAGCAATCACGTGAAAGTCTTCAGAGCGCTAACGCTATCGATATGCAGCAGGGCCAGCAGCGTGGTTTAGATGCCCCAACGCTGGATCGACTCGAGTTGACTGACGATCGAATTAACGCCATGGCCGATGGTTGTCGCCAAGTTGCAACACTAGCCGATCCAATTGGCGAAGTTACCGACTTGGCATACCGTCCGAGTGGGATTCAAGTTGGTCAGATGCGGGTTCCATTAGGTGTTATTGGCATTATTTATGAGTCGCGACCTAATGTAACTGTCGATGCGGCGATTTTGTGTATCAAATCCGGCAATGCCACGATACTCAGAGGTGGTTCCGAGTCGATCAATTCAAACAAAGCGGTGGCGGCATGTATATCTCGTGGTCTCGAACAAGCTGGTTTGTCCGCAGATTCGGTGCAAGTAGTAGAAACCACTGACCGGCAGGCGGTGGGCGAATTAATTACCATGTCGGAGTATGTCGATGTGATCGTCCCGCGCGGCGGAAAGAGTCTAATTGAGCGAATCAGCAATGAGTCCCGCGTGCCAGTGATTAAACACCTGGATGGCATCTGTCATGTGTATATTGACCGTGATGCCGACTTGGAGAAAGCGATAAACATTGCGTTTAATGCAAAAACTCATCGGTACGGGGTATGTAACGCCATGGAGACCTTGTTGCTCCATAAAGACATTGCGAATGAGTTGCTTCCGAGTTTGGTTGAGCGTTATGTCGCGCACGGTGTTGAGTTGCGTGGTTGTGAAAAAACTCGAGCGATCATCGCTATGAATGCAGCGACTGACGAGGATTGGTCAACCGAATACCTAGGTCCTATTTTATCGATTAAAACCGTTGATAGTTTTGATCAAGCGGTGGAACATATCGCGCGTTATAGCTCGGCCCACACCGAGAGTATCGTGACTGAGAGTTATACGCGAGGTCGATCTTTTATGCGGCAGGTGGATTCAAGTTCCGTAATGATCAATGCATCAACGCGTTTTGCTGACGGATTTGAGTACGGCTTAGGTGCTGAAATTGGCATTAGTACCGATAAGCTGCATGCCCGTGGCCCGGTTGGCCTTGAAGGCTTAACTTCTCAAAAATACGTAGTGTTTGGTGACGGACATGTGCGGAGCTAAATGTCTGAGTTGATCGGGCTTTTTGGGGGCACGTTCGACCCGGTACACAATGGTCATTTGGGTGCGGTCGAACAAGCCGCCAGTCACCTGCCATTTAGTCAAATTCATTGGCTGCTAAGTGCTCGACCACCACATAAGACTTCAGTCAACACCGATGTTGAACATCGGTTCGCTATGCTGCAGCTGGCACTAGCCGGGCACCAACAGTTCGTGGCCGATGATCATGAAGTGCAGCGACCGAACAAGTCTTATACTGTGGATACTGTTGAGTTTTTTAAGCAACAATTTCCACGAGCATCGCTAATTGTAATTATTGGTGCTGATAGTTTGATGAGTTTACCAAGTTGGCATCGGTATCCTGAGCTGCTGGATATGAGCAATTGGCTAGTATTACGTCGCCCAGGTTACCCAATTGAGGTGCCATCTGAGCTTAGTGATCGATTTGTCTCGTCAGCGGATGAGTTATTGCAATACAATGCGGGCCGGATTTGGTGCTTTGAACACACCGATATCAATATTTCCTCTACGCGATTGCGGCATGAGCTTGAAACCGCTCCGGGGCCGCTGGCACATGATTTTTTGCCGAGTGCTGTTTTGGCCTATATTCGCGAACATCAACTGTATAAAATACCCAATATGAATCCAGAACAAATTAAAGACCAGGTTGTTGAGGCGCTTGAGAATATCAAGGCGCAAGACATCAAGGTAATAGACATTGCCGATATCTCAGACTTCGCAGACTACATGGTGGTCGCGAGTGGCACCTCAGATACACACGTAAAAGCATTGGCGCGTGAAGCGTCCGACTCGCTACGTCGACAAGGAGTAAAACCCTTGAACGAAGATGGTGCCGATGTTGGCGAATGGGTATTAGTTGACTTTGGTGATGTGGTCTTGCATGTCATGCGTCCAGAGGTCCGACAGTATTATGATCTTGAAAAACTTTGGGATGAAGACGTTCGCGCATTGGTGAAGAAGCATCGCGAACAAGAAGATGCTTAGCACTTAATTATGCGGATCAAGCTGTTGGCAGTTGGCACTAAAATGCCAGCTTGGGTTGAGCAGGGCTATCGCGAATACGCGCAGCGTATGCCTGCCCTATGTCAACTGGAGTTGCATGAAATCGCTGCTAAAAAGCGTGGTAAAAATGCAGACACGGCCAGAATTCTTCGTGATGAGGCTGCGCTGCTTACAGCGGCTATTCCTGAATCGTATTTGACAATAGCACTGGATCGTCGCGGCAAGCATATTGACACTGAAGGTCTCGCAACTCATTTGCAGTCGTGGATTGATGATAGTCAAGACATCGCGATATTGATTGGTGGTCCTGAGGGGATTGATCCGAACTATCTGCAACAAGTAAGGTTAAAGTGGTCTTTGTCAGCAATGACATTTGCGCATCCGGTGGTGCGAGTCATGCTAGCTGAACAGCTCTATCGTGCGTGGAGTATTAACGCCAACTTACCCTATCATAGAGGCGATTAGCCATGACAGATATTCAACTGATTCTTGCTTCTGGGTCTCCACGTCGCAGTGACCTGCTCAATACCATGGGAGTACCGTTTACGGTTCATGTGCCTGATATCGATGAGAGCCGTCGAGAGGAAGAGCTGGCAGAAGACTATGTCACCCGGATGGCGCGAGAAAAAGCCCGTGCCGCCTACGCTGAGCTCGATCCTGCTAAGTATGCAATATTGGCGGCTGATACTGTCGTGGTTCAAGGTGAGCGAATTTACGCTAAGCCTCGTGATTTCGAGCACGCCCAGCAGATATGGCAAAGCTTAGGCGCGGCTAAACATCAGGTAATGACTGCGGTTTGCTTAATGGTTCATGATAAACTGAGTGTCAAGTTGGGGCTCACCGACGTCGAATTCGCAACCATCACGGATGCGCAGATGCACGCCTACTGGAAAAGTGGCGAACCGCAAGATAAAGCCGGTGCGTACGCGATCCAAGGGCTTGCTTCAGCTTGGGTTAAATCGATTCAGGGTAGTTATAGCAATGTGGTGGGGTTACCGTTGCGAGAGGTTAATGAGCTACTAGGCACTATTGAAATGAACTGGCTGTAACGGCGTCTATGGCGGTCGCTGCAGCCGAGAACCGATCAGGCAGTTAAACCAGTTGGCCAGCAAAGAAGAAATACTTATCAATGTTACACCGCGTGAGACGCGTGTAGCGGTAGTCGAAAACGGTGTGCTGCAAGAACTGCACATTGAACGAACCTTATCGCGTGGGCTGGTCGGGAGTATCTATAAAGGCAAAGTGGTGCGTGTATTGCCTGGTATGCAGGCTGCTTTTGTCGATATTGGTTTGGACAAAAATGGATTTTTACACGCTGCGGATATCGCTCGAAATGACCCCGCGTTTAGTGGCGCTGCAATGCGCGATATTCCACCAATTCAAGAGTTAGTGCATGAAGGCAAGCATATTTATGTGCAGGTGCTCAAAGATCCCATTGGTAGTAAAGGCGCACGGTTAACCACTGAGTTGAGCATGCCTTCGAGGAACTTGGTGTACTTACCGAATGGCAACGAGATCGGGATCTCACAAAAAATAGAATGTGCTGACGAGCGGGAACGCTTGCGTGATGTAGTGCAACGACAAATTGAACAGCATGATTTAACTGGTGGTTTTATCATCCGTACCCTTGCTGAATCAGTGACTGAAGCCGATATCGCCAATGATATGCTGTTTCAACAGCGTCTGTGGTTGCACGTGAGTAGCAAACTCAAAGGTGCGCAGCCAGCCACCTTAATTCACGAAGACGTGCCGCTGTCACTTAGGACCATGCGAGACCTGGTTCACGATCACGTAGAGAAAATCCGCATAGATTCACGCGAGAGCTATGAAAAGGCGCGTGATTTTGCTCGCGACTTTATGCCAGAGTTAGTCGATAAGCTTGAGTATTATCCTGGCGAGCAGCCATTATTTGGACTTTACTCGATCGAGCAAGAAATTGAGAACGCTATGCAGCGTAAGGTTAAACTAAAATCTGGCGGTGATTTGATTATCGATCAGACTGAGGCGATGACTACGATTGATGTGAATACGGGGTCGTACGTCGGTCGGCATAGTCAGGAAGAGACCCTATTTAAGACTAACTTGGAAGCCGCAACCGAGATCGCCCATCAACTGCGGTTGCGTAATTTAGGTGGAATTATTATTGTCGATTTTATCGATATGCAGAGTCAAAACCACAAGAAACAAGTGCTGGCGGCGCTCGATGCGGTTTTTGCCAAAGATCGAGTTAAGATAAACATTACGGATATCTCGCCATTGGGCTTGGTTGAAATCACGCGAAAGCGCACACGGGAGAGTTTAGAGCAGATACTGTGTGAGGCCTGTCCTACCTGTGAAGGGCGCGGCACGGTTAAAACCATACAAACAGTTTGTTATGAGATTCTGCGAGAGATTTTGCGCGAAGATCGACAATATAAGGCTCAAGCGTATACGATTGTCGCAGCACCTCGAGTGGTCGAGTTGTTACTTGACGAAGAGGCGAGCAGCCTTGCAGACTTGCAAGAATTTATTGACCGCCCAATCAGCCTACAAGCTGATCCATTGTTGTCACAACAAGATTACGATATCGCGCTGGCATGAGACAAGTGATTATCCAATCAGGCCTGCCTAAATTTTGGCAAAGGGTAATTTCATGAAGTTTCTGAGAAACTTTCTGTTAACTTTGGGCTTTTTGTATTTGCTGTTTTGGGGCAGTTTGGCCGCGTATTTTAGTTATGCTGAATCACATAAAGACCTATTAGAAGCTAATCTTTCTTCTTTGTTTGATCGAGCCGTTAGTGTTGGCTCGGTACGCACTGATTGGCAAGGGTTTACGCCGCATGTGCAGATTAGTAATTTGAGTGTGGCCGGTGATCTACCTAATCAACCCGCTTTAGCGTTTAACTCGTTGTCGGCCGCTGTGAGCCCCGGTTCGTTGCTTAAGTTCTGGCCGAAGTTTACTGAGTTTGCGGTTGAAAAACCGATGCTGGAGATTGTTTCCTTGCCTAGCGGGCAACTGCAAGTGGCGGGTATTGCCTTGTCGTCTAGCTCGGATGGGCCGGCTACGCCGAAGCGATTGCTGTCGTGGCTGCTTGATCAAAAAGCGGCAGCATGGCATGACGGAGAGTTGCTGTGGCGTGGCCAAGCTGACCAACTAAAGCGTTATCGAAATATTTCTTTTGTCTATCAACGAGTGGAACAGGTTCGTACCATTCAAGCTGCCATTACCACCTCCAAAGGCCCGCTGGCGTTTACGGCTACTGCGACAGGCAACATGCTTTCTGACAAGCTTTGGGATGCTTCGTTAGAGGTGCTAGGTGATCAGAAGCAGCGGTTGCTGCGCGCGCAAGATATCTCGCTGGAAGTCGAGAATGGCGTGGGTCAACTGCAGCTAACGCAACTCGATGTTGAGCGGATTCGAGACTTTATTCGTTTAGCTGGGTTGTCGCGTGAAGCTGGTTGGATACTGGACGCAAACCTAAATGGTCGGTTGCATGATGTTGAGTTTGAGTTCTCGGGACCTTTGTTGGCGATCGAGCAGTGGGAGTTACGTGCGGCTGCGTCCGATGTGAGCTTTAAATCAACCGGTGATGCACCTGGAATGAATCGCTTGAGCGGGCAGTTGTCAGCATCCAAGCAGGGCGGCGTGTTTGAGTTTTACACCGAAGGAGCGCAGTTTGATTGGCCGCGCTGGTATCAGCAGCCATTCCCTGTGGAGCGAGCCACGGGCGAATTTACTTGGCGCATTAATACCAATGGCAACATAACCATCGCCCTGATTGAAGGTGAGTTTGTTGATGAAACTTTGAGCATTTCTGGTTTGAATGCAACCTGTCGGTTAGATAGTAAAGTTCGTGAGGTGGCGAGTTTTGGCGAACTGTTTACTATTGACTCGGTGAGTGAACTCAGTTTTGAGGGCGGTGATTTAGTGCGCAATCCAGCCAGTTCAGATGCGAGTCCGCTAATGCTCAATGCGAGCGCTGAGTTCAGCGTGTCAGATGTGAGTCAGATAATTAATTATCTGCCGTTAGATGATCGACTGGATAAGTTTCGAGACTGGTCGGTCAATGCATTTAAAAGTGGCGAGTTTACTAATGGTCGAGTCAGCTATCGAGGTGAAGTTTCGCGGAACGCATTGAAGGTTGGTAAAGCTCAGTTAGAAGCGCGCGCGCGTTTTAATGATGTGCTTGTCGACTATGGTTATCAGCGTGATTGGCCAGCCGCAGAACGTGGGCGTGGCACGGCAACTATTCGCAATGAACTGCTCAGTATTGTTCCTGATGAGCTGTGGTTGAATGGCGACGAGGTGACCGATGGCCAGCTGCAGATATCTAAGCTTTTTCAAACTGATCGAACCTTAACGGTGAATGGTAAAACCAGTACCTCATTGGTCAAGGGCTTGGACTTTTTGTTCAAAGGGCCGCTAATCAATCCAGCGGATCAATTAGACGAGTTGCCGGTTCAAGCTACTAATGGGCAAGTTGATATTGATATCGCGGTAAGCATTCCGTTGAACAAGATCGAAGACGCCGCAGTGCAAGGTACTGCGATTGTGCGCAATGGTCGAGGTTTGCTGCCGGAGGGAGTGCCGATTTCAAAAATTAACGGTACTGTTGAATTCACCGAGCGAAGCGTTACGTCCTCCGATATTAATGCGTTCTTTTTGGGCGGGCCCACAAGCGGTAAGTTGATTACGGTCGCCGAAGCTCAGCCACCGGTTATGAAGTTGCTGGCAACTGGACGGCTTGCCGCGGATGCACTCGAGCCTTGGCTTGGTGAGCACATGTTAACGTGGTTTGACGGCAACGCCGCTTGGCAGGGCGATTTGCTGATTGATGGTCCCGAAGTGACTATTTCTGGGGTTTCTGATCTTAAGGGTATTGCTGTTTCGGCGCCAGCGCCACTGGGCAAGTCGGCCGATGCAGAAACTAACATGCGGTTATCGATGACCTTGGGCGGTAAGTCCACGGTGCCTTCCATGGCGATAAGCCTGCAAGAGGATATGCAGGTGCGACTTGAGGGAAATACTGCGAGTGCCTCGTCGTCACTATTTGATAAGGCGCTGATCAGCCTTGGAGCAGATGCGTCATTGCCGCTGAAATCGGGTGTTCATTTCGTGATTGAAAATGATGATATTAATCTCGATGACTGGTTGTCAGCGATCATAGACTTAGCAAGCTTCGAGCCGCGCAAAGTTTCCGAAAATACTGCTTTTCTCGACGCGATGCGGTCGTTATCGATCCGTGCTGCGAACCCAGTTTTATTGGGTCGTGAATTTGGCCCTCTGCAGGTCTCGGCGGTCTCCGTTGATGGTTTTAACTGGGTTGGGACATTAGATGGAGATAATGTCAAAGGCACTATGCAAATGCAGCCGCGTGCTGAACTCGGGTCGTATACATTTAATTTAGCGTATGTGGATATCGTTGAAGCGCCCGATGGAATAAGTGAGCCAGCGCCAATAGACTATAGTTTACAGCCTGCCGATTACCCCGCAATATCGTTGACTGC
The DNA here is from genome assembly GCF_003315245.1 of Arenicella xantha. NCBI lineage: Bacteria > Pseudomonadati > Pseudomonadota > Gammaproteobacteria > Arenicellales > Arenicellaceae > Arenicella > Arenicella xantha. The sequence continues at coordinate 742,353 of NZ_QNRT01000001.1, read as the reverse complement.
AGACACATTCAAATTGAGCGGGAAGAATTTAGGTAAATTAGTGTTTAGCGGTAAACCTAAGGGCAGTGAGTGGCTGACTGAGGAGTTTTTGCTAGAGCAAAATGGCATCCGTACCGTGGCGCGTGGTGGTTGGCGAAATACGGATGCCGCTGGATCCATATCCTCATTTGACTTCAATACCGTGATCGATGAGGCCGAAGGTGCTCTTACCGATATGAGTTTCGATGGCATCATTAAGCGCGGCACTGGCACCTTGAGTGGCAATGTGAACTGGATTGGTGCGCCACATGAATTTGACTATGCGCGATTAAATGGTGAATTTGATCTGCGGATCCGAGATGGGGAGTTGGTTCAGGTTGAGCCTGGGTCAGGAAAGCTGCTTGGTCTGCTTAACTTTAATGCAATCGCGCGACGTTTGATCTTTGATTTTCGAGATGTGTTTGCATCGGGTTTGAGATTCGATCGTATGCGCTACACCGGTCTGCTGGCAGACGGAGAGGCGATTTTCCGTGAGGCTTATATATTTACTCCCGCGGTATTTGTGCGAATGGAAGGTAAGCTTGATTTAGCGCAGGAACTAATTGATATGGAAGTTCATCTGTCGCCCGAGCTTGGCGGTAATCTGGCACTTTTAAGTGCGCTGGCCAACCCTACTGCTGGAGCGGTGGTGTTTATTACGCAGCGGTTATTCAAAGATGAAATGCGTGAGTCTAGTTTCAGAAGCTACCGCGCGCTCGGAAGCTGGGAGGACTTCGAGATGGTGGAGATGAAGAGTAATGAGCCAGAGCCGCTGACTAGTGCGCCAGAGCCTGATAAGTCCATGCAAAATCTCGCGTTAGCGCGTGACGACACAATTCAACAAGAGCCCTCTGACTCGTTATTGGTGCCGCTCGATGACACGAAGCTCGACACTCAGTTAGAATCGGCTGAATTGGAGAGAGCTTCAGAAGCGCAAGAGCTTGAGTCTCCGGCGCTGGATCGGTGAGCGTCGGCAAACCTTATGCCTAAAACAATGTTGCGCATCGGTTGCTTGGAAATGAGTTCAGGTCCGGATGTGCAAGAAAACCTGAATGTAATCGCCGCTGCCGTTGATGCGAGTCCTCTATTGGATCTACTGGTGTTGCCAGAGAATGCCGTGCAAATGCCTTCTAGTAAGGCGTTGCAATATGTCGAGTTGGCGAGCGGAGGCATAGTCCAATCGGCTTTGTCTGAGTTAGCGGCTAGCAAGCAGATGGCGATTTTACTAGGCTCACTCGCTGTCGTTGAGAGTGATGGGGCTAATAGGACTAAGCCGTATGCTCGTTCGTTATTGTTTGATCCCTTAGGTAAATTGGTTGCGGCGTATGATAAGTTGCATCTGTTCGATGTGGACACACAGCCCGGGGCGTCGCACCAGTATCGAGAATCCGACACCTATCGAGCAGGTGTTGTGTCGATTGAGCAAACCTCTCCGAAACAGTTGGTCTTCAATGATTTGCCTCTGCAGCTTGGACTAACAATTTGTTATGATCTGCGCTTTCCCGAGCTGTATCGACTTTTGGCTCAGCGTGGTGCTCAGTTGATCTGCGTGCCTGCAGCATTTACCTATGAGACCGGTAAAGCGCATTGGGAGACCATGCTTCGTTGTCGAGCTATAGAGAATCAAGTGTTTATCGCGGCCGCCGCACAGGTTGGAAAACACGCAAGTGGCCGCCGCACGTGGGGGCACAGCATGATAATCGACCCTTGGGGCGAAATTATTACCGAGCAAACTGATGGTCAGGGCTTGGTTTTTGCCGAAATCGACCTCACAAAGATAGAATCCCTCAAAGAGCGCTTCCCCGTGCATTTGCACCGGCGGCTCTAACTTACAAAGAATACTATGAATCAAAACCATTTTGAGATCGCCCAAGCAACCTTGCTTGAGCCCACCGGTTTGTCGAATGCGGATATTAGTTCGACCATGAGTCGCCTCACCAATGTTGCGGGCTGTGATTTCGCCGACCTGTATTTCCAATACTCCAAACATGAGAGCTGGTCACTGGATGAGGGCGTGGTTAAAAGTGGTAGCTTCAACATAGATCAAGGGGTTGGTTTACGCTCTGTATGTGGCGAGAAAACGGCTTTTGCTTACAGCGAGGACTTGCATGCTCCCGCTATTTTAGCGGCTGCCGATGTGGTCGGAGCGATTGGTCGACAAGGTCGGGATGCACAGCAAACTCGGCAATGGCGCCCGCAAGGCATCAAACCCTTGTATCAGCAGGCCGATCCGATAGCGGCACTTGGCGATGCCCAAAAGGTGTCTATTTTGGAGCATGCCGATCGTGCGGCTCGCAGTCACGACTCTCGTGTCGTCGAAGTCATGGCGAGCCTGTCTGGTGAATACGAAGTGGTATTAATTGTTACCAGCGATGGCCGGCAAATCCCAGATGTTCGTCCGCTGGTTCGCCTCAATGTATCGGTGATTGTTGAACAGAACGGTAAGCGTGAACGCGGCTCTATGGGCGGTGGTGGTCGTTTTGGTTTCGATTATTTTGATCATCAAACTATTGAACATTATGCGCATGAAGCGGTTCGCCAAGCATTGGTAAGTTTAGAAGCAATTGATTCTCCTGCCGGTACTATGCCTGTTGTGCTTGGACCTGGTTGGCCCGGTATCTTGTTGCACGAGGCGGTTGGTCACGGCCTTGAAGGCGATTTCAATCGGAAGGGTACCTCTGCGTTTTCAGGTCGTATCGGGGAAAAAGTCGCCAGTGAGTTATGCACTGTGGTCGATGATGGCACAATCGCCGATCGCCGTGGTTCATTGAGTGTTGACGATGAAGGTAATCAAACACAGAACACCGTGCTGATCGAAAAAGGCATTCTTAAAGGTTATATGCAAGACGAACATAACGCGCGGTTAATGGGGATGTCAGTAACTGGCAATGGTCGACGCGAATCGTTTGCGCATTTGCCTATGCCGCGTATGACCAATACTTATATGCATGCTGGTGAGCATGATCCTGAAGAAATTATTCGCAGCGTTAAAAAAGGCTTATATGCGGTGAACTTTGGTGGTGGTCAGGTTGATATTACGTCTGGTAAGTTCGTATTTTCATCGAGTGAAGCGTATCTCATTGAAGACGGTAAGATCACCGCGCCGGTTAAAGGCGCGACGCTCATTGGTAGTGGTCCTGAAGCGATGCAAACGATTAGCATGGTCGGCACTGATATGTCGCTCGACTCGGGCGTCGGTGTTTGTGGTAAAGATGGCCAAAGTGTGCCGGTTGGAGTAGGTCAGCCAACATTGAAAATGGACGCGTTAACCGTTGGCGGAGTGCAATTATGAGTAAGTTAAACACCGGCGTGGGAGTTAATTTGACCGACGCAGCACAATTCGCCTTGGAATACGCGAAGCAGTCAGGCGCTGATCAATCTGAGGTGTCGTTACATTTAGGCACCGGTGTCTCGGTGACCGCTCGCCAGCGCGAGTTAGAGACAGTAGAGAAGCATAACGACGCACAACTGGTGGTGAGTGTTTATCGAGAGCATAAGACTGGTTCGGCTAGTAGTGCGGATCTGAGTGAGTCGGGTATAAAAGCATCGGTAGATGCGGCTATGTCGATCGCACGCTATACCGGGGCCGATGATTGTCTTGGTCTAGCCGATGCCGATGGCATGGCAACTAAGCCACTCGATCTTGATTTATATCATCCGTGGACTGACGATGTTAGTCAGTTAGCCGATATCGCGTTGCAGTGTGAGTCGGCAGCGCTGGATGCAGACAGTCGAATTAGTAACACTGAGGGAGCGTCAGTGAACTCTTACAGTGGGTGTGCGGTCTACGCTAATTCCCATGGCTTTTTGAGTGAGACGTCAAGTAGTCAACATAGTATTTCGTGTTCAGTTATTGGCGGCAAAGATGACTCAATGCAGCGCGACTATTGGTATGACAGCAATCGAAACCCCCTAAAATTACAGACCGCAGAAGAAATCGGTTTAACTGCTGCGCGACGCACCGTTGAACGCTTAGGTGCAAAGCAGATTGGTTCATGCCAAGCGCCAGTTATGTTTGATCCTTCGTCAGCTAAATCGCTTATTGGCCATCTTATTGGTGCCTTAAAAGGCGGCGCAATCTATAAAAAGGCTAGTTTTATGTTAGATAAAGTCGGTCAACAAGTGTTGCCAGACTTTGTCTCGATTACCGAAAACCCTCATATTCTTGGCGCTGCTGGCAGTGCCTACCATGATGGTGAGGGCACCGCGACACAGGCGCAGCGTAGCTTAGTCAGCGGCGGTGTCTTACAGGGCTACGTCTTGGCCTCATATACCGCTCGCAAGCTGGGTTTGCAGTCAACCGCTAATTCTGGTGGAGTGCGCAACCTTAGAGTCTCGAACACGGGTCAAGATTTTGCTGAGTTATTGAGTCAAATGACTACAGGCTTACTGGTGACAGAACTCATTGGCTCGGGCATCAATATGGTTACGGGCGACTACTCGCGCGGCGCTGCCGGTTACTGGGTTGAGAACGGTGTGATTCAGTATCCGGTTGAAGAAATCACCATTGCGGGCAATTTGCTGGACATGTATCAGCATATGGTGGCGCTGGGCAATGACTACGATACACGCGGAAATACCGAATGTGGGTCAATTGTCATTGAAAATATGACGATCGCCGGCAGTTAGCGGTATAATGCGCGGCCTAGTTATAGGCTGCAGGAATGCGGGCGACAAGCCTATTTTAGAAATCTACGAGTAATTTTCCATGCCAATCTATCTATATCGCTGTGCTGACTGTGGTCATTCCTTGGAAGCGTTGCAAAAAATGAGTGACGCAAAACTGACGGATTGCCCTGAGTGTCAGGCTCCAGCCTTGCAAAAACAGATCACCGCTGCCGCGTTCAAGCTAAAAGGAACCGGTTGGTACGAGACTGATTTTAAAAATTCGGGTAAGCCTGCGGCCGCTAAGGCGGCCGGATCTGAGGCTTCCTCAGATACCAAGTCGAGCTCTTCTGCAGGTCCTGCTAGCGCCGGAGCCGAGTAAGTCATGATGATTTGGCTGCGTCGTTATTTTGTTGCAGGCCTATTGGTCTGGTTGCCATTGGTGGCGACCTATGTCGTATTGTCATTTGCGATTCGTTTGATCGACCGCAGTTTATTGTTACTGCCGCATTCGCTGCGACCTGAGACGCTGATTGGTTTTCAGATTCCAGGGCTTGGCGTTATTCTAACCCTGGCGTTGGTGATTGTTACTGGCTTGATCGTGGCCAACTTCTTTGGTCGTCGACTGATTAGCGCTTGGGAGTCTGTGCTCGCTCGAATCCCGCTGGTGCGCACGGTATATGGTGCAGTAAAACAAATTACTGCAAGCTTATTCGCGGATGCAAGCCAATCATTTAGAGAAGTGGTGTTGGTAGAGTATCCGCGGCGTGGTTTGTGGATGCTGGCGTTTGTAACGGGAGATACACCGAAAAAATTTCAGCAGGTTGTGGGTAAAGATTTGATCAACATTTATGTACCTACTACGCCAAACCCTACATCAGGATTTTATATTATGGTGCCTCCGTCTGAAGTGATGCGCCTCAATGTGCCGGTGGAAGTCGGATTAAAAATGATTTTGTCAGCCGGTGTGGTTAACCCGCTTGACGACCCGGTTGAAGCCAAGAAAATGGCTGATGAACTACAACGTACCAAAGCAAAGCAAGCTGCAAAAGCTAAACGAGAGAAGAATGAAAGCACTACGTAGTCACCGCTGTGGCGAAGTTAATGAATCCCTAATTGATACTGTTGTTAGCGTCTCTGGATGGGCTCAAAAACGCCGTGATCATGGTGGCGTGATCTTTATCGACTTGCGCGACGCGTCGGGTCTATTGCAAGTGGTCGTCGACCCAGATGCGGTGGACGCCTTTGCAGTGGCAGACACAGTGCGCAATGAGCATGTGCTGCAAGTCACGGCTAAGGTACGCGCGCGTCCAGAAGGTACGACCAATAGTGATTTGCCAACTGGTATGGTGGAAGTCTACGCGACTGAAATTAATGTGTTAAATCGCTCTGACCCGATTCCTTTTCAGTTAGACGAAGATGATGTTAGTGAGGCGGTTCGCTTAAAGTACCGCTACTTAGATTTACGACGTGAGCAAATGCAGAAGATTTTCCGTTTGCGGAGTCGCGTCACTAAGTATTTTCGAGATTTTCTTGAAGCTGAAAATTTTGTTGATATAGAAACTCCGATTTTGACCAAATCCACACCTGAAGGTGCGCGTGATTATTTGGTGCCAAGCCGCGTTCATGCTGGTGAGTTTTTTGCCTTGCCGCAATCTCCGCAACTGTTTAAGCAGCTGTTAATGGTTGCTGGATTTGAGCGCTATTATCAGATCGCACGCTGTTTTCGTGATGAGGATTTACGTGCTGATCGTCAACCTGAGTTTACTCAGTTGGATATTGAAACGTCGTTCATGAATGAAGACGAAATCATGGACATGATGGAAACCATGATTCGTGATCTATTCAAAATCACCTTAGATGTTGAGTTGCCAGCCGAGTTTCCGCGCATGACCTATGCTGATGCGATAGAGCAATACGGTATTGACCGCCCAGATCTGCGTAACCCGCTGAAACTGGTATCGGTTACTGATTTGGTTAAAGAAGAGGATTTTAAAGTGTTCTCTGGGCCCGCTAATTCTGGTCATGGGCGAGTGGCTGCATTGCGAGTACCTAAAGGTTCTTCTCGACTTAGCCGCAAGGAAATCGATAATTACGCAGACTTTGTTGGTAATTATGGTGCTAAAGGGTTGGCGTATATCAAGGTCAATGATTTGGAGGCTGGCCGTGATGGTCTGCAGTCGCCTATCGTCAAGAACTTATCAGATGCTGCGCTTAACGACATAATGTTGCGCGTTGAAGCGCAAGACGGAGACTTAGTGTTCTTTGGTGCTGACACGGCAAAAGTGGTTAATGACTCATTAGCCGCCTTACGCAATAAATTAGGCGAAGATCTGAGTTTGCTGAAAGGCACTTGGGCGCCGATGTGGGTTATCGACTTTCCGATGTTTGAGAAAGACAGTACTAGTGGACGTTGGACGTCGCTACACCATCCATTTACAGCGCCTAAGCTTGATCAGCTCGACGAGTTATCGAGCAATCCTGGCAACGTATTATCACGAGCGTATGACATGGTGTTGAATGGCACTGAGCTTGGTGGTGGTTCCATTCGTATTCATCAGACTGACGTGCAAAAGCAAGCGTTTACCGCGCTAGGTATTGATGACCAAGAAGCCGAAGAGAAATTTGGATTCTTGTTAGACGCTCTGCGTTACGGTGCTCCGCCACACGGTGGTATTGCGTTCGGCATAGACCGAATTGTCGCGATGATGTCTGGCGTTGATTCTATTCGCGATGTTATTGCGTTTCCAAAAACACAAAAAGCGTCGTGTCTGCTGACTGACGCGCCAAGCGGTGTAGATAAAACGCAATTGCGTGATTTGCATATCCGCCTAAGTGCTTCCGCCCAAGCAGCGCAAAACGCTACGCAGGAAGAGGGAGAGTCCAGTTAGTTTGGACTCCCATGCATAAGTGTTCGACACCAACCCAGAGTTCAGTGCACACTGCTCTGGGTTTTTTATCGGCTGTGATATCTCATTGGAGTGGGTATGGGGCAATTGAAGATCATTAGAAATGCGGAGCTGCAAACCTATAACAGTTTGGCAGTGCCGGCTCAGGCAACTCATCTCGCAGCGGTAGGCAGTCTCGCTGAACTTAAGCAAGCGTTGGTATTTGCTGGTGAACATCAGTTGCCGATATTGGTATTAGGTGAAGGCAGCAATACTGTACTAAGTAAGGATTTTTCAGGGTTGGTGATTCTGAATCGCTTGCGAGGAATCGATGTTGTTAGTGACATGGAGGAGTTTGTCGAGCTGGTCGTTGCGGCAGGAGAAAACTGGCATACCTTGGTTGCTTATACAGTTGAGCATGGCTGGAGTGGCCTTGAAAATCTGGCCTTAATACCAGGTCTGGTCGGGGCTGCGCCAATCCAAAATATTGGAGCCTATGGCGTTGAAGTTAAAGATACCATTGTTGCGGTAGAGTGCCTCGACCGCGCTACTGGTGAACCGGTCTCGTTGACTAATGATGAGTGTGAATTTGCTTATCGAGATAGCATTTTTAAGCGCTCACTCAACGACAAGCTAGTAATTACAGCGGTTAGATTCCGCTTGTCGAAAAACACGGCATGCAATTTGAGTTACCCAGCATTGGCCGCTGAAGTCGGTGAGGCGAAAAGCCCTCTAGATGTGTTCAAAGCAGTCTGTGACATTCGGGCTCGTAAACTGCCCAGCCCGAAACAAACTCCTAATGTCGGTAGTTTTTTCAAGAATCCGGTAGTGAGCGCTGAGCAGCATAAAAAGTTGCGCGACGAATTTCCTGAGCTTGTAAGTTTCGCGGTTGACGGTTCATACAAGTTGGCCGCGGCATGGCTTATCGACAAAGCTGGATGGAAGCAAAAGGCGGTGAACGGTGTGCAGGTGCATCAAAAACAAGCACTCGTTATTTGCAATCCGCAGAGGCGTAGTGGTTCAGCCATACTCAACTATGCAAAGCAGATACAAGCCGATATTTTGTCGAAATTTGGCGTTGAGTTGGAAATTGAGCCTAGAATATACTAATTCACAAATGGCTGAAAAATCAGTTTTACTTACAAACTTAGCTATAGTGCTCAATACGCTGTATCGAAACATTTATCAGTATAAGCTGTGCTGACATTTAGCTCACCGTAAGTCAGTTACCGTATTTAGTACCGAGTCATTAGATAGAATAAACCGAGTAAGGGTTTTGTTTTTCCACTATTAAAATCTGATGTTGAGAAATCGGCGTGCTAATTCTTGCGAATACGCGGTCATTATTAATGTTAGACAACCTTGGGTAAAAGATTCAAGCTATAGATTACAGGAGACCATGATCAGAAAAATCGAGAATGCGGACTTATTGTTATGTCGGCTTGCGGTCAGTCGCGCGACACGCCGGCTTTGTTTTGGCGTGCTGTTAATTTCTATCGCTAGTGTTATCCGGCCGGTATTTGCTCAGCAAGTACAAGGCGCATGGACGATTGATGCTTCAGAGTCGCAAACTAATGCTGTTGACGGCGAAATCGAGCGACCAGAGCCAGAGCCAGAGACGGAGCCGCCACTTGCCAGTCAACTAGGTGTGGACTCAACGGTTGATGGCGACAAAGACAATTCGCCAAGTGTTGATCTACCTACTCGCGAAAAAAATGTTCCTTCCAAGCCAATAGTCGATTTGACCCCTGAGGTAAGTCTGAACCTTGAGATCCTATTTAAACGAATTCTCGAGTTGCAAGATAGTGAAGATGCTTTTAGTGCCAACCTTGGCGAGGCTTATCTAAGTTACGGTCAAGCCTTGATGAGCGCGGGTAGACTTGACGAGGCGCGTAAGATGTTCGCGAATGCGTTACACCTTAGCAAAATCAATCATGGTGTTAACAGTCTGGAGCAGCGCCCGATTCTCGGTGCGATGTTTGAGCTGGCGTCTGCAAAAGGGAATCTAGAGGCAGCACAAGACAGTATTAATCGAATTATTTGGCTTGAAGGCCAGTCAGAGCAGGAAAGGGATGCCCTAGCGTTTGACATGGTGGTAAGGTTGGGTAACGAATTTATTAATCGTTTTGAATATCGCCCCAATGCCGGTGAAGCTGGATTAATGTATCTTGAGCAAGCAGAAAAGTATCTTAAGTACGCAATAAAAAAGTATGAGAAAGAGCCGCTCAATCGTTATGTAATGCCTTACGGTGAATTGGCTTTAGTGTATTTTTTGAGGAGTACGATTAAAGTAGACACCGCGACCGAGCGATATAGGTTGCCGGCTGAATGGCAGGAGCGAAAGCTTGATTTTCCACAGAAGAAAATTATTTCCGTACCCAACGGCTTTGCAAATGCCGAGCGATATTTACTAAGGTACTTAGAAAAGGCCAATGCTGAGGGAGCGACAGAGCACGCAGTGAAGGCGCTGATAAATTTAGGTGACTTAAGCCTGTTATATAGTCATCGTGATAGTGCCGCGTTGTACTATCAGTCAGCATGGGAATCGGCTCAAGAGCTGCCAGTTAGCCACCAGCTCTTTGCAAGTTTTCAGAATCCAATACTGCTGCCAGATTTTTATTATTCCCGCACTAGGCCGCCGGTTGAAGACCGGTTTCCGACGGTTTTGGTGCCGCTGAAGTTTAAGCTTGGGAAGTTCGGACGTGTGCGCAGTTTCGGCGAAATTGAAGAGGCGCATCCTTATCCAGACCTGATCAAGCGCGCCAAGAGAGCCGTTAAGCGCTTACGATATCGACCGCTAATAGATCGTGGTCATATGATTGCTAGTGACGAGTTGTCACGTAATATTAAGGTGCGGGCCCCACGTAGCAAATCGGAAAAGGGCTGATTTAAATCCATGCAGATGAGAGTGTTTGACTAATGAATAAATGTTTCGTTTCACACACCAAGGTAGCGCGGTTATGCGTCAGCGTATCGCTTGTATTGTTAGTAGCTGCATGCGCTAAGCCGATCAATAGTGGTGGTGGGGCCGGCGGCCCGAGTGGTCCCTCGCTGCCATTGCCTCCGACTGCTGGCGGAGGAGGGGCGGGTTCCCCATCTGCTCCATCGTTGCCACAACCTCCGTCGCTGCCACAACCTCCGTCGTTGCCACAACCTCCGTCGCTGCCGGGCCAGCCGTCTTCGCCATCCCAATCTTCAGAGGGCGGTGACACAGAAGGCGCAAAAGGGGAGGCTGGAGAGCCGGGTTCTGACGCAGAGTCAGAGCAGCAAGGCGCTAGCAATGGTACTCAGGGTGCCGAGCCACCGGATGAATGGGAAAGCGACGAGGCGGACGGCGATGAAGCCGAGCCAACAGTAACCGATGGTGTTACCTTTGACGAGCCTGAGCCGATTGCCGCCGGTGAGTTCGAGGAGCCAGAGTTTGATAGTCGTGGTGGTCTCAGTGAACAAGAGCTCGAGGAGCTAGAAAAGGAGTTGGAAGAAACGTTAGGTGACTTCGATGAAGAAATTGCGAGAGAAAAGCAATATGCCGAAGATCGCGCAAACGAAAACACTGATGATCAACTTGGCGGGGTAGGCGAATTCGAGGAGTACGATGAGTCGCGCGAGTCCAAATCATCTAAAAAGTCACCAGCGCCTTCGGCTTCATCTAGTTCAAACCAACAAGGCAATGCGACGGCTAGTGATTCGAGCGCTGGCGGTGAGTCGTCTGAAACCGGCAGCACCGAGTCAACATCGAGCGGCCAAGACCCGCAACAAGCCGAGTCAGGCGATGACGCTGATAAGCTTGACGATAGGCAGTCTGATTTACGCAAAAATGACGATATTGTTGCGCGCCAGATCCGCGAAGCCGCTGAACAAGAAACCGACCCAGAATTAAAGAAGAAGCTCTGGGAAGAGTATTACAATTACAAGAGTAACTAGAGGTCGGTTGAACGATATGCTTGAGCTAGCGATGTGGCAATCAAATACAAACATGAGTTCGGTTGTTGGAAAGCTGCTGTGCGGCATCTTTGTTGCTTTGCTGGCGAGTGCTTGTTCAACGTTCGAGTATCATGAAACTAAGTCGGTCAAAATAGCTCGCGTCGATGAAGCGCAAGAGCAACTTATTGATGAATCAACTTTGTTAGATGTAGGCATTGTTCTATTTCATCCGGGTGAGGTCGATCTTGATGCTGATGACTTAGCGTATTCCAGTGTCCGGCAGAGTGAATCGGTATGGTTTACTTCTCAGTTAAAGGAGACTCTCGAGCAGAGTAATGCGTGGGGCATCGTTAGAGCACTACCAAAGCGGACTTTGCCGATGGACGTTATTGTCACAGGCAAACTGATCGAGTCGAACGGCGAGTTTGTTAAAATCAAGGTCAAGGCAGAAGACAGTAGCGGGCGTGTTTGGTTGGATCAAGCATTTGAGCAGCAAGCTAGTTCCTACGCTTATCATCCTGAAATTGACCTTCCTGGCGATCCCTTTCAAGCTACTTTTAGTGAAATAGCCAACGCGTTGTTTAATTATCAGGCGTCATTGTCAGCGGATGAATTACGTCAAATTCGAACTATCACTAAAGTCCTGTTTGCGCGTGATTTTGTGCCTGATGCTTTCAGTGAATATTTGGCTGAGACCGATGACGGTCGTATTTCGTTGTTGCGTGTTCCGGCTAATTCGGACCCAATGATGCAACGAGTCGAAAGGGTCAGAGCTCGCAATGACTTGTTTGTGGATGTCATTCAAGACTACTACCGCACCTTTAACCGTCAGATGGAGGGTCCATACCAAGAGTGGCGTAAGTTAAGCTACAAGCAAGTTTTGTATGCTCGGCAACTGGATGCGCAAGCGCGCAAGCAAAAGGCGGCGAGCGTTTTAGCGATTGCCGGTGGCGTTTTGGCTGCGGTTGAAGGTGATCGGGGTACTACCAGGTTTGCCGGTCACATGGGGATTTTTGCCGGTGCAAATTTGTTTAGATTGAGTCTTTTAAAGTCTGATGAGGCCTTGTCTCATAGTGATGCGTTACGCGAGCTGGGCGAGTCGCTAGAGTCGCAACTGGCGCCGAGCATTGTCGACCTTCAGGACCGAAGCGTGACGCTCACTGGTACCGTCGAGGATCAATTTGGTGAGTGGCGACGCATTTTAGGGGAAATGTTCATCCTTGAAGAGGGGGCGCTTTCAGAGACTGTAAATGATGCTTCCGGCGTTAACCAAGAGGATGACTAGTAAATCGGCGATAGGTGATCATCGCAGCGTGACATATGAATGATTTAGATACCGATTCGGTCAAGCTTGGCACTGCCATTAAACCTGCTGCGTATTCCGCGCCGGGCGAACTTTTGAGTAAACCACGCGAAGGCTTGGAAGGCAAAGGTTCGGGTATCGAGTTACGCGTGACTTCGCGATGGTGGCATTCTGAGTTTAACCTTATGTTGGCGGCATTTGGCTTGCTAGCCGTTGCCGCTGTTCTGTTTGTAATGCTGACGCCAACGCCGGAGTCAACTCAAGCTAAAGTGAGTAAGCTTGTTCAGCTGGATGGAACGAGTCAAGTTGAACAAGCTGTCATTGACGTCGTCGCACCATGGGACGAGAGCCAAGGAGCTGAGGCTCGAGCCGATGCGCAAGATATTTTAGCCGATGTATTAACGCTTAAAAAAAACTTAGAAAGTAAAGATGTTAGGGAATGGGCGGACGACCGCTTTTCGAGTGCGTTAGGCAGCGCTACGTCGGGAGATGAGTTCTATAAGCGGCAACAATTTGCGGAGGCGATCCAAGCGTATCAAACTTCACGTTCGAGTTTGGAGGCTTTGCTTGGATTGGTCCCCGAAGTATTAGACGCAAAATTAGCCGCCGGTGAGGACGCGATTAGCCTCGGCAAAACAGACTTGGCTCGTGGTCTATTTGAGCAAGCACTGAGGCTCGAACGAAATAACATTGAGGCCCTTAAAGGTCTAGACCGAGCAAAGACACTCGATCAAGTCTTGCTAATCGTAAGTCAAGCTAAGGATGTGGAAGAGCGATTCAAACACAATGATGAGTTGACTACGGCGCTGCAAGCGCAGTCTAGATATGAAGAGGCGCTCGCGCTTGATGCCGCTTACGAGCCGGCACTGGTTGGTTTGGACCGAGTGAAGCAAGATATTGTTGATAAGCGTTACCGTGATGCCATGACTGCGGGTTTCAACTCATTGTTTGCGGCTCAGTATACGGCCGCGAAAAACGCTTTTTCGTCAGCGTTGACAATACGCCCAAATGACCCGACTGCCGCTGCTGCTTATCGGCAATCATTAGCATCCGATAAGCGCTCATCACTGAGTGCTCTGTTAAGTTCGGCGAAACAGCTTGAAGCTAACGAGCAATGGCGCAGTGCATTATCAAATTATCAAGTTGTTCTGCAGCGTGACCCCAATCAAATCACGGCTAAATTAGGGAAAATCCGAGCAAGTGCTCGTGCGCAACTGCAAGCTGAAATAGAAAGTGTTTTAAGTGATCAACTCGCTCTGGCTCGCGAGGCGCAACGTCGACACGCGGAAACGGTCTTGGCTGATGCCAAAGCGATACGATCACCGGGGCCGAGCTTGCTTGCTCAAATTACGCAAATAGAGTCTGCGTTTCAACGCATCGACACCAACTTAAAGGTTGCGTTGACGTCGGATTCAGCGACGTCGGTTACGCTGGTTCGAGATGGCTCCAAGCCGCTAGTGCTTGGTCGATTTACGCAAAAGAATCTAGCATTAAAGCCTGGTCGGTATTTGGTCTCCGGCGAACGTTTGGGGTTTCATGATGTGCGTCGTGAGCTGGAGTTGCATGCCGGTGGTGATGACATCATCAAGATATCTATTGTATGTACGCAGCCGATAGTCGGCAATGTAACCTCCGCTGAGAGTAAACAAGCGCAACGTTAATATGACAAAGTTAGATACATCTGAAAATCGCATTATTGCGCCGGTTGATTTTCAAGCGCCTACGGGGGAGACGTCGCGAGCAAGGTTTAAGATGACAGGTACACACTGGGCATTAATCGTTATCGGATTTTTTAGTTTGCTGTTTATTACCTTCATCTCTTTGGCCAAAAGTATTGAGTTACGTGCAATCTCGGCCTCGTTAAATAGTCCTGAAAAATTCAACCGTGTGGCGGCAAACATCTCGATCAGCGCATATATTAAGTTGCCATTGGGTAATCGAATGCTGGTGCTGCCGGGCACCTATCAAGTGGCTGTGTCTGCCGATGGCTATGCGCCAGTATCGCAGTCCATAGACGTGTCCGAGCAACGGCATCAACAATTCGAATTGGTTCTACAGAGACTCCCTGGCGCGCTCGAAATAGTATTGCCCGAGCAGCTCGAAGCTAAGGTGTTGGTGGACGGCGAGCTGGCTGGGTCGATACCTGGGGTAATCACTGGTATCCCCGCTGGCAAACGACAAATCACCGTGGATGCACCATTATTCAGACCCTCGACTCAGAGTATTCTTGTGCGCGGTAAGGGCGAAACTCAAACGCTCTCTATGGCATTAGTGCCTGCCTGGGCTGAATATTCTTTCACCTCCGAGCCATCTGGCGCAGCGGTTATTGTTGATGGTGAATTGCTTGGTGAGACACCGATTGCTACCAAGCTAGAAGAAGGGACCCATGAGCTGGTAATTGAGGCCGCGAAATATAAACCGTTTTCACAAACTATAGCTGTGGTGGCGGAGCAAGGCTTGGTGATCCCCACTATTAGCCTGGAGCCGGCTGACGGCATACTGGAGTTAAGCAGCGAGCCAACTGGGGCTGCGGTGGTATTAAATCAGCAGTTCAAAGGTGTTACGCCATTAAGCCTCAGCGTGCGACCGCATGCAGAGCAATCAGTCAAAGTGTACAAGGCCGGTTTTAAGCTGGCAGATCAAGTGTTGCTGCTCGAACCAAATCAAAAGCAAGTGTCTAACGTGGCGCTGGAGCCGGATATTATCAATGTTCGATTAAGTGTTTCGCCGGCCGATGCCACCGTGTTGGTTGATGGGGCAGTACGCGGCAGTGGGTCTCAGACTCTTGCGTTAAACACATTGCCGCACACAATTAGCGTGCGTAAGCCTGGCTACCGTTCGCAAACTCTAGAGGTGGTTCCAACCCGAACGAATCAGCAGCTTATTAGTATTAACCTGTTGACTGAAGAACAGCACTATTGGGCTCAAGTTCCGGCCGAATATACCAATCGAGTCGGCCATCAAATGAAATTGTTTAAAACCTTGGGCTTGGTCAAGATGGGCTCGTCACGACGAGAAAATGGGCGTCGCTCGAATGAGGTCGAATACCAGGCCGAATTAACCAAGCCATTCTATGTGGCTGTGCATGAAACCACTAACAAGCAGTTTAGAGCATTCAAGAAAACCCATAATTCGGGGAACTACAAAGGCAAGAGCCTAGATGCTAACAAAGCTCCCGCAGTTAATATTAGCTGGCAAGAAGCGGCGCTATATTGTAATTGGTTAAGCGAACTAGAGGGGTTTGATCCATTTTATCAAACCGTGTCTGGATATGTTTCAGGGCTTAATCCCGCAGCGAATGGATATCGACTTTTGACCGAGGTTGAATGGGCATGGCTAGCACGCAACAAGAGTGATGGTTTGTTAGTGTATCCATGGGGGGCGAGCAACACGCCAGCTACAAAAGTAGCCAATTTTGCAGATCAAAAAGCGGCCGAATTATTGGCTTTTACCTTGGCTGATTATGATGATGGCTATCGCGGGCCAAGTCCGGTCGGCCGATTCCCTGAAAATCATCGTGGTTTGCATGACTTGGCGGGCAACGCTGCCGAGTGGGTAAATGATTGGTATTCGGCTAGAGGTAATACTGAGCTCGGCAGCGCCATTCTTAAAGACCCATTGGGACCAAGTATTGGCGAGTTCCATGTGATTCGCGGAGCCAGCTGGGCCAAAGGCTATCTACCCCAGCTTCGTTTGGCGTATCGTGACTATGGCGCTAAAGGCAAGTTTGATGTTGGCTTCCGTGTTGCCCGTTACGCTGGGCTTAATAAGAGTAACTAGTATGCGAGTGGCGATAAATAATTTTGCAATGGTTTTACTGTTAGCGGGCTGTGTTTTACTAGCCTCGCCAGAAACAAGTAGGGCACAGGTGCAAGCCAGCGATAATCCGGTCGCTGAGGGCGTGGAAGATCAAGAGCAACGTATAGAGATACCTGCAGACCCAGCGTCGATAAAAAAAGCCAAGCAGCAGGCACGAGACGCATCGCGACAAAACGATGAGGACTTTATTCCCTCTGAAGAAATTTCCGAAGATCTGCCCGTACCATTCCCGGTCGATATTTGACTGAGATGAACCAATAATAATAGTGAAATCAATCAATATGAAGCTTCAAAAATCTGAGTTCTTTTATCAAGTTGTGGCATTAGTCCTCTCGTTTGTGGTTGTGCACACAATTTATGTGGGCTTGGTTAGGCCAAATGCTGATGCGGTTTTGGAGGCTGAAAGGCAGGCCATCGCGGCACAAACTGAGTCCGGAGAAATAGCTAAGATCGAGCGGTCGGCATGGGTTGTGCTGAAAGACTACGAGCAGGAAACATGTTTCATTCTGATGCTTTGGGTTATGGCGATTATGGGCTTGAAAGCGCAAGCCGTGGTAGCGCAGCGACGATTATTAAACCAATCCTTAATTAGTATTGAAGAGGGGCGACGTGTACTGCCTGAGGATGCGCGTAAGTTGTCTAGGCCGCTGGAAGCGTTGCCACTACCGGAACGAAAATTTTTATTACCGAGAGCACTGAGGGCAGCCTTGAATCGATACGGATCAACCGCCTCCGTTGCCGATGTTTCGACTGTGGTGCGAGACATTTGTGATACCGAGGCGGATCGCTTGGATTCTGAATTGTCGATGGTGCGGTACATTACTTGGGCGATTCCGTCGATCGGCTTTATTGGCACGGTGCGCGGCATCGGAACTGCGCTCGGGAACGCTCATGAAGCGGTTGCCGGCAATATTGCTGCGGTGACGGCGAGTTTGGGCGTGGCGTTTAACTCTACGTTCGTCGCCTTGCTTATTAGCATTGTGATTATGTTTTTAACTCATCAGCTTACGCTAATGCAGGAGCGTATGGTGATGGAGACTCAAGACCATTGTGACCATAGTTTGATCAGGCACCTACAAAGCTAACCTACGACCGAGGCCCAAGATAAATAAGCATGCACACAATTCTGCATATTAACGATAATAATATTTTGCTTCAGACTGATTCAGTGGTTCAGGCTGGGCCGGGTTACGCCTGGTTGAAAGGCGATTCAGTAGTGTTTGATTCTGACTCGAGTTTGCGCCCAATCGCTCATTGTCGGCTCGCGCCGCAAGAAATCAATCAGCGCTACTGGTTGCAGTGTGATCAAAGTGCAATCCCCGCTAACCAGGCTGGTATGCGCCATGCAGGTGACCTTATTTGGAGCCACTTGACCGAGCTGCGTGGGACTCATCAACTTGAGACTTTGGTGGTATCCGTGCCCCCGCATTATCGTGATGCTAATCTGCAGTTGCTGTTGGGGATTGCTGAGTCGTGCGGTCTAAATGTATCAGGACTCGTTAATAAAGCGGTCTTAGCCGCGGCGGGGCTGGCGTCGAAGCACGGTGAGTATCTGCATATTGATCTCCAATTACATCAAACGGTGCTCTCAAGACTACGATGTCAAGATGGCCAAGTATCGCTCATTGAATTTGATGTTTTGCAAGATGTCGGGATACATTTGATGCAAGAAGCCTTACTTAAAGGCTTGCAGTCACGCTTTATACAAAGTGATCGTTTTGATCCGCTACATGATGCGAGTTCCGAGCAGCAGCTATTTGATCAACTCGCCGATGTGGCCAAACAAATTGAGGAGTTTGGTAAGGCTAAGGTTACCGTCCAGCATCATGCGCAGTTGCACAGTATTAGTATTGAGGCGAAAGATTGGCATGACCTACTTGCCCCGTTTTTTGAGCGTGTTGTTGAGCGGAGTCAAGAACGTGCTTTTGCTGATGTTTACATTGATTTAAATGCGCTATTCGATGGAGTTGTTCCAACGCAGTTGTCCAAGTCAAGACTAGCGGTAATTGGGTCGCCAGATCCAGCTCCAGCAGTGTTGTCTGAATTAGTGGATACCGATGTGGCTCGCTATATCACCACGCTACCGATTGCTAATCAGCCGTCCGGTGCTTCGACGCTGGAGGTTTCGCGCTCAGCGCCAAGCCGCAACGTAAGTGCTGAGACGAGCCCCAATGCGGCTACTCATGTGCTGTTTGCGGGCACCGCAATTGCAATCGAGCAGGCCCATATCGCGGCAACTTCGAATAGTCTTGTGGTGAGCCAAGGTGAGCCGAATCTAAAGCGACTTATTAGCAACGGCAAGATTTTTATTTTGAATGATGAAGCACGTCAGAGTTTGCGTCCTAACGATCGTCTAGCGTCGCACGTGGCAGACGGAGTGCTCACTGTGATTAGAGTGATTTAGACCGGTTTGACTGAATAATATGGCGCGCAAAAGAATCCGCAACACCTCAACATTCAGCCTGTCTTTTTTGGATATTATGTCCTGTGGCTTAGGTGCTGCGGTGCTTATTTTTTTATTGCTAAAGCACGTCACAGATGCGCCGGTGAATACACTAGAGCCGCAGTTGATGTCAGAGCTTAACCTCTTGGAGGAGGAGATCTTGCAAGGTGAAGCGAACTTGGCACGTATTCGCAACACAATTAGTGATGTCAGTGATGAATCGGTAGTCGCGCAAGGTCTAGCACGCAAAATTGAGGACGACATCAATCAGTTGAAGAGTCTACTAGAGGAGATTCAGCCTGACTCGGCGGTGGATGTGCCGGGCTTAAAAAAGCAAATTGCTAAGCTAGAACGGCAAAAACAAGCCCTCGAAAATGAAATTCCAGCAGGCAATAAAGCGTATCAGTTCACTGGCGATGGTGAGCGGCAATATCTTACCGGAGTCCGCTTAGGCGGTGAGAAGGTTCTGATTCTAGTCGATGCCTCGGCGAGCATGTTGGATGAGAGCATTGTGAACATATTGCGTCGTCGAAACATGAGTAAAGAGATGAAGCTACGCTCGCAGAAGTGGGGGCGAACCTTGGATATTACGCAATGGATTGTGGCTAACTTGCCGTTGTCGAGTGACTTTCAAGTATTGACCTTCAATGAGGATGTGAGTGCGGTATTTGGCGATGAAATTAATTCTTGGTATCAAGTAGCGGACCGTCTCTCCATCGCCTCGGCGGTGCAAGGTATGAACTCAGTCGTGCCTGAAAATGGCACCAATATGCATCGAGTGTTTGAGGCTGCTATGGCTATGCAGCCACGACCGGATAATATCTTTTTGATCACCGACGGCCTTCCGACCCAAGGCGGTAATGCGCCCACTAGCGGGAGCATTACAGGGTATCAGCGACTACGTGTTTTTAGTGATGCTGTTCGGATACTAGAAGACGTTTCTGTGAACACCTTTTTACTACCCTTGGAAGGTGATCCTTACGCAGCCGCGGCATTTTGGCGTTTGGCTGTTCGTTCTCGGGGCTCTTTTGTGACCCCTGCGAGGGATTGGCCATGAGTCGTCGAGTCCGCCGTCGCAGCGAAGATGCGAACATTTCATTTCTCGATATTATTTGTTGTGGTTTTGGTGCCATCATTCTGCTGCTGGTTATTGTTAAGCCTAGTCAGCCAACAGTGCTGGAGGAGTCGATCATTCAAGACAAAGGGCTGGTGCGGGCGCTACAGGAGCGGCTCTTTGAGATTCGTGGGCAGGTGGCTTATTTAGAAACCGAGTTGAATGCTAAACAGCAGCAGCTTGGTAAAGATCAGCGTCGAGTCGCTATTTTGCGTAGTGAATTCGACGTGTTGAATTCGCGTCAAGCCAGTGTGGACGATAACGGTGCCGATGACGCATCCCAACTTGAAGATTTGCAAATCGCATTGCAGTCACTTAGCCGAGAAATGCAGCGTCTATTAAAAGGGCGCAAAAAGCTCAATGAATACGTGGCCGGCGTGCCAGTTGATTCTGAGTACATTATTTTTATTATTGATAGCTCAGGCAGTATGAAGACGTCGGCTTGGCCAAAGTTGGTGCGTGAGGTGCAAAGCACACTGACGATCTATCCTAAAGTGAAAGGTATACAGGTTATGAATAATGAGGGCATCTATATGTTTCCACAATATCGTGACCGCTTCATGCCTGACACACCAGCGCGGCGGCGCGACATTATTCGTAAGCTTAATGATTGGTCGGCATTTAGTGCCTCCACGCCAGTCGGCGGAATTACGCGTGCAATCAAGCAACATTTTGATAAGAATAAGAAAATAAGTCTGTACGTAATGGGCGATGACTACCAAGGGCGTTCAGTGGCGCGCGTGGTCAAAGCCGTTGCAGAACTCAATGAAGCGAATGCGCAGGGCGAGACGTTAGTGCGTATTCATGGAGTTGGTTTTCCGGTGTTAGTTAACTCTGCGACGGGGCCGAATAGCTCTGCCACGCGATACGCGAATTTGATGCGTCAGTTGGCTGAACAAAATAATGGAACGTTTATAGGTTTGAATAGCAATGTCAGATAAACACCACAGTCGACTCAATTCAATGCGGTATCTTCTGATGTTGTTGGCTTTGTTGCTGAGCGGCTGCGCCAGTAACGTAGTAGTTAAAAGTAATATTCCGACGCCCCTAATCGAACGTTTGCCAATCGTTGGGGCGATTAGGTACACCGATGATTTTGAAAATTACCGATATACCGAAACCGAGAAGAAGCGTGCCTTACAAACGCTGGATTTCACCGATGCGCAAAGGGTGATGTTCAATCAGATTTTTGGCAGTTTGATGACTGTGGTTCCGCTTGATAGCCCAGATCGTCAACTGGTAATTGAACCCGAAATTTTAGATATGCAGTACACTGCGCCGCGTGAGACTAAGTTGAACCAATATGAAATTTGGATCAAATATCGAATAAAGCTGGTGGATGCTGATGAACAAAAAATAGCGGACTGGATTATTAAGGGGTATGGAAAAACGCCTACTGCAATGCTGGGTTCAAGTGGGGCAGGTTTTAGTTCGGCGGCCAATATTGCATTGCGCGATGTCGGTGCTCAGCTTTCTATTGGGTTTGCTCGTCAAGCTAGAATTAGGGCGCTAGTGAAGCGTAATGCAGAGTCTAGTTCAAGTATTGAGTTAGCAACCCAGTCGCAAGCTGAGCTCAACACCAAAGCACAAGATGAAGAGGTGGAAGAATGATACAAATAAGTTTGCCTCGTGTTTGTGGCGCATTGCTATTATCGGTATTGGCATCAGCGTGTACCACAATTAATGTCGACCAGGTACGGTTGCGAGACAATGTTGAGCTCAATCAAGGCGATGCAATGGTAGTGTTAGGGCGTCACCAAACAGCCGAGGTTCAAACTGAGTCGTCGCTAATTGCGTGTATTGGCAATAAGCTAGCTCGAGGCACCGACAGAGTGAGAATTATCGGTGAGCCTGAATTCGTTGATGCATTTTATCCTTGGTTTGAAGCCAGAACTGCGCCATTGCGACCCGCCAAGTTAAAACAGGTGCTAGACCAGCCGTTAGTTGCAGCAAAAATCGAAGCCATGAAAATCCGCTATTTCGTGTGGGTTGAAGGCTCGACTGAGCGCACTGACGGGGCTGGCAGCATGAGTTGTTCAATCGGACCTGGTGGTGGAGGTTGCTTCGGGTTTAGCACTTGGGAAGATACGAGTGATTACGAGACTACAATTTGGGACATAGCGAGCTTCACCGAGGTGGGGCGAGTTAGCACTGAAGCCGTTGGCACGTCTTACATGCCGGCGTTTGTGATTCCGATTCCATTTTTGGCTCAAGTTCAAGGAGATGCTTGCGAGGGGATGGGGAGTCAACTAGTCCGGTTCTTTTCTCAAACAGATGAGACTGAATTGAATATGAGAGCTAACTAATGTTGGCTGATTGCCCGGAGCGTTTTAATGAATTCTAACCGTTTACTGCTCAAGCAACTGATGCTGCTGGTCGCTCTAAGTTTGCTGACAAGTGATTTATGGGGCGCGGTTCCAACTGCAGGGATTGACCTAAAGCGGCACCTTGCTCTGATGGCTGAAGGCCCGGAGTATGATGATCCCGAACTGAATGAATATGTGACTAAGGTCGGTAACCGAGTGTTGGCACAAAGCGAGCAGGCGGATAAAAACTACACCTTCATTATTCAAGATATTCCAATCCCTAATGCGCGAGTAGCGGGTTATGAGGTCGTGTATATCAATCGCGGCTTACTTAATGTATTGAATTCTGAGGCCGAACTTGCTGGCGTAATGGCGCATGAGTTAGGTCACAACATCGCGGGGCATGTTAAAGAGTCGGTTGCTCGCGATCGGCGCAATCGATTTTTCGCGACTGTAGCCAGTATTTTGGTAGGCAACAGTAGTTTAGGGGACGCGATGATGGCGCAAAGCGATGTCAATAGGTTCAAATATTCCAGGCTTGCAGAGCTTGAGGCTGACTCCTTTGCATCAAAATACTTGTACGCCGCGGGTTACGAGCCGAGTCAGCTGATTGGAGCTTTATCGCAATTGGCAGATTTTGGGACTTTTTTTGCGCAAGTCTCAAATCAAGCGCCATCACATCATGGTCTAGCCGCGACCCATCCGCGTACTGACCAACGTTTGCGTAAGGTTGTTGAAGACGCTGGTGTTTTGCCGCCGGGCGAAGGGTATGTCGGCCGAGATGAATATCGCGAGGCTGTTTCTGGAATCGTATACGGGCCGAATTACCGGCGAACCGCGCCCAAAGGTTATAAGCGCTATAGCAATGAGAACCTCAACATCACTTTTTTATACCCTGATACCTGGAGCTTTGATCTTAAGGGGGCGAAAATTGTTTTGAAAGATGCGCAAAAGACCGCGCAGCTGAAGATAAGTATCGAGCCGACACTCGACATAAAAGTAACGAGTGAGGAAGCCATAAAAGCCAAGTACCCCGACGATTTGGTTGACCTGCAAAAAATCCATCCGGACGCGACTCGAGACTTAGGAATGATCGGCGCGCGCCCAGCGCAGCGTGTGGCACTTGCTATGGTTGCGCGAAATACATTTCACTTTCTAGGGATCGCTAAGAATAATCAAATTACCGCTGAGCAAGATCGTGAATTTGTCGAAATTATAAGGTCATTTAGGCGGATGACGGCTAAGGATCGCACTGACGATTATGTCACCGAGATCTACTATGAACGACTCAAGCCAGGTGAGACGTTTGAGTCGCTGGCACGTGACGCTAAGCTCAATGCGGCTACTGCAGAAATGGAGTTGCGCGTGCTGAATGGTTACTACCCGACTGGTGAAGCTGAGCCCGGCACGTGGATCAAGAAGCTACGAAAAGTCAAAATAGACATGGATTGATATCGGCAGTCGATGCTTAGTTAAGTATGATTCGTTCAGTCCAATGAGTAAGCTTCGCAATAAGATTTTATTAATCCGCGGTGAATTCCCCTGCGAATGGGGCTGAGCCAATGTTAGAATACGCGTTTGAGTAACATCTAGACGGTATCATCATGGCAGGACATAGTAAGTGGGCTAATATTAAGCACCGCAAGGCCGCTCAAGACGCAAAGCGTGGCAAAGTATTTACCAAGCATATTCGTGAAATCACAGTGGCTGCCCGTGAAGGTGGTGGTGACGTTGACGCGAACCCAAGCTTGAGAATCGCTGTCGACAAAGCACTCGGCGCGAATATGACGCGTGACACGGTTGAGCGGGCGATTAAGCGGGGCACTGGAGATTTAGACGGTGTTAGCTATGAAGATATTCGTTACGAGGGCTATGCGCCATCGGGTATCGCGGTGTTAGTCGAGTGTTCCACCGACAATAAAAATCGCACAGTAGCTGAAGTTCGACATGCGTTCAGCAAATACAATGGCAATATGGGTACCGAAGGCTCGGTTGCGTATATGTTTGACAAGGTCGGCGTGATTCTGTTGCCTGAAGGTGCTGATGAAGAAGCGGTGATGGATGTTGCGTTAGAAGCTGGGGCAGAAGACATTGTGCCGCATGATGATGGCACTATTGAGATCACATCGCCGCCGGAGCAGCATACTAAAGTCGAAGGCGCCTTGATTGAGGCTGGCATTGAAATAGAGTCCGCTGAAGTAATTCAACGTGCGGCTAATGAAATCAGTCTTTCGCAGGACGATGCTGAGAAGGTCATGCGATTGATCGATGCTTTGGAAGACCTTGATGATGTGCAAGATGTATATAGCAATGCTGATTTTCCTGAATCGATGTTCGAGCAAGAATAAGGCCTTGCATCGAGTGTGAATAATCGGAGTCCCATCACCATCTTAGGGATTGATCCTGGTTCCAGAATTACTGGGGTTGGGGTCATCACTGCGCGAGGCTCCGATCTGAAATACGTGTACTCTGAATCGCTGAAGTTACCGAAAGGTGAGTTGGCCATTCGATTGCATGATATCTACGCGAGATTGCAGCACATTATTGAGCAGACTAAGCCAGACATGGTGGCAATTGAACGTGTGTTTTTGGCGAAGAACCCGCAGTCGGCATTGGTGCTTGGGCATGCGCGCGGCGCGGCGATGTTAGCTGCGGTCAATAATTCGTTACCAATTGTGGAATACAGTGCGACCGAAATCAAAAAAACGGTAGTTGGTCGCGGCCGAGCCGATAAAGCTCAAGTCCAGCACATGATGCGTGTTCTTCTGGGGCTGCGGACTGCGCCAGAAGAAGATGCTTCGGATGCACTGGCTGCCGCCGTGTGTCATGCGCACCATCAACAAATCAATACTACCGTCCGCGAGGCAGGGTATAAAATATTATGATTGGATGGATACAAGGGCTTCTAATGGAAAAGCAGCCTCCGGCTTTAATGATTAACGTAAACGGTATCGGCTACGAGCTTGAAGCGCCGATGACCACCTTTTTTGATCTCCCCGCCACCGGCGAAGCGGTGACCTTATTCGTACATATGGTGGTCCGCGAAGATGCTCAGTTATTGTTTGGCTTTTCCAGTAAACAGCAGCGCGAGTTGTTTCGCAGTCTCATTAAAGTGAATGGTGTTGGCCCTAAAGTAGCGCTAGCCGTGCTCTCAACCCTGTCGGCTGAGGAGCTTGTGCAGTGTATGGTTAATGACGACGTCACGCAGCTGTGCAAAGTGCCGGGAATTGGCAAAAAAACTGCGCAGCGTCTATTGGTGGAGATGAAAGATCGGCTAACCAAAGAATTTGGTGATGTCGTGCTCGAGTCGAATCGTCCTGACGGTGCGCCAAGTCAGGAGCAAGACGCAATTGCAGCATTAGTCTCGCTCGGTTATCGACCTATCGATGCATCAAGAGTAGTTAAGTCGTTGGACAAAGACCTCAGTAGCGAGGACTTGATTCGTCAGGCGCTGCGCCATCTTTCGGGTAACGTTTTATAAGGCCTATGATGGAAGAGAATCCAATTAATCCTGATTTACAGCTTGGCGAAGACGATGTGGTTGATCGCGCGCTACGCCCTGAGTACTTAGTTGATTTTGTCGGTCAGCCAAAGTTAAAGGAGCAGCTGTCGATCTTCATTCAAGCGGCGCGAACTCGCAAAGAGTCACTAGATCATGTGTTGTTATTTGGTCCGCCGGGGCTAGGTAAGACTACGTTATCGAACATTATCGCGCGTGAATTGAAGGCGCGAGTCCGTCAAACCTCGGGGCCAGTGCTTGAGCGCGCCGGCGATTTGGCTGCGGTGTTAACCAATCTCGAGCCATATGATGTTTTGTTTATCGATGAGATCCATCGATTGAGCCCAGTGGTAGAAGAAATTTTGTATCCAGCAATGGAAGACTTTGAGTTGGATATTGTTATTGGCGAAGGGCCTGCAGCGCGCACCGTGAAGCTGTCATTGCCCCCATTCACATTAATCGGTGCCACTACTCGTGCCGGTTTGCTAACGTCGCCTTTACGAGATCGCTTCGGCATTGTGCAGCGGCTTGAATATTACAATTCTGATGATCTAGCTAAAATCGTGCAGCGTTCATCAGACATATTGGGTGTTCCCACTGAAGTTGATGGTGTGCAAACGATTGCCGATCGCGCTCGTGGTACTCCCCGAATTGCTAACCGCTTGTTGCGCCGAGTACGTGATTACGCCGAGGTAAAAGGCAACGGTAAATTGACCGAAGACATGGCTCGTGGAGCCTTGGATATGATGGAAGTTGATCCGCAAGGGCTGGATTGGATGGACCGTCAATTGTTAACCGCGATTATGGAAAAATTCGATGGGGGGCCGGTTGGCATCGACAGTTTGGCTGCTGCCATCGGCGAGGAACGTGGCACTATCGAAGATGTGATTGAGCCGTTTTTGATTCAGCAGGGCTTTATGATGCGAACGCCACGCGGACGCATGGTAACCAAACGCTCGTGGGCATACTTCGGATTACAAGCGCCGGCGAACTTAGAGCCAACGGTCAGTCCGCAAGCTAAGTTGTTTGGCGATGCTTGAGTCTGCTGAGTCAGAGTTGGCGAGTTTTGAGTTTCGCCAACGAGTCTATTATGAGGATACCGATGCCGGTGGCGTGGTATATCACTCTAAATATCTAAATTTTATGGAGCGTTGTCGTTGCGAGTGGCTAAATTCGCTTGGCTTCGATGTCGCTGATTTGCAAAACAACGATGGCATTATGTTCGTTGTGCGTCACGCTGAGCTTAGTTTTGACAAGCCAGCCAAGTTGTTCGATGAGCTGATAATCACGGCTGCTGTATTGCATGTGGGTAAGGTTAAGCTGGAGTTGCAGCAGAAAATCTATAATCAATCGCAATTACTGTGTAAAGCCACTATAAAGTTAGCGACTTTAGACAGCGCTTCGTTTAAATTAACCGCCATGCCTGATCCGCTGAGAATAGCGCTCTCGTTGTAACTCTCGGTAGGGCCGTCGCGCAACGTTGCGTTGGTTGGCTCATCAACGGTCAGTAAAAGGGTATAAATCCGAATTGAATATATGTCCGAGCTACTTAGTGTGGCTCGGTCCTTGAGGAATAGTTAATGGGTATTGAAAACCAAGGCTTACAGCCTGAATCGCTTAATGGTGAAGCTGCTACTGCGGTAGTCGAAGTGGCGATGCAAGATAATATGTCGATCATGTCGCTCATGTTAGAGGCAAGCCTCACTGTGCAGTTAGTGATGTTGATGCTGTTTCTGGCATCATTGGTCTCGTGGTCAATTATCTTTTCCAAGTTTTTGATGTTGCGCCGTGAACGTCGTTTGACTAAGCAGTTTGAGCGCGAGTTTTGGTCCGGCGGTAGTATGCAGTCGCTCTACAATCAGTGGGGCGCTGAGACCAAGCGCGCTTCCGGCATGTCCGAGATTTTTGTTGCTGGGTATCGAGAGTATCAGCGTCTTACGGAGCGTGGTTATGCCAATAATAATGATTTGCTGGACGCGGTTCAGCGTGCGATGCGAGTCGAGCTTAGTCGCGAGATTGATCACTTGGAGTCGCAGATACCTTTTCTAGCGACGGTTGGTTCCACCAGCCCGTACGTCGGCTTATTTGGCACGGTATGGGGCATTATGAATTCTTTTAGAGCGCTCGGTTTATCTACTAAACAGGCTACCGTCTCAAGTGTTGCACCAGGTATTGCCGAAGCGCTGATTGCTACAGCAATGGGTTTATTTGCTGCGATTCCAGCGGTTATTGCCTACAACCGTTTTTCATATCATGTTGAAAAATTGGTCGGTCAGTATGAGATCTTCATGGAAGAGTTCATCAGTATCGTTAATCGCCAATTGGCGATAGAGAAAGACTAGGCGCTAATTATGAGTAGCTATCGAGACCGTAAACGCAAGCCAATTGCCGAGATTAATGTAGTGCCATACATTGATGTGATGTTGGTGTTGCTAATTATTTTCATGGTCACGGCACCGTTGCTTACCGAAGGGGTGAAAATTGATTTGCCACAAACCGACGGGAGTCCGGTTGAGGCGAATTCTGAAGCACCAGAGCCAGTCATTTTGACGGTTGATGCGAGTGGTCAGCTGTTTATTGATGATCAAGCTAAAAGCTCTGAAGAAGTATTGCGCTATGCTCGCGCAGTGCACAGTCTAAAGCCCAAAACTGATTTTTTAGTACGTGGCGCTAAGCAAGCGATATACGATGACATAATTAAAGCGATGGTGTTGCTTAAACAAGCGGGCGTAGAAACCGTTAGTTTGGTGACCGAACCGATTCCAGACAAAAAGTAGGCGATAAGATATAGCGATGAGTGATCGACGCAAACGAGTAGGGGCAACCAATAAAATGCTGGCATATATTGCTGCTGGCGTTATCCATCTAGTGGTGATCGGCTTGGTGGTGTTTAATTACACCGCTAAGCGTGATGTGGTTGAGTCATTTGACGCTGAAAAGGTGGATACAATCAATGCTAGTGTTATTGATGACCGCAAGCTCGAGGAACAAAAAGAAGAAATTCTCAAGAACGAGCAGCGTAAACGAGATGCAGAGCGGCTTGAGCGAGAGCGCTTAGAGAAACTTAAGCGTGAAGCGAAGCTAGAAGAGCAGCGTATTGCTGATCTGAAAAACAAGCAAAAGCAGGAACAAGTAAAAACCGAGCAGCTTGAGGAACAGCGCAAAGCAATTGCATTGCAACGTAAAAAAGAACAGGACAAGGCGCTGGAAGAAGAAAAGCAGCGCATTGAAGCGGAAAAGCGACGTAAAGCCGAAAAGGAAAAACAGTTAGCCCAAGAAGAGGCTAACCGAAAAAAAGCAGCGGCTGAACGCAAACGTTTGGATGAAGAGCGGGCTCAGCGCGAGCTTGAAGAGGCTGACCGTAAACGGCTAGCCGACATGTTGGAAGCCGAAGAACAAGCAGCAAAACGAATTCAAGCTGATCGTCGAGCCGGAGAGCGAACCGCGACGGTGCAAAGCAAATATGCAGATTTGATTAAAAGTGCGATTAAAGCAAAGTGGCGCGTCGCTCCTGGTACCGAACGTTGGCGTTCAGCGGTGGTCAATATTAAACTATCTCCACGTGGCGAAGTTGAAGGCACGCGTATCGTAAAATCTAGCGGCCTTCAGAGTTTTGATGAAAGTATCGAAACTGCAGTGCTGCAGGCTAATCCGCTACCCTTTCCCACGCCTGAAGAAGATCAAACGGCTCACGTCAAATTGCAAAACATCAATCTCACTATCGATTTAAAAGAGTAGGAATGAGTAATCTTATGAAACCAGCACAGAGTTTGAAAAACCTTCTTTTGTTCGTGCTCTTGGCCGCCGCGTTCCAAGTATCTACTGCATTTGCACAGGTAGATATCAGTATTTCGGGCGCTAAGGTAAAAGGGATTCCGATTGCTGTTGTGCCTTTCAAGGTGCTCGATGGGCGTGTGCTAGAGCATAATATTCATGAGATTGTGGCGTTTGATTTAAACGCCACTGGCAAATTTGAAACTGTTCCAGTTGACCGTTATCCCAGTTTTCCATCGCGTTATGAAGAGGTTAGTTTTAAAGACTGGCGGTTTGTTGACGCCGAGGTTTTAGTTATCGGCGAAGTCTGGGTCTTGGATGGCGGTAAATATGAAGTGCAGTTTCGTATGTTCGATGTTGCTCGTCAGCAAGAGATCGGCAATGGTAAGCGCATATCAAATCTAAGTGAACGTGAATTACGCACCGCGGCGCATGTTGTTTCTGACACGGTCTATCAAGCATTTACCGGAGGGTCTGGTGCGTTTCAGTCAAGCATGGCCTATGTGACTCGCACCGAGATTGAATACCAACGGTTTCGCTTTCGTTTAATGGTAGCCGATTGGGATGGTTTTGGAGCTCGTGAAGTTTACGGGTCTTGGAAACCGATATTGTCGCCAAGTTGGTCGCCAGACAGCTCCAAGCTTGCATTTGTGTCGTTTTCTGATCGTGGCCCAGTGGTGCAAATGGTCGATTTGCAATCAGGCACGAGTAAGACTATTGCTAGTTTTAAAGGGGTTAACTCAGCTCCGGCTTGGTCGCCTGACGGCACTAAAATTGCTTATAGCACGTCGCGTCATGGTAGCCCCGACGTGTATATTTACGAGCTTGCCAGCGAGCAGCATGAGCGCGTAACAACGCATTATGGTATCGACACTGAACCAGCTTGGTCGCCGCGAGGAGATAGTGTTTTATTTACCTCTAGCCGTAGCGGAAAGCCACAAATTTATAGTTATAGCCTGTATGATAAATCGGTGTCTCGAATGACATTTGAGGGCGACGAAAATGCAAATGCATCATATAATGCGAGCGGAACGCATATGACCATGGTGCATGAGGGCGGGCAAATCATAGTAATGCGTGAGGAAGACGGTCAAACGACTTGGCTCACCAATGCAAAATATGATGAAAGTCCTAGTTTTTCTCCGAATGGAGACATGGTATTGTATAAGACAGAGCAGGGCTACGAGCCAGCTTTAGTCGTGGCCTCGTCAGATGGTCGCGTTCGAACAAGATTGGAATTAGTAAGTGGTGACGTACGTGAGCCGGCGTGGTCGCCATTACGCAAGTAAAATAACACGGCAAAATAACAAATCATTCTTGGAGTGAAATATGAATCGTAAATTAGGTCTGCTTTTGACCATCGTGCTGGCACTTACTGTTTCTGCTTGCGGTAATAAGAAAGACTCAGGCGCCGTTAGTGACACAACAACTACTGCGCCAGTTTCAGAAGATACTAGCAATCAAACGCTATTTAACACTGGTTTGACTGCGCAAGAACTGCGTGACTTGGGAATTGAAGGCGATCCTTTGAACTACAAAGTATTGTATTTTGAATACAATAGTTCAGCTATCGACCGTCGTTCAACTGTGATTGCTAAGCGTCATGCACAATATTTGGGTGCTAATGGCGGAGCGCGTGTAACCTTAGAAGGTCATGCCGATGAGCGTGGCACACGTGACTACAACTTAGCGTTAGGTGAGCGTCGTGCACAAGCGGTTGCTGAGTTCATGAACTCAGAAGGTGCGCAAAGCACAATTCAAACAATTTCTTACGGCGAAGAGCGTCCTGCTGATCCAGCTCATACTGAAGCAGCTTGGCAGCAAAATCGTCGCGTCGAAATTAAGTACTAATTAACTATCGCTCACCTTCGGGTGAGCCAGCAGTGCTAAGGGATTAGAGTATTGTTATCCCTTAGCCTGTTGAGTTGATTTAGGTAGATCATTTTATGCGAAGAGTAACAACGTTATTAAAATTCATCGGGGTAACACTGTGTGTTGCCCCGATTTTGTCTGTGGCTTATGCGCAGCAAGGTAGTTCGCAAGGCGATCTATTATTGGAAATGCAGGAGATGCGTCGTGAGATTGCAGAACTGCGAGACATGGTAGAGCGTCAGCAATTTCAGTTGCGTAAACTACAGCGTAGTTCAACCACAGCACCATCGACTGATCGACAGTCCGCGGGCTTAGTTCGCCCTGCGGCGAATCAGGTTGGCGCTGGTTCTATGTCCTCTACATCGAATGTTCCTAACAGTACTGGTGTTGGACAACAGTCGTCGCGCTTCCCTAATAGTAATGAGGGAGGTAGCGAATTAAATCCGATGCCTTCGGATTTAACTTCCAGTGAAACTAGTGCTGGTGCCGAGTATCCTGCTTCTGACCAAGTTGAGGAGCGCATAATAACTGCGCCGGCTTTGTCTAATGGCACAGTTAATTCGTCGAGCCAAGGCTATCCGCCGGTGATTGACCGAAGTATTGGCGCGAGCCCCGGACAACCAGCAGGCAATAATTCAGCCGATAGTAATAATGTCAATCGCGGTGGTGCGGTTGCGGGTATTCCTAACGGCTCTGATGTTGCGCAAGCGCAACCTAATCAGAACGTGTATCAACAGACACAACCTAACCCAATTTATCAGCAGCGTACCGAGCAGGCTAATCAAGCTTCGCAGCCGGCAGCGCAGGTCGCGCGCCCAGGCGGCGTGGTATCAATTCCACCTGTTAGCACTTTGCCTGCAAGTCGGGAGTCCGAGTACGGCCGTGATTACGGTAGCAAAGACGTGGCAACTGCCGATTCGAGTTCGGTTGATGGCATTCCTACGGCATTGAGCGAAAGCGATTATTACCGCCAAGGTTTTGACTTGATGAAGCAATCAAAGTTTGACGATGCGGTCAGTGTATTTGAAAAGCAACTTGCGGCTTATCCTCGTGGAGAATCGGCTGATGATGCCCATTATTGGATTGCCGAAGCGATGTACGTTAGCCGAAACCTTGATGTGGCTAAGAAGCATTTACGTACTTTAATTCAAGAATACCCACGAAGTCGACGTGTGCCTGATGCCATGTTGAAAACGGCGTACATTGAACAACAGCAGGGTAATCAAATAGAAGCCCGTATATTGTTTCAAGAGATCGTGAACTTCTTTCCGAAATCCGATGCGGCCATCGCGGCTAAAAATCGACTCGCCGACAGCGACTAACTCATGCTAAAGGCTCCAACCGGAGCCTTTCTTCATTGTGACTATTCGAATTACCGAAATTTTTTATTCTATTCAGGGCGAATCCGGCACTATCGGTTATCCGACTGTGTTTGTGCGTTTGACTGGATGTCCGATGCGCTGTAGCTATTGTGATACAGCGTATGCATTTCACGGTGGCAACAAAATGGAGCTTGCTGACATTGTTGTCGAGGTTGGCAAATATCAGGTAAAGCACGTGTGTGTGACTGGTGGTGAGCCGCTAGCGCAACCTGAGTGTCACGATTTAATGCGAACCCTTTGCGATGCAGGTTATAAGGTTTCAGTTGAAACCGGCGGGGCGATTGATATTAGCCAAGTCGATAAGCGTGTTTACATTGTGTTAGATATCAAAACGCCAGCGTCTAACGAAGAACCAAATAACAAGTACGGAAACTTAGATCACATCAAAGCATCTGATTGCTTAAAGTTTGTGATCTGTGACGACAATGATTATCAATGGGCTAAAGATTTCGTCGACCAACGTGGTCTAACCGAGAAGTGTGACGTATTCTTTTCGCCGTCAGCCGACCAGCTGTCCGCTACTCAGTTAGCCGATTGGATCATTCGCGATCAGCTTGCGGTGCGCATGCAAGTTCAGCTACACAAAATTCTTTGGAATAACGAAGCCGGGCGATAAGGTTAGGCGTAGACCGCTAGCAGATCGACCCTAGTCAGCAACTAGATTATTTTACGTTATGAGCAAATCAAACAAAGCCGTGGTACTCGTCTCTGGCGGATTAGATTCGGCCACCGTTCTCGCCATGGCACGAGACTTGGGTTATCAGTGTTACGCATTGAGCATGGATTATGGTCAGCGTCATCGCATTGAATTGGACCGTGCCAAGAAGGTAGCACTTACCAATGGTGCGACTGAGCATCGGGTTGTGCGAATCGATATAGGAAATTTTGGCGGTTCGGCATTAACCGATCGTGACATCTCGGTACCGACCGAGGAGACTGCAGATATTCCGATCACCTATGTGCCGGCACGCAACACAGTGTTTTTGTCAGTCGCGCTAGGTTGGGCCGAGGTGTTAGAGGCGCAAGCGATTTTTATCGGTGCCAACGCGGTCGATTATTCAGGTTACCCAGATTGTCGTCCTGAGTATATTGATGCGTTTCAGCAGCTAGCAAACTTGGCCACCAAAACCGGTGTCGGTGGTCATACTATCCGTATCGAAGCGCCCATTATCCAACTCACCAAAGCAGAGATTATTAGGGAGGGGATGCGTCTTGGAGTCGACTACTCTCAGACTATCTCTTGTTACAATCCGCGCACCGATGGCAAGGTATGTGGCGAATGCGATTCTTGTCGTATACGCGCAGCTGGTTTTGCTGCTGCTGGAATGCCGGATCCTGCGCTAGCCGCAGACTAAATGCTCGAAATTAGATCTCTTAGTTATCGGCTAGGCGATGGACTATTGTTTGACGCGCTTGATTTAGTTGTCGAGCGCGGCGAGCACTGCGTTATTGTTGGTGGTAGCGGTAGTGGCAAGTCAACATTATTGACGCTTATAGCTGAGCAGCGGTTAGCTGAGATTAGCGTGCCCAGCGGCTCGGTAGTCGCTATGGTGCTGCAGCAAGGCGCATTGCTTGATCACCTAAGCGTGCGTGCCAACCTAGAATTGGTGGCTCGGTATAACCCTGACCGCTACGACCCCACCAGCATCGATAGCTTGCTCTCGCGACTTAACATTGGGCCGGAACTGCACAATGCACGCATTAGCCAGTTAAGTGGTGGCCAACAGCGACGAGTTAGTATTGCTCGTGCTTTGCTGACGCAGCCTGATCTAATAATATTTGATGAGCCTGATGCAGGGTTGGATATTCACAATTTAAGCGCTTTAGCGATGCTGGTCGCTGAGTTGGCGGAAGAGTACCAGTGCGCCTGCCTTACTGTTTCGCACAACCCGATTTATATTGCTGGCGTCGCCTCTAAGGTGTTCAGACTTAAAACTGGAAAGCTAGAATCGCTTGCAGATTGGGGCGGTTCAGCCGGTGATGCGTCTATGCTTCACGACCGACAACAATCGCTATTGTCGCAGCTCAGCACTTCGCAACATTTGAACACGAACGCTAATACGAACACGGGTCAGTCATCGTCGGCTAAGCCTTCAAATAGGGCCCTATCTAAAATCAGGTCTAAGCAATTAGTATTTATTGTATGGCTCAAACAAGTGATTCTTACGTGGTTGAGCGTGTGGCACTGGCCGCGGTCGCTGCGTGATGAGATGCGCATAGCCGCTTACACGGTGTACCTGTCGTTCGTGTCAGGCATTTTATTCTTTGCGCTGGTTGGTTTGATGCTCGGAACCACCACGGTAGCGGTAGTGCAGATGTTGTCAGACACAGCGCTTACCGGACTCATTCGCTTGTTCATTAAGCCAGACGACTTGATTCAATTGATGGGCGGCCGCTACGTGCTGTATTTAGCTCCGGCGATTGGCGGCATGCTGTTTGCTGCGCGATCGGGCAGTATTATGAGCAACTGGCTCGGCGAGTTAGTGCGAGGTAAGCAGACACAGGCGCTGAAATTGTTGGGCGTACCACCTAGTCAATATTTAACTGCACCGGCACTTATCGGTTTATTTGTGTCGATGATTGCGGCTATTGTTTGGTTTGCAGTTTGTGTGTGGTTCGGCGGGGTTATAGCAACGCAGCATTTATTCGGGATCGCTGATCCGGCAGCCGTTATGTCTGTCAGCGCCGTGGATGTCACCCTGAGTAGCTTTTGGTTTAAGACGTTTTGTTACTCGCTAATCGTTGCGTCTACGGTGGTTGCGCTAGGTTTAGCGCCTAAACAATCGTCTCATCAAGTCAATATTCACACGACCAAGACTATAATTTATTCCACTCTATCAATCGCTCTTTTGGAGCTGCTGATTATTCTGAGCCGTTAAACAAGGAAAAACTCCTAAATTAGGTAAAAGAAAGTGCCAAAAGGGGTTGACCGAACATACCTAAGACAAGATAATCACGCCTCGTTTGTGCAGCGCCAAATTCGTTTTTGATGTTGCTTTTATAAGCAAGCGACGAGCAACAAAATTTTGCTTGGCAAGAGTGTAGAAATACATAGATTGCGTATTTTTGAGAGGGGGCGTTAGCTCAGCTGGTAGAGCATCTGACTTTTAATCAGGTGGTCGCGCGTTCGAACCGCGCACGCCCCACCACTCAAACATATTTAAGAAACAATGACTTAAAGGGATTTTTTAGTTCGTTCGTTTCTCTCCATTTGCCTAGTAAGGAAGCAAAAAGTACAATTTAAGTACACTTCTGAGATTTTTGAGGTACACATAGCAACTCTCACCTAAACCGATTCTGGACGTTGGAAAGCGATTATCCGTCGCAAAGGGGCGCCTATTGTCTCAAAAACATTTCGAATCAAGCGCGATGCCGAAGACTGGGCACGAACAACAGACGACGAAATTGTTCGAGGCGTCTATATTCAACGCAGTGATTCAGAGAAACTACTCATCTCCTCAGCCCTAGTAAGATACCTAGAAGAAGTTACCCCTACTAAGAAAACCTCCACACAAGCGGGTGATAGAGCCTGCGCAAAACTCCTAACTGCCCACTTCGGTCGCTACAGCTTAGCCAGTTTAACTGCCGATAAAATAGCCGCGTTTAGAGATAGGCACATAAAAGCCGGCAAGGGCAATAACACCGTAAGGTTAGACCTCGCGCTACTCAGTCATTTATACAATACCGCTATTAGAGAATGGGGCATTGGCTTAGCAGTGAACCCAGTAAGCAACGTGAGAAAGCCTAAGGCCGGTGAAGGCCGAAACAGGCGCTTAGAAGGTGATGAGGAAGAGCGGCCAATTGCTGCCTGTAACGCGCACCCAAACCCGTTCTTAGGGTGGATTGTAAGGCTGGCCTTGTACACAGGCATGCGGCGCGGAGAAATCATTAACCTAACGCGCAAAGACATCAATATGTCTAAGCGAACCATCACGCTAAAAGACACCAAGAACCATTCGATTAGAACAGTGCCGTTAACTGAAAAAGCTCATAAGACACTAAGGGAAGCGCTAAAGTTTAAGATTAGTCCAGCTGATACTAAGCAAATTTTTAACGGGGGTCATGAGTGCACAGGAGAGCGCAAGCCTTACACGATTAACAGAGTTTGTTCGCAAGCTTTAAAGAGAGCAGAGATTGAAAACTTAAAGTTTCATGATCTCTGTCATGAGGCGACAAGCCGGTTCGTAGAGGCGGGCTTGTCGGATCAGCAAGTTGCATCGATAACTGGGCATAAGTCGATGCAGATGCTTCGAAGGTATACTCACCTTAGGAGCGAGGATCTGGTAAGTCAGATAAAGAATATTTAGTCATAAAAAGAATATTTAGTCATAAAAAGAATATTTAGTCATAAAAAGAAGAGGGGTATTCAGCTTGGAATGCCTGTCGGGATTTTAAAAGCGAGTAATTTAACCTTAAGGGGGTGATATGGATACCATTCTAAATAATCGAGAGATAGCGAGCCTAATATGGCTAGCTATCATTGGCATTCTTTTCCTATACAAGCCAGAAGTTAGAAAGATTGTCTTTGGTCTAGTTAAGCTTGCGTTCGGGCCAACATCGCTAAAGCTAATCCTAATCTTGGCGAGCTACGTAGGGTCTGTAGTGTATGGGTTAAAGCTACTTAACTTTTGGGGCATATCTGATTTGAAGCTAACGATGATGTGGTTCGCTTTGGTTGCGATACCAGCCATATACGTCGCCAGTTCACAAGAGCATACAAGCTTTGCTGCGAGCGTTACCAGTTGGATAAAATCAAATTTACGCTTCTTGGTTATCTTAGAGTTTCTGGTAGGTCTCCAAACCTTTTCACTGGTAGGGGAATTCATTTTTATACTTATTGTTTCGGTACTAGCCATAATATCCGTCGTGGCCGATATAGAAGAGAAGACACAAAAAGTAAAAATCTTACTCGATTGGGTATTAGCGATAATTGGCGTGTTTTTAGTTGTACGTGCAATGAGCTACGTTGGGGATAATATCGAGAAACTAACTAACCAGCGAACATTCAAAGACTTTGTGCTTGGCCCTTGCTTATCATTGTTCCTATTACCCTTTAGTTACGCCATTCACCTATTTGTTAAGTACAACAATATCTTTAGCCGGATTGACCGGTTTTGTCCGAAGCCTCTGGTCTTCAGGGCGAAATGTATTTCAGCAATAACGTTTCGAGAGAACACAAAATTGGCATCAGAGTGGGTAAATTGTTTTCTCAGGTCGACTATAGATACAAAAAAAGCACTAAGAGACTCAATTAGGTTGTATTCAAATTTGCCAAGACGATTTGATAATCCCGCGCCGGTTTTAAAGGAGCTGGGCTGGTCGCCGTATATCACACTGAATCTATTGGAACGCTACGGTCTTAACCCTTTCATCTATCAGCCAATCTTAGAAAATGATTGGGGTGGTGAAACCAACAGGCTTAAATTCGGGGATCGTTCGCTTGCCAATGCCGTAACTTTTCGCGTCGACGGTAATGAAGATGTGGCTAGCTATCTCAAACTCAGTCTAGAAATAAATTATCAGCAGGATAATGCCGATGATCTTCTTGAGCTATATCGAGAGATGGGAAATGCGCTCGCTAATGAAGTTATGGGCATTGACCTTCCGAATGCGCTCGATCAAGCCATTAAAAATGTGGAAAAGGCAGAATACGAAGATGAGTTTTATCGCCTTGAAGTTGATGTGGACGACTACAGAGACAAGTCTGCCGGGTTTTCAGTTTTCTTAAAGATGTACCACTTGAAAGCGTATCAGGCGTACACCGCACGCGAGCCTGTTTACTAGGATTGAGCATTAGTAAGATGGCGAGCGGGTTCCATTGATTGATGCAATATATCAATAATTTCAATTTGCTCGGCTTTTACCCGTAGTAAATTGTGTGAGAACCAACAAAGTAGCTAAACCAATCAATATTGAGTTCAGGCCGGTGCATTCCCCGTTGTGGGTTTTCAGAGACAAACTCTAAACGGTCTAACAAGCTTTCCAAATAGCGTATAGCTTGTTTAGGCCCAGATTGTTTAGCAGTATAGGTATCGATCTCAGCAATACTTCTTGCCGCTTCTGGCGATAGTACGTAGTTAGCCACGTTTGGCAATTAGCTTATTAATAAAGTCATCACCATTTACAAACTCGCCTCGATCAAGTTGAGCTTCGCCCATAGCTAGCTTTGAGCGTATTGCAGTCAGTTTAGCTTCGTCTTCTTCGATTTTACTGTCGATAAAGCTGGAAAAGTGTTCACCAATTGTGACGCTGGTATTTCTAGGCATAATTATTCCTCAACACAATATGTATTACATATTAATACCCTTTATATTGTTAATCAAAATAGCTGGACGGGGTTTTAGTTGTGAAGCGCGCAGCGCGAGCTGCTTAAATCCCGATGGGCGCAAACACACGCAAGGAGGCAACGGAATAGTCCTAAGCCAAAATAGATTCTGCTGCTGTGCTGCGTTTAGAGTTTATTTTGAGCTTACCGTAGGCTTGGGGATTATAGTGAACGGGCAGCAAGGCCATTCATGTGACTCGCGCTTAATTTGATTGAATGTACCAAAAAAGGTACAGTTATCTATGGCTAAGAAGAATGCACACATCGGTTCATCGTTTGATGACTTATTTGAAGAAACGGCTGATCTTACTGAAGCTAGCGCGGTGGCGATTAAACGTGTTGTCGCTTGGCAAGTTTCTCAGAAAATGGAAAACGAAAATATTTCAAAAACGCGCATGGCACAGCTAATGGATACCAGTCGTTCAGCGCTTGATCGTCTACTAGATCCGACAAACACTTCGGTGACTCTCCACACATTAGACAATGCTGCTAAGGCTCTTGGTAAGACGTTACACGTCGAACTGGTTTAAGAATTTTGTGAACTGAAGTCGTGCGCCAAGTTACTAGCAAGCTAAGAACGAGGCGCGCTGACGTTTCAGCAGCTAAGCTATTGGTAACCGAGAATATCTTCGGACTTGTGAGCGTACTAGATACTTAAATCAAGAAGGTTGTAGTCTCTTAACGGCATAGTGTTGTCACTATCCCATTTCAGCTGAATGTTTTTGTCCGCTAATGGCTTGTAACGATAAGAAGTCTCATCTGGAAACCGTTGTCGTCGAGCGTCGATAGCATAGCCAATGGCATGAGCACGTTGTTCGATCAGTGCTTCTGTATACACCACGGACTCGCTGTGCATGCCTGCTCCTTTAACATCGAGCACCGATGATCGTTTGTGGAATCCGAAGTTGACTGTCACGCGCGGCGCTCGTCGTTACCTATTATTTATTACCACTTTCCTCAGGTATCCGATATTTGGTTAAACCCAGAGCAACTCATAGCGTTGATGGAGATCGACAATGTTGTTGGGATCAAGGATAGTTCTTTGAACAATTATGCGGCAAAGAAAGTATTGGCGAGTGGGCGGTGTGATAACTATTTCACCGCGCTAAGCCTGTTTCTACCGCGTCTTTTTTCGCACGGAGCGCGCAGGGCTATTTGTCCACTCGCGGCTGTCCATCCGAGTTCTGCGTACAACCTATATCAAGCGTGTGATGAGAATACGTCGGGTCTAGAAAGCTCGGCCGAGTTCCGTAGTTTGTTAGAGCTGCTACCTATTGTGAGCAACCCGACTAAAAGCACCGATACCTTGTGGAGGCTCCTAAAGCTAGCTTCCAGTCTTCCGTACCCTGTGCTTAAAGCGGCTGCGAGCCCTCATTCAGCAAGCAAAGAAGCACTCAAGTTGCAGGGCATTCCGATTCAGTCAACGGTCAGAGCCCCTTTGCCTGAGATTACATTGAATGCATCAAATGCAATTAAAATGGCGCTCCAACGAGCAGGTATTTCGGTTGTATAAATGTTTAGTGGCGTCTCAGATTACCGTGATGTACTGGCTTATGTGTATGGCCGACCTGCGTGCAATCATAGGTCGGCCATCGTTTGACGTTACGTTAAGTTGCTTAGCTTAGAATGAGCCCGACGTGCTGGTCGATGCGGAACCTAACTGATTGTTTGAGCCGTTTTGCCATTGCACGCCGCCACCAGACTCTAGCCGCTTGATACATTTCCACTCCATTGCTTGGTTAGCTGGGAGTGAGATCGTAGCACTCCAAGTTGGATACGCTGTTGGGTCTAATTTAATTGCGCTGTTTGGACTCCAGTTGCCGAGCTGTGC
Organism: Arenicella xantha; assembly: GCF_003315245.1. Taxonomy (NCBI): domain Bacteria; kingdom Pseudomonadati; phylum Pseudomonadota; class Gammaproteobacteria; order Arenicellales; family Arenicellaceae; genus Arenicella; species Arenicella xantha. Next base: position 701,250 of record NZ_QNRT01000001.1, on the reverse strand, counting down.
TGAGTCGCCTACCACATACACGCTCGTGCCCAGATTCGTCGAACCATTATTGCAGGTGAAGCTGACTTGACGATTACTGCCGCTTCCGCCGCCAATTTTGGCCCCGGTGTGAATTGCCATTGCACTATTGCGATTCGGCAGGTTGACGCTAACTTGGCCAGAGCTCACGGTGATGATGTCTCCAGTGCAGCTGTTATTTACAAAATCGCCCGACAGTATGTCGCAATACTGGCCATCCGCCATGCCGGTCTGAAGTTGTTGTACTAGCGGATATGACTCGTGGTTGATTGCTATGAACCCGGCGCCATTGCGCCCAAAGGCAATCTGGTTGGCGCCATTACTCCACCAGTTGGTCAGCGCTTGGTTTTCAGCCGTTTTGCGGAACGCTACCATGTTGGCTAAGCCGGTCCAACGATGTTCGCAGACCCAACCTTCACTACCGCCTCGATTTGGCCCGTAGGGTGCTTCGCAGCCGCCAGTTGGCGAGTTGGTCGGCACGGTCGGGCGACTTACTGAGCGGTCTTCGTTGGCATTAAAGTAATAGCTCGACATTATTTTGGGGTACCCATAAGGCTGCGCCATTTGGTAAGCCTCGGCAATGAAGTTGAGCCCGAACTCATCATTGTAATCGACAATGGCAAAGCGCCCGTCGCCGCGTTGATCATCGTGGTTGGAAACAAATATTACCGCTTTGTCGCTCGGCAGCATTCCCCATGCTGGAGAGCCAATTGTTTCTAAGTCTGCTAATTTTCCATTTTGACCGAAGCTGGGTTCGAATAGTCCTTGAAATTTACGACCTATATTGTCCGCCCATTGGAACTCGGTGACATCAGCGATGCTTGTATACTCGCTGGCGGTAATGGCTTCTTGGCCCGGGCTTTTGTCGATCACTTCTTGGAACACATAGACCGGTGTATTGGTGCCGGCGATTGGATTTAACCGCGAAACGATGTTTTGAATATCGGCTGGTGCCATATGTTTAGCCGCATCGATTCGGTAGCCTTTGACGCCCATGGCAGTGAGTCCATTAAGAAAACCGATGATTTTAGAGCGAACGTTCTCAGACTCTGTTTTTAAGTCGTCGAGCCTCACTAAGTCACAATTACGCACGTTTGCTGCATTGTTTTGATAGTCGCTACCATCGATCTCTGGTTTTCCGCAATTATGAAAGTCGGCCGCGGAGTAGGGAACGTCGGGATAGTTGTTCTGTGATGCGTAACGCCCCATGCTGCTTACCGTTCCATCACCACCGTCGCCGGCCATATGGTTGATAACGGCATCAACGTAAATGTCTACCCCGGCTTGGTTGCACTCGCTTACCATGTCGCGAAACTGTTGCTCGGTGCCGCTGCGACTATTGCCAATCGAGTAACTCATGGGCTGATAACGAACCCACCATGCGTCTTCGTCTAGTGCTCCATAGTCTTTTGCGCGGTGTTCTTGTGGTGGGGGTACTTGCACTGCTTTAAAGCCTTTGGGGCCCAAAAACTCAGTGCATTCCCGGCCGATATCAGTCCAGTTCCATTCGAATAAGTGGACAAACGTGTCGCCATTGGATTGAGCGTTGGCGGTCAAGCTGACGCTGGTCAATATGGCTAGTGCAAGAGATTTGCGCCATCTGCGCGATTTGGTGTAGGGTCGGTTCAAGGGAAGCTCCTTTCATAGTCTCTGTGGTTATGAGGTTGATAACTCTAGACTATGTCGTGTGGGCTTGGCTCATTCTGCATACGTATTCAGCGCAAAATACGGTGATGAATACGTATGCAGCTTGTCTGTGAGGATCTATATAGTCTGTCAGTTATTGATGCTCGACCAACTTTTTTACAAATCTTTTACACTCTTATTAGATTTGTTTGACCATTTAAATGTGCATCGTCATTACCATGATTCAACATTAAATAGTTCAATATGAGGAATGCAATGATGTACCAGATGATGAATAACAAAGCGACTAGCCTAAGGCTGTTGGCGACGCTGATGGTGACCTTTAGTTGCGGCATTAGCCAGGCAACCCAAGCTCGTCCTAATACCAATGAAAACCAGAAGGTGCGAGTAGAGAGCGGCTTGGCGACGCCAGTGATGGAAGCTGGCCGAATGCAGAATGCGTATATTCGAGTCTCGTTAACAGGTTATGAAATGCCGGACTTAGCGGCACGTGCGCCACTCAATGTGGCGTTGGTGCTAGACCAGTCTAGCTCCATGAGCGGCGACAAAATTCAGCGTGCCAAGGAAGCCGCTATTCTCGCTGTCAGCAAGCTTTCGTCCAACGACGTTGTATCCATCATTACCTACGACAGTACTGTCAATGTGTTGGTGCCAGCGACACGGGTTACAGATAAAGATCGTTTCTACACTGCAATCGAGTCGATTCGAGCGGCAGGCAGCACCGCCTTGTTTGCAGGTACCAGTAAGGGGGCATTTGAGGTTAGAAAGTATCTCGATCGAGAGCGTGTTAATCGAGTGGTGTTGCTGTCTGATGGCATGGCGAATATCGGTCCTGACTCGCCGTCAGCCTTGGGTCAGTTAGGTAAGTCCCTGGCCAAAGAGGGCATGAGTGTTTCGACCATTGGTTTAGGCTTGGGTTACAACGAGGACCTGATGACTCAACTCGCGAATTACAGTGATGGAAACCATGAGTTTGTTGAAAACTCAGCTGACCTAGCACGCGTGTTTGATAAAGAATTTGGTGACGCAATGTCGGTTGTTGCGCAGAACGTACAAATAGAAATCATCTGTGAGGACGGTGTTCAGCCGATTCGTATTGTCGGGCGTGATGGCAGTATTATTGGCAATCGAGTTGTAACGTCAATGAATCAACTTTATAGCGCACAACAAAACTACGTGGTTTTGGAAGTGGCGGTGCCAGCCTCTAAAGCGGGCCAGCAGCGTCAGGTGGCAAGCGTCAAAGTAACTTACGATAATATGGCGAACCAGCAGTCTGAAACCGCCAATAATAGTATTGCGGCAACCTTCACTCGTTCAACTCAAGAGGTTAAACAAGCCATTGATAAAGTAGCTTATGAGTCGGCGATAGAGCAGGTGGCAAATGAGCAAGCAGCGCAAGCGGTAGAGTTACGAGACAAAGGCGATATTATCGGCGCGCAGGCTGCCCTGAAGTCCAACGCGGCGTTTTTAGATGATGCAGCTGGGTTGATTGAATCGCCTAAATTAGAACAACAAAGCCTAGAGTCACTTGAGGAAGTCCAAGTGGTGGGTCAACAGGGTTCTTGGAATAAAAACCGCAAGCTATTGAAGGAGAAAAACTACAAGCGTTCTAAGCAACAATCGCTACGTAGTTCATCTAGTTCACAAGATCAGTCGGGTCAAGAATAGAGGGCCGTAGCGGACTCGGCGTGTGCTACTATTTTTGTTTATGATTAGTTTAGTACGCGCCTGGCGCTGCATGTAATGAAATACAAGTTCCCACTATTGTTTGCCATTCTGGTGGTTGTGCCGCTGGCGGTTTTAGCCAGCTTAGCGGCGCGCTTGTACTCACAAGAAAGTATTGTGCAAGATCATCAAGCTCAAGTGTTGGCGGATCTAAGGTTGCGCGAGGCGAGCAATGTTATTGATCGTTACTTCGATGGGCTTAAGCAAGATTCATTTAATGCTTTGCAGTTTCTAGAGATTGAGGGTAACGCACTTAAGTCTGAGCAAATCAGCGCGATCAGGGGGTTAATTCAAGCGGACCCGATTCTCGATCAAGTATTCGTTTTGAATGCCGACGGTGAGCGTCTGTTTCCGCCGAAAGCAGCCTTGGCTTCGCGCAGTGAAGAGAACTTTGTCTTAAATACCCAAACTTTGTGGAACGACCAAGATGCGTTTCGAGTGCGAGCGATTGAAGCACCGCTAATGGCCGCTAATACGAATGATCGCTCCGCTATTACGAGTCCAGCCGTTACCAGCTCAACAAACAGCAGCGTTAATTTGTCTAAGTCGATCGATGAGTATCGAAGTAGTCGTGTCTCGGCTCAGTCTCTCGCAGACGCTTCTGAGCGAGTCACGCAACAATCGGGTTGGACCACATGGGATGTCGGTACCGAAACTCAAACATTTTTTTGGTATCGTGATGCTGCTAATAATTTGATCGGTCAAAAGCTCGCTCAGGCGTATTGGTTATCTGAGTTGATAAACCGTTTACCCGACGACCGTGATGCGCGAGCTCTGTTAGGTGATGCGAGAATTAAACTAACTGATCGAAGTCAGGAGACGGTGTATCAATGGGGGCCGTATGAGCCGAGCGTACACGGTCATGTTGAACCCAATGCGCAGAAATTATTGGGGCATCCACTCGACGGTTGGCGGCTCGCTTATTTCAATTCAAAGGCCGGCGTTATTGGTGGTTTCAAGCAACTAGTATTTATTAGTTCGTTGTTGGCATTAGGTTTAGTGTTGTTGGGCTTGAGTGTTTATATTTGGCGCGAGATGCGCCGTGATTTGCGTGTGGCAGAGCAGCGCGTCACGTTTGTTAATCAAGTGTCGCATGAGCTTAAAACACCGTTAACTAATATCTGTATGTATTCGGACATGTTGGACTCGGAAGTCAACGAAGCCGAACAGATCGACCGTGCTCGGGTAGGCAAATACAGCGAGGTGGTGCGCTCTGAGAGTCAGCGTTTAGCCAGACTCATTAATAATGTGCTTGGCTTCTCAAGAGCACAGCAGCACGATGTACAGCTGCGGAAAAGCAGCGTCATTGTGGACGAGGTGATCCGCCAAACTGTGAAAGTATTCGAGCCCGCGTTGAACGCTAAAGGTATAGCGGTCGAATTGGTTTTGGATGCTAGTACGCCCGTGCTGATTGATGCTGGTGTGCTGGAACAGGTACTCAATAACCTGTTGAGTAATGTCGAGAAGTACGCGGCCAGTGGCAAGTGGTTGAAAATCACATCGCATATTGATAATGGTGCGGTGCAGCTTGATGTAATCGACGCAGGCCCCGGTTTAGGTTATGGCAACGACCGCCTGTTTGAGCCGTTTGAACGTGGCGACTCTCGCCTTAACCAAGGTATCTCTGGTACCGGAATTGGTTTGAGTATTTCGCGCCAACTAGCTCGTGCGCACGGTGGCGACTTGACGGTTAAAACTACTGAACGAGGTGCTTGGTTTATTCTGACATTGAGCGCTGATGATAGCGATGAACTCGATCAAAAATCCCATACGGACCGCGCGCTATGAAATTGCTAATTGCCGAAGACGATTCTCTGATACGTGAGGGTTTAAGCGATATTCTCGTGGCCGAGGGCTATGACTGCATACTAGCCGAAGACGGAGAGCAGGCGTTACGCATATTTACTGAGCAGCAACCGCAAATGGTGTTGTTGGATATTATGATGCCAAATATGGATGGCTATAATGTGTGCCGCGAAATCCGACGTCTCGATCAGCACACGGCGATTATCTTTATAAGTGCAAAGTCAGAGGAAATTGATCGCGTGTTGGGCTTAGAGTTAGGTGCTGATGACTACATTATGAAGCCATTTGGTAAGCATGAGGTGGTGGCTAGGGTGCGTGCCGTGACACGGCGTTATCGCTTGTCTGAGCAGAACTCAGCTGATAGCGAACTTGAGGTGTTTGCGATGGGTGACTTGCGTGTCAATCTCAAGGAAATGCGGGCCGAACGTAATCAGCAGTGTGTCGACTTGAGCTTGCGTGATTGTAAGATTCTACAGTTGTTGCACGCTAACTGCGGGAATGTCGTTAGTCGAGAGCAGCTATTTAATGTGTGTTGGGGGCGCGATTATTTGGCCAGTAGTCGTACCCTAGATCAGCATATTTCAATGCTTAGAAAGCGAATTGAAATCGACCCATTAACACCGAGTATTATCAAAACAATACACGGTGTTGGTTATCGTTATGATGCGTCAAACACTGTTTGAGAGTCTACAGCTAGCTTGACTGTAGCTAAATACTAAATAAGCACTCGTCGAGATTGATTCTTGGCGGATTCAAATATGGCTTCAACAATACGAATGTCTTTTTGCCCTTCAATGCCAGGAACCAGTGGTTCGACCTGGTTGATAATCGCCAGGGCGTCGTCATCCATCTGTCGAGCCTGTTGGTGTTCGACGGTTTTTACTAATTGAGTGCCATCACTCGTTTCGCCGCGAACTCCTGAATAGGATTGAAACGGTTCCAGTTTGTACCAGCCATTCTCGCAATCTGCTCGCAGTGTATTCATTGATTCATAGACGCTGGTGGCGCATTCGGCGCGAGCACCACTGGGGAACTCTAATTCAAAAAATGTGGCCTCATCGACTTCGCTGAAGGTCTTCGGTCGATAAATTTTGTGTCGTGCGGTTACCGCGATTGGTTCTTCGCCGGTGGTGTAACGCGCCGCATTGAGTGGGTAGACGCCCATGTCGTACATGGCTCCGCCGCCCATTGCTTTCTGGATTCGCCAATCATCGGCCGACGGTGCGCCTCCTTTATAGCCAGCGCGCGCCACTACCTGTTTGATTGCTCCGAACGGGCGTTGCTTAGCGTATTGCATGAGTGTGCGAGTGTTGGGTTCGTGTTGTAAACGATAGCCGATTGCTAACTGCACTTTGTTGCGGGCGCAGGTGTCAATCATGATTTGGCAATCGTCAGCCGTTAGCGCCATTGGTTTTTCACACCACACGTGCTTGCCGGCGTTGGCGGCAATTAGGGTATATTTTTTGTGTAGTGAGGTGGGTACAACAACATAAACCACATCGATATCAGGGTTGTTAGCGATTTCGTGCATGGTTTCGTAACTATACACATTGCTGTCTTTTATGCCGTATTGTTGTTGCCAGCGCGGGATTTTGTCGGGGCTGCCGGTGACAATGCCACGTAATTCACAATGACTGGTCAACTGCAGTGCAGGGGCTAGTTGGCCTTGGCTGTATGAGCCTAGGCCAACTAATGCGACACCGAGTTTACGGCGTGGCGCTGGGGCGTTTGCCCATAGTGTCTGGGTATTTGCCAATAGAGAGGCACTGCCAGCCCAGCTTAAAAAACGTCTACGATTAAATGACATTGTGTTCTCCTCTCTAGTTGAGTATTGCTCTAGTTGGTGTGTTGTTTATTTCATCGACAGTGTGAATTGCCCAGTTAAACCTTCACGAGAGTTCGATCCAACCAATATATCAAACTCCCCAGGTTCAACGATCCAGTTTCCTTCTCGGTCAAAGAAGCCGAGTTTGGATGAGTCTAAAGTGAAGTTGACGGTCTTGGTTGCGCCAGGCTCGAGTTCGATTTTCTCGAAGCCTTTTAGCTCCTTGATGGGGCGGGCGACCGAGGCGACTTTATCGTGCATGTAGAGCTGTACGACTTCTTCTCCAGCGCGCTTGCCAACATTTTTAACCGTCACACTCACGTCTACCTTGGCGGGGTCATCGGCGTTGATGCTTAACTTGCTATAGTCGAACTGGGTGTAACTTAATCCGTGGCCGAATGGGAACAGTGCTTCGCTAGGGCTGTCGGAATAGTGCGACCAGAATACATTGCTGTCTTTGTCGATTGGGCGACCCGTGTTCATACGGTTGTAGTAAAGCGGCATTTGCCCAACATTGTAGGGAAAGCTAACGGGTAGTTTTCCTGATGGGTTGTAGTCTCCGAAAAGCACCTCAGAAATCGCGTTACCACTCTGCGAGCCGAGTTGCCAAGTTGCCGCAATGCTGGGGATATGTTCCGCGGCCCACGGTAGTGCCAATGGTCGGCCGCTGGCAATTAGTAAGACGATATTTGGGTTTACTGCATAAACGGCTTCGAGCATTTCTTGTTGTAAGCCAGGTAGACCTAGATCGGTACGACTCCGTCCTTCGCCGGATTGGAAGCCATGTTCGCCGAGGAGCATTACTACAACATCAGATTTTTTCGCCAACGCGACGGCTTCGTCGATGCCCGTTGCGTCGGTTTGGTTGACAGTGATTTCTTGTACGAAGCTCTCTTCGCCAGTAACGACTTTAACGCCTTGCGCAAACTCTATGTCATCTCGATACTTTGCTAAGCCTTCTAATAGTGACACCGCCGAGTTGTCGATCGAGCCGAAACGCCAGCTACCAAGTGGGCTGTTCTTATCGTCGGCAAAATCGCCAATTACTGCAATTTTCCCGCTAGTTTTTGAGAGTGGCAGCAAGTTGCCTTGATTTTTCAGCAGAACAATCGAGCGCTTGGCGACATCTAATGCGGCGGCCATATGGTCGGCATGTCCTAATAAGGTGGCTTCGCGTTCTTCGTTAATGTACTTGTACGGATCATCAAATAAGCCAAGCTTGAACTTAAGTCGCAGAATACGTCGCACGGCGTCGTCGACTAAGGCAATGTCCACTTTACCTTCATTTACTAGGGCTTCGAGATGCTTAACGTACATGTAGCTTTCCATGTCGACGTCTGAGCCGGCGGTTACGCCGAGTTGCGCTGCATGTTTTAAATCTTTAGCAAAACCGTGTTGCATCATTTCTTTGCCTGAGCCCCAATCAGACACAACCAAGCCATTAAAATCCCAAGCGCCTTTTAGAATGCCTCGTTGTAAGAAAACATCGCCAGTGGCAGGAATTCCATTTAACGTATTGAAGGCGTTCATAACACTTGCGACGCCAGCATCGACTGACGCTTTAAATGGCGGCAGGATCATATTGTATAAAGTATTTGTGCCGACATCGACGCGATTGTATTCGCGCCCAGCTTCGCCGAAACCGTAGCCGGCAAAATGCTTGGCGGTGGCAGCGATGGTGTCGATATCAGTTAGGTCATCACCTTGAAAGCCGCGCACTCGTGCAACCGCGACTTTTTGACCTAGAAAAGTGTCTTCTCCGGCACCTTCCATGACGCGACCCCAGCGCGCATCGCGCGAGATGTCGACCATCGGCGCAAAGGTCCAGTTGATGCCGCGTGCAGAGGCTTCAATCGCACCGATTCGAGCGGATTTTTCAATAGCGTTTAAGTCCCAGCTTGCGGCTTCAGCCAAGGGGATCGGGAATACTGTTTGGTGGCCATGAATAACGTCTAAGGCAAATATTAACGGAATGCCGAGGCGTGATCCTTCTACCGCAAGTTTCTGGGTGGCGCGCACGTCTTTGGTGCCGGTAATGTTCAGCACCGACCCGACCATGCCCGTGCGAATGTGTTCATACTTGTTCTTTGCATCGCCCTCAGCTGGAGCGGGTCCGGTGACCTCCCAAAAACCATTGTATTGATTCATTTGGCCGGCTTTTTCAGCCAGTGTCATTTTGGCGAGTAACTCATCGACACGCTGCTCTATATCGTTAGATGCCGAGCTGGTAAATGGTGATGCCAGGAGCATTATGCTGGCCAGTGCAGTTGATAGTTTCGCGGGCAATGAGTGGGGCATGGGGAGTCTCCTTCGTTGACAGCTCTAAGCGGCTGATGGTGTGTATATTGTTTATCAAAAGGCAGTCTGGCAGTTTTTATTATGTAAAACCAGTGCTGCGATTACGTCAGCTGGCAAAATCAGCTGCATTTTTATGCAATATGTAAAACGATTACAAATCTAGCTATTGTTCTAAATATTAATTTAAGTCTTTGATATTAATGAGTTAATTTATAGTGATTTGGTGTTCATTGTTATGTGGTACGACAATAAATAGACAAACGCTCTGTTGATGCACGAATAAAATGTAACATAATTACATAAAGTTGTCTTTTATTGTGGGTAAATACCCTGTCTAGGCTGTTATTAGTTCAATATAAACCAATTTTTGGTCAATAAGGCTATTTTTGGCGAAAAAGCGGAAACCGTTTACATGTAAGTTAACTAACTGTATTTAAACAATAAAGTTGATTTGTTTGGTGGCTTTTAAAGTAATTATTGAAAATTTTTTACAAAATCAGATGACATCGATTACTGATTGTCATAAGGTTATTCGTAAGTGGTGCCAAAACCACGACAAGAGTGATGCATTACAACCTAGCAATAACAAGATTAAAGCGTTGGGTTATGAGGTCGTTCTGCGTCAACTTAATAATAAAACCATCAGAGAAGGAGAATTAGATCATGACGAAACGCATATCTAAGAACGCCTTCGAGCTTTCTGCTCGAGGGTTCCCGTATAAGAAGACCATGCTTGCCATGTGTGTCGGTGCTGCCATTCAGCCGGCTACTTGGGCGCAAACCGTTGAGGCCGATGCAGTCGAAACTGACGACGTTAAAAAGTCTAGTGAGGCGATGCTCGAAGAGGTAACGGTATACGGTGTTAGAGCAAGTTTAAAATCAGCTCAAGACATCAAAAAGAATGCTGACACTCACGTTGATGCGATTTCGGCGTCAGATATTAATGCACTTCCTGATGTTTCAGTATTAGAGGCATTACAGCGTGTACCAGGTGTGTCGATCGAGCGTTTTGCTGCGATTAATGACCCTGATCACTTTTCGACTGAGGGTTCCGGCGTGACGTTACGCGGCTTGCCCAATACTCGCTCCGAGTTTAATGGTCGTGATACATTCTCAGCAAACTCCGGTCGTGGTTTGTCATTTCAAGACGTCTCACCAGAATTGTTAGGCAGCGTCGAGATTTTCAAGAACCAAACCGCCGATATGATCGAAGGTGGTATTTCTGGCACGATCAACCTTAATACACGCGAACCATTCGATTCCGAAGAGCGAGTATTGAGCATCTCCGCGCAGGCCAATTATGGAGACCTTGAGGAAGAATGGACGCCATCTTTTAGTGGCTTGTACAGTGACCGTTGGGAAGTTGAAGGCGGTGAAGTCGGTGTGCTGGCTAGTTATTCAAACTCGGATTTGGATTTTCGCTCCGACGGTGCGCAGTTCGGTTTTCACAAGTTTGATGAAACATCTGGTCGCTATACGCCAATCAATGCGGGTATTCGTACGACCTCTACTCAGCGTGAGCGCGAAGCGGTTTCGTTGGCTGTTCAATTTGAAAATACTGACGGCACATTTAGCGTATTAGGCGAATATCTCCGTTCTGATTCAGCAACTACTTGGACTGAGTTTGCATTCTTCTCAGATGACGCAGCAGGCAGTCCGTCGGCGGATTCGGTCTATGATGGTAACGGTGTATTTCAAAGCGGCACGATCGAAAATATTTCAGGTGGTTTAGGTCCGCAAACAAGACAGCAAACGTCAAATTTGTTGACTCAAGATTTCTCGTTGGAGTTTGAATTCCAAGCCACTGATAAGTTGAAAATCAGCACAGACCTCCAGTATGTCGACTCCGAAACTGACGTGTTAGATTTGTCAGTGTTTGGCGGTATTGTTGGTGGCGGACTCAGTGTGGATTTAGCTAACAATGGTGGTAAACCAGGTTTAACGTTCCGTGCACCTAATGGACAAGGCCCTGATTTCTTCACTAATCCAGCTAATTATTTCTGGCTGGCCGCGATGGACCATGTGGAAGAGTCTGAAGGTGATGAAGCGGCTATTCGTTTGGATTTTGATTACGAGCTTGATTCGGATTTTGCAAAATCAGTTGAAGCCGGTGTACGTTGGTCTGAACGAGATCAAACCACTCGCTGGTCTAACTATAACTGGGGCAACCTGTCAGAAACTTGGGCAAATGGTCAATCTACCTTCGACGGTACTGCGAATGGTGCGGGCTATGCGAATAGTCAGGCCAGTGCATTTACTTTCGATAATTTCTTCGCCGGTGGAGTGCAGGGCATACCGGGTGGCACGGTTCTCGCAGGTAATGCTTCGCTAGTAAGTGATTATGGTACGTTCCGTAATAACTTTGATGTTCCTAATGTATTTCGCGCGCCGTTATTCGGGCGTGAAGGCGATGCTAACAGTCCGTATATTGCGGCGGAAATCAACTCTACTACTGAAACCAATACCTCAGCGTATGTTCGGCTAAACTTTGGAATTGATGGCGATAAGCGCATGGACGGCAACGTCGGCTTGCGTTATGTCAACTTAGATACGTCAGTTGGCGGTGGTATCACCTACCCATTGATTCTTGTTGGGAATAACCCGAACAGCAATTTCACTGCTGATCAATTGGCGTTTGCCAACGGTTTTAGTAGTTCAGAAGCAGCCGAAAGCTCTTACGATGCTATCTTGCCTAGTTTGAACATCAAGTATGAGCTAACACCTGAGTTGATCGCGCGCTTTGGTGCGTCAAAGGCGGTTTCGTGGCCTGACTTAGGCAACTTGCGTTACAACTACAATATTACCTCAAGTATCGATACCATTGACGGTCAAGCCACATTACGTAGCTTTCGACAAGTATCTGGAAATCCGTTCTTGAAACCATTGGAATCAATCAATTTGGATCTGTCATTTGAATATTATTTTGATGATGCGGATTACGTATCAGCTGGTGTATTTCATAAAGACATCAAGAACTTTTTCTCGACCACTACTACGACTCGCAACATCACCAACCCAAGTTCGGGCGTGACCCAGCCGGTTGAAGTAAGTCAGCCATTTAATGTGGGCTCGGCAACGTTGAGCGGCTTTGAGTTTGCGTATCAACAGTTCTTTGATGAATTGCCAGGTGTCTGGAGTGGTTTGGGTATGCAGTTCAACTACACCTACTTAGATCCGAGTAATGTGCCACAGCAGAACTTGCGCCCTGAGCAGTTTGGTGGTGAAACCGACGTTGATCGTGCGGCTGTTCCTTACGATAATTTACCATTACAAGGATTGTCAGAAAGTCAGTTCAACATTGTTGGCTTATTTGAAAACGATAAATGGGAAGGTCGATTGGCGTACAACTGGCGTGACGACTATTTGTTAACGATTCGAGAAGTTAATTCTTCGAATGTTGGCTTTGATGTCACGACTTTCGCCGATGCTCGTGGTCAGTTAGACGGTTCAGTTTTCTACCGTGTCAACGATGATTGGCAGGTTGGCTTGCAAGGCACTAACTTGTTGCAAGACGAAGTAACAACTTCCAGTCAAGTCGATGCTAGTGGTACACGCGTGTTCAGACACTCTTATGTATATGATCGTCGATTCACTCTCGTAGTGCGCGGCAGTTTCTAAGGTGTTATAGGTCTTTGATGATGAGCCGCCTCAGGGTTACTTGGGGCGGCTTTTTTATATGGCGCGGGTTGCTCTGATTGAGTTTGCTGGTTTGATATAGTCAAATAGACTTATAGATCTGTGTGGGTTAAGCTGCCATTGATTAAACTAGCCCGAGTGCTATTCTGTGTCTAAGATCTAGAGCGATTTGCTCAATATTAAATCGACCGTGTCCTATTTCTGTGGGCGTGCTTAGTCGGTCTATTAGAGGGGTTCTTGAGCATCTCGCACTTCTTATACTAAGTGACGCGATTCTATTAGGTGTGCTTGTCAAATGATTGAAAACGCAAATAATGCGATTAATAAAGTCGTCATCGTCGGCGGCGGTACTGCTGGCTGGATGACTGCGGCTGCGCTGTCAGAAGTGTTGAGTAACACTGGCTGCGAGATTACTCTAATTGAATCAGAACAAATTGGAACCGTTGGGGTAGGTGAGGCGACATTGCCACATCTACGCTTTTTCAATCAACGCTTGGGCATCGATGAGCCAGAGTTCATGCGAGCCGTTAACGCCACTTACAAGCTTGGAATTGAGTTTGCCAACTGGGGACAAAAAGGCGATTCCTATATTCATCCGTTTGGCGATTTTGGCAAGCCGCAAAACAACATAGCTTTTCATCACTATTGGGTGAAATCTCATTTGCATGGCAATAAGACACCGATAGGCGACTTCTCTCTGCCAGTGGTGGCGTCACAACAGGCTAAGTTTGATTTTCCCGCGCAGGATTTGAATTCGTTGCTGTCTACTTTCTCATTTGCGTATCATATCGATGCGGGCTTATATGCGAAGTACTTGCGTGAGTACTCTGAGCAACGTGGCGTGACTCGTAAGGAAGGTAAGGTCATAGGGGTTAATCAAGATGCCGAAACTGGTTTTATAACGTCGGTTGAAATCGATGATGGAACACAGATCGAAGGGCAGCTGTTTATCGACTGCTCTGGATTTCGTGGTCTGCTTATTGAGCAAGCGCTAGAAACTGGTTATGAAGATTGGCAGCATTGGTTGCCATGTGATCGCGCGGTGGCAATACCGTGTGCTGCGAACCCAAACCAAGCGTCAATACCGTACACGCGTGCGACCGCAGACGAGGCTGGTTGGCGCTGGCGCATTCCACTACAACACCGCGTGGGGAATGGTCATGTTTACTGCAGTGACTTTATGTCCGATGAACAAGCTGAACGCACATTGCGGACTAACTTAGAAGGTGAACCAGAGAGAGACGCAAACTTTCTGCGTTTTACCACCGGCCGTCGCAAGAAAATGTGGAATAAAAACTGTGTGGCGATTGGCTTGTCAGCGGGTTTTCTTGAGCCGCTCGAATCCACCGGTATTCACCTGATTCAATTGGCCATCATGAAGCTGATTGAGTTCTTTCCAGATCAATCGATTGATCCGGCGTTCAGTGATGAGTTTAATCGGGTCATGCAAATGGAAATTGAACGCATTAAAGACTTTCTAATTCTTCACTACAATGCTACCGAACGTGACGACACTGAATTCTGGAACTATGTACGAACCATGTCGCTACCTGATGAACTGCAACGCAAGATGGAGCTGTTTGAACGCACAGGTCATGTAGTTAAGTATCAAGAAGGGTTATTTTTGGAGCCGAGTTGGATTGCGGTATATCTAGGGCAGCGAAAAATACCTCGAGCTTACGATCCGCGATTGGATGCGTTGAGTATCGATCAGCTCGATGCGCAGCTGGAAAAGCTCAAGCAGTCGATTGTTCGGGCAGTGAATGGCATGCCTAGTCATAGCCAGGCAATTAAACAGATCGGTGATCCGGCCAATCTAGGTTGGAAAAATACCTCCATGAATTTGTATGGCCACTGATGAGGTCGAGTGAAGAATAATGGCGGATAAGCAGTCAGGCGCAATATTGAAGATTGCCATTGTTGGCAGTGATTTACATGCTTGGAGTACGGCGGCTCGGTTAGCGGTGGCTCTGCGCAATCAAGGCGTGACCATTACTGTGGTGGCCGCAAGTGAGATTAATCCGCCGCCAGTGGTCGCATTTGGAACCAGCGCGCATGCATATCACCAAGCGCTGGGAGTGCGCGAAGTCGATCTGATTAAGCATCTTAATGGCGCGTATCGCTACGGAACACGTTACCTAGCTTGGGGCAGTGCCGATGATGATGTGATTCATACCTTCTCGCCATGTGGTGAAATGTTGGAGCGGGTCCATTTTCATCACTTTTTAAGTCGCCTGCGATTGCAAGGCGAGACGATTGATCCTGAGCACTACTCATTGGCCGCTAGCGCCAGTCGACAAAATAAATTTACCCATCCTCAAGCCAATACACCGTATCAACTTATTGATTACGCCATGCAGTTTGACGGACATCGCTACGCACAGTTTATTCGTTCTTTCGCGTTGGATAACGGCGTGAAGCATGTCGTTGCGGGTGTGCACCAAGTTGTTAGGAGCAAAGACTCCGGTGATATCCAGCGCCTAGTGCTTACTGATCAGTCCGAACTAGAGGCTGACTTTTTGTTTGATGCGAGCGGCTCTATTGCGGCTCTCATTAGTGGTGCGCTACATGTGCCATGGAAGTCGTGGTCGAATTGTTTGCCTTATGATCAACAGCTTGAGCTGATGCGGAATACCCGCGCGGCGACACCGGTGGTTAATAAGCTAATCAACAATGCAGCAGGGTGGTTACGTACGGATGCGGTACCGGGTGTTACATTTGCGCAACAGGTCTACTGTTCTAAATCCACCACTGCAGATCAAGCGTTAGCAGCAGCTGAACAGGCGTGTGCTGGAGACGAACCATTGCGGGTGAGCGGTTCGCGTGAGTTGCAAGTCGGCATCCGTACGCATAGTTGGCAAAATAATTGTGTGGCAGTGGGGGCCGCGGCAGCAAGTCTGACGCCGTTATATTTTGATGAGTACCACTTTACCCATACCGCGCTCGATCGTTGGTTGTCTTTATATCCACTGTGTGGGGACTCGACACTCTCGGCCGAAGAATATAACCGTATGACACGCTTGGAGTATGCGAGCGCACGAGATATTCATACCTTGCGTTTACTGACTGAGCGACCGAGCAGCGAACCAACTTCGTCGCCCGCGCATGAGGTGGTGTGGCCGAACAGCTTATTGCATCGCGTGGCGCTGTTTGAACAAACGGGTCAGGTGGCGTTTTACGAATCTGATTTGCTGGAAAAGCATCAGTGGGTTTCATTGTTTATGGCATGTGGTATTTGGCCGCAACGCTATGACCCGTTGGCGGCCAAAATTTCGCTGGATGATTCGCGACGAGTCGTGGGTGCGATTGCTGACAAGATAGTGCAATCGGCACATAAAATGCCTGATCATGACGCTTTGTTACGAGCAATCCGTAATACCCAATAGGCTGTTATACATCTAACAACTATACATCTAACAACAACCGCAAGGGTGAAGAGCCGCAACTGCTCAAACCCATGAGACAGAGAGTTAAATTGGATAATCGAATACGCAAAATCGTGATTGTTGGTGGGGGTACCGCCGGGTGGATGACCGCCGCAGCGCTGTCAAAAGTACTCATCAATAATTATTGTGAAATTGAGCTAGTAGAGTCAGAGGCTATCGGAACCGTGGGCGTTGGCGAAGCGACAATTCCGCAAATTTCACGTTTCAATACTCTGCTAGGAATTGATGAAAACGAATTTGTACGCGAGACGCAGGGCACCTTTAAATTGGGTATTGAGTTTCGCGATTGGGGGCAGCTAGGCGATTCATACATACATCCCTTTGGTGTATTTGGAGTGCCGATAGAGTCTGTTCCGTTTCATCATTATTGGTTAAAAATGCGGCAAGCCGAAAAATTCTCACGTTTGCAGGATTTTTCTTTAGCATGTGTCGCCGCACCAAAAGGTAAGTTCACACGGCCGATGAATATACCGAAATCTCCGCTTTCGCAGATAGCCTACGCTTTTCAATTCGATGCTGGTTTATACGCAAAATATCTACGGCGTTACTCTGAGGCGCGAGGCGTTAAGCGCACCGAAGGTAAAGTAAGCCAAGTTCATCAGCGTAGTGATGACGGCTTCATTGCGTCGGTAGAAATGGAATCGGGCGAGCGTATTGAGGGTGATCTGTTTATTGATTGCTCTGGCTTTCGTGGCCTGTTGATTGAGCAGACCTTAAAAACTGGTTATGAAGAATGGACCCATTGGTTGCCATGTGATCGAGCCGCAGCGGTGCCGTGTATGAGTGCTGGGCCGCCAGAACCTTATACTCGGTCGACTGCGCGTGATGCTGGCTGGCAATGGCGCATCCCACTACAACATCGCACCGGTAACGGTCACGTCTATAGTAGTCAATTCACCGACGACGATACGGCTATTGAGACACTGTTGTCTAGTTTGGACGGTGAGCCTCTTGCTGATGTCAACAAGCTGCGCTTTGTTACTGGTCGTCGCAAACAGTTCTGGAATAAGAATGTAGTGGCTATTGGACTTTCGAGTGGCTTTATCGAACCGCTAGAGTCGACCAGTATCCATCTAATTCAGTCGGGTATATCGAAGTTGATTGGATTGTTTCCAAGTCGAGATTTCCAGCAGCCAGATATTGATAAATACAATCAACAGTCGATCTCTGAAATTGAATCGATCCGAGACTTTATTATCCTGCACTACAAAGCGACGCAGCGCGATGACACCGAGTTTTGGAATTACTGTCGTACGATGAGTCTGCCAAGTAGCCTCGATGAGCGGTTGGCGTTGTATAAGAGCAATGGCCGGCTTTATCGTGAGGGCGACGAATTGTTCTCAGAAACCAGCTGGCTCGCAGTCCTGGTGGGGCAAGGAATTCTGCCGGCGAGCTATCATCCTTTGGTTGATGCTTATGACTCGGATGGCATGGAGCGCTATCTCAGTGGCGTGTTAGACGTGATTGATCGATCGGTCGACTCCATGCCAACCCATGCAGAATTTATTCAAAAACACTGTGCGGCCGGACCGCGCTAATTCTTAATTGAAACGGTTATGCCTCTTTTAAAGGGGCGCTTATTACTACATAGAGGTGTGTATGTCTCGGAAGTCTTTTACGTGGCAGGTTGGGCGAATATTATTGTTAGCGCCATTGTTGCTTGGTTTATTCGCTTGTCAGCCTGACGAGCCTTGGCAATGGGAAAGCGTTACGGTGATTGGGCAGCCTACTGCGCGTCATGAGGCGTCGATGGTGGCGCATAATGGCAAGATCTACCTGCTCGGTGGTCGACGTATTAATCCGGTGGATGTGTTTGACCCCCAAACAAATGAGTGGGTAGCTAAGGCCTCAACACCGATTGAGCTGCATCACTTTCAGGCGGTCAGTTTAGGTGATGCAATCTACATTGTGGGAGCCATGACCGGGCAGTACCCCAATGAAACTCCGCTCGATAAAGTGATTGCGTATTATCCTGCGAGCAACACATTTAAGTATCTGCACGAGATTCCAGTTGAACGTCGTCGTGGTGGCGCTGGAGTCGCTGTGCATAACGGCAAGCTATACGTAGTCGGTGGGATTACCAATGGTCATGTTGATGGTTATAAACCATGGTTAGACGAATACGACCCAGTAAGCGGAGAGTGGCGAGTGCTGCCTGATGCGCAGTTTGCGCGAGACCATGTGCAGGCGGCGATAAACAATGACAAGCTTTATGTGTTTGCCGGCCGCACCAGTCGACAACGCACCGACGAAGTTATGTCGTTATTGGTTGAGCACGGTGAAGTGTTTGATTTGAATGCTGAGCAGTGGTTACCGGTGACCAACCAGTTGGCATTGCCGCACCTTCGTGCGGGCAATATGTTGATGTTTTGGAATAATGAAATAATCATTGGTGGTGGCGAGAGCCATCTTCAAGAATCAGCGCACCGAGAAGTTGACGCATTTGACACGAAAACTCAACAATGGCGTCGCTGGCCCGACCTGCTAGAAGGTCGGCACGGCACTGGCTTTGTTGTACTAAATGATTATGTGTACACCGCATCTGGTTCTGCCAACCGTGGTGGTGGTCCTGAGCTAACCAGCATGGAGCGACTAAAGTTACCGCTAGCGTTAGATTCCGGTGCAAGCAACAAGGGGGAGCTGCCCGTTACTATTGATGAGACGCCGGTCTATCAGTTGTGGCATACCGTTGAGTTGGATTTTGTTGGACCGGACACTTCTGAGTCGGACGTCGATAATCCGTTTTTAAATAAGCGACTCGACGTTGAGTTTACCCATGCATTATCACAAAAAACGATTCGTGGCTTCTATGCTGCAGATGGTAATGCCGCCGAAACAAGTGCTGATTCCGGCGCTATTTGGCGAGTGCGCTTCACGCCACATATCAAAGGCAAATGGACGTATCGTGCAAGCTTACGCTCTGGTGAGAATATTGCCATTCAAGAACTCAGTGACAGTATGACTGTGTTGCCGCTTGAGTCGAGTGTTGGTGAGTTTTTAGTGGTCGGTAGCGATAAAGATCAGAGTGATTTCCGTGCCCACGGACATCTTGCGGTTGACCGCAGCTATTTTCGCTTTCGCGATACTGGGGAATACTGGATCAAAGCCGGTGCCAATAGCCCTGAGAATCTATTGGGCTATTTTGAGTTTGATGGCACCTATCGAGTTGGACGCGCCGACCGTGATGGCGACGCGGTGGCTGGTGAGGGTCTGCATCAGTTCAAGCCGCATGCGGCTGATTGGCAACTGGGTGATCCGAGTTGGCAAGAAGGCAAAGGCAAGAACCTAATCGGCGCAATGAACTACCTAGCGGCAAAAGGAATGAACGCCAGTTATTTCCTTACCATGAACATTAACGGCGATGGTAACGACGTTTGGCCTTATGTTAAGCATGATGAATTGAGTCGTTTTGATGTGAGCAAGTTGGCGCAATGGGAAATTCTGTTTGAGCATATGCAGTCCAAGGGTATTTTGTTGCATATTGTTACGCAGGAAACCGAGAATGAACGATTACTTGATGATGGTGATGTCGGGCCGCAACGGCAGTTGTATTTGAATGAAATGATTGCACGTTTTGCGCACCATCCGGGTTTGATTTGGAACTTAGGTGAGGAAAACGGCCCAGCTGAATGGTCGCCCGTTGCGCAAAGTGATGACCAGCGCCTGGCCATGTCGACCTATATTAAGGCGCATGACCCATATCAACATCCAGTGCTGCTACATACTCACTCTACGCCGGATGATAAAGACCGGATTCTGCCTCCACAACTGGGGCACGCGGACCTCGATGGTTTGTCGTTTCAAGTGCATCTGCGCGAGCAAGTGTACGATGAGTTAGTTCGTTGGCGACAGCGTTCGCGCGAGGCAGGGCATGAATGGCTAATTACCATGGACGAAATTGGCGAGTGGCATACTGCCGCGTTGCCTGACAGCTTGGACCCAAACCACGATACGTTACGCCGTTATGCGCTTTGGGGCAGTTTGATGGCTGGTGGAGCTGGAGTTGAATGGTACTTCGGTGCTAAGTACCCAGCGAATGATTTAACTTCAGAAGACTGGCGATTGCGAGACCGTCTATGGACCATAACCGATCATGCGCGTGGGTTCTTTCAACGTCATGTACCATTTTGGGCGATGCAAGCCACACCGAACCTCACGTCAGTTGAAGGGGCTTATATGTTTGCCAAGCAGGGCGATGTTTACCTGCTATATAGCCCTGTTGCAAATGACCTAAAGTTAGATCTGACCAGTGTGACTGGCGAGTTCGCGGTGCATTGGTTCGATCCGTTAAATGGTGACGATTTGCAAGTGAGTGATGTAAAAACCGTGCAAGGTGGAAGATTACGTTATCTAGGGCAGCCTCCGAGTGATGCGTCGCGTGATTGGGTAGTGTTGCTGAGAAGGTTGGTATCGACGCACGAGGAATAACATAATGGCGGGTCCGTTAGCAGGTATCACGGTGGTGGAAATCACCAGTATTGTATTGGGCCCCTATGCCTGCCAAACCTTGGCGGCACTGGCTGCCCACGTGTTTTATCGACTCATCGGCGCCCTTATCGCACTAAAGACGGATTATATATGGCGATGCTCCCGTATTGGGATGCCCATTGGCAGAGCTTCTGTGAACTTTCAGGGCATCCGGAGCTGCTTACTGATAAACGTTTCTCGAATATGCGCGTGCGACTAAAAAATATCGATGAAGCGTATCGCATAACCGGGCTGTTAACCGCTGAAAAGACCCGTGATGAGTGGCTTAGCTTATTGCAAGACTCCAATGTGCCGCATATGCCAGTGAGTACTTTGGACGAGTTAATTGATGACCCACAATTAGTTGGCTCCGACTTTTGGCAGAATTTTGAGCATCCCACCGAAGGCTCGATTCGCATGACCGGATCACCGTTCGGATTTAGTAAAACGCCGGCTAGTTTGCGTTACGCACCGCCGCACTTGGGCGAACATACTGGCGAAGTTTTACGCCAAGCGGGGCTGTCAGATGTGGATATCGATGCCATGATTACGGCCGGTGTGGCCACCACTAGCGGGTCGTCGAGTCGCTAGTACGGCGAGTTATTAACTCGGTTGTGGTTGCACGCCGGGCACGCCGGTAATCCAATATCCCGCGGAAGGGTTGAATTTTACAAAGGCTACTTCGCTGTAAACCCCTGCTTGCGCGAAGGGGTCGTACTTCATCAGCTTACGAGCAACGGCAAGATCGTCGGTATCGAAAATAAAACATGTGCCTTCTTGCGTGTTGTCTTCGATCGCTTGAGGGCTTTGACACATTGCGCCGGTGACACACACTAAGGCCAGCACGGTATCGATATATTCATTGTGCGCTTTTTGGTAGCGGTCACGGAGTTCGGCGGCATTATGTGCATCTTGACACATCACGAGAACGGGCATGATTGGGTCTCTTTATCTTGTTGTTAAGGTGAACACTATCACACTCGGCACGCCTCTGCGTGTGGGATCCTAGCCACGATACTAGCGCGTCGAGTAATGATTGTTTAGATCGATCGTCGCGGCCGATGGGGGCGATGATTCTGATTTGGACGAATGAACATGAGCTTCAAAATCGACAGTAATAATTCTAAGCATAAGCCGATCAACAAGCCCGTGAGCAGGCCTGCAATAATCGCATCTTGATTTAACGCGATAGTGAAATCATAGCTGGCGATGGCTTGACTGCGAATCTCTGATACTGGATTCAAAAAGGTTTGCACGTACGGCGACAAGCGCGATGCTGAAAAAGCCGTGAGGGCTTGTTGTAACTGCTTATTACGGGCGTACAGCGTTGCGATGTTGCGTCCGCCGTTATTAATGATCTGGTCAGGGTTGGCTTGATAGTGCGTAATTAACCGTTGTAAATCACCATCGAAGTAAGTATCAGCATCTCGCTGGAAATCTTTAAGACCTCGGTCAGACTCTAAAGTATGAGCCGCTAAGCGTTGGCCATATTGGTCGACAAAGCTCGGTACTTGAACGCCGATCAACACACCACCGACAAACAGCGCCAGGCGAAAATATTCGAATAACCTTTTCATGCTCTGAGCTTAGCACCTTCATTCGCGTGGAAGCAATTGAATGACTACCACGAGCGCGACCACCATCGACGATCGCGCAGGATCTGTTGCGCCGCATTGTGCCCAGGTGCCCCGGTGACGCCGCCGCCTGGATGCGTACCACTGCCACACATATACAATCCCTTAATCGGTGACCGGTATGCACCGTGGCCAAGTACTGGCCGTGCTGAGAACAATTGATCTAGCGTCATTTTGCCATGAAATATATCGCCACCGATCAAGCCGAATTTACGTTCAAGGTCGAGCGGCGACAGCACTTGGCGACCTAGCACCGAGGCCTTGAATCCCGGAGCGAATTGCTCAACGCAGTTGATAATATGATCGGCGGCAACATCACGCTCGAGGTCCCAGCTACGTCCATCTGGCAGCGTATAAGAAAACTGCTGGCAGAATAGACTGGCGACATGTTGATCGACCGGTGCAAGACTGTTATCCAAGGTTGATGGAATTAGCATCTCAATGATCGGCTGTTGTGACCAGCCATCGCGTCGCGCGGTACTCCAAGCTTGGTCCATATAAGCTAGGCTCGGCGCCATGATTATGCCGGAGGTTAAATAGTCCGGATTATTGGGCGCTTGTGTAAAAGTGGGTAATTCACGCAGCGCTACATTCATCCGAAAAGTTCCTGAGTGCGACTGATAGCTGGCAACGCGTTGCTGAAAGTCTGCATCCAGAGTCGATGAATCGAGTAACTGCTGGAACAGCAGTTTAGGATGTACCGACGAGGCAATTCGAGGCGCTAGATGTATGGCGTTATCGGTGCGAACCCCAACGGCTGCGCCTTCAACTACGGTTACCTCATGGACTGGGCTCGCCGTCTCAATATGTACTCCTTGCTCTTCACAGGCTCGCTGCATCGCTTGAGTGATTGCGCCCATGCCGCCGATTGCATGTCCCCAAGCTTCGCGCACGCCAGCCGCTTCACCGAATACGTGGTGTAGCAATACATAAGCCGACCCCGGTTCATACGGCGAGGCGAAATGACCGACTACCGCATCAAACCCGAATAAGGCTTTAACCGTTTCATTTTCAAAGTAAAAGTCAAGAATGTCGCCCGCGGACTTGGTGAAAAAATCGAGTAAGTTGCGTTGGGTCTCGAGCGATAACTTGCCGCTGATGTGACCTAGTTTCAATAATGCGAGTAGGTCTGCTAAGCCGCCATCAGCGTTTGGCGGCGCGACCAGTAGAAACTGTCGAATGCAGTCGACGATCTCAGTTAAGGCGTGCTGGTACTTTGGGTATTGCCGTGCGTCATGTGGGCTCAAACGCTCGATCTCTCGCTCGGTGATGCCATTGCGGCCAGCGAGTAAGTGGTCGTTTTCGGTGGGTAAAAAATTGTCTATTTTTCGCAATATTACCTCGAGTCCATGGCGCTCTAATTCCATGTCTTGAATCACTTTAGGTTGGAGCAGCGATACGGTGTAAGACGCCACCGAGTTGCGAAAGCCCGGATGAAATTCTTCGGTAATGGCTGCGCCACCGACCATGTTGCTGCGTTCTAATACACAGGTTTTGAGCCCTTGCTTGGCCAGATAATAAGCGCAGGTTAAGCCGTTATGGCCGCCCCCAATTATGATGACATCCCACTGTTTAGGTGAACTCATGATCTATTGCTTTGGTTGCTAGTGGCTCAATGATACACCGGCAGTTGAGTTGCTGACTATTGCTCGCAGATAACACCTGAGGTTTGCCGAGAAACCTAGATCGAATCGATTTATATCTAGTGAGAGCTCCGTCCAATGATATTCATAGTTTGGGTCGTCGTTGATTATTCTGTTATGGTGAAGGTGGTTATGGGAGGGGCTTAGCGCATGCTGAGTGAGGGTTTGTTAAACGGATACTATTTATTTATGCAAACGAATCTATTGCCCCGAAACCAGATATTAATGACTATTGGCGTGTTGGTTAAGAGCGCGTTGATCAAGCTTGTGTTCGGCATATCAGTGATCACTGCGGCATCTGCTCAAACAGTGTATGTGGCTACCAATGGTGTTGATCAAGCATCCAACGGAAGTTTACAGCAACCGTGGGCAAGTATTAGGTATGCGCTTGGTCAAGTCAGTGACGGCGCAACCATCATGGTCGCTCCGGGTACCTATGAGGGGCGTGTCAGCCTCGATCAAAAATTCGCCAATGGAGTGGTGATTCGATCGAGTAGCGCCTACCAAGCAAAACTGCGGCATGATGATGGTGCGGTGGTCATTTGCTTTACTTGCGCGGGTATTACTCTGGAGGGATTTGATATTGCGCATAGCCCAAACAACACTGGCGCGCTGGTGATTCAAATTCAGAACAGCAGCGTTTCTCGAGTTGTGTTGCGTAATAATATTATTCACGATAGCACCAATAATGATCTGCTCAAAATCAATAATGGCGCTCGTCAGGTGATGGTAGACGGCAACTTATTTTATAACCAACAAGGTTCCGACGAACACATTGACATCAATAGTGTTGAAGACGTCACGGTGCAAAACAATGTGTTTTTTAATTCACGCTCGCAGTCGGATACCAGTTCTTACATTGTTATCAAGGACAGCAATGCTGCGAGCGACGGTGTGTTGGGGGCAAAAAACATTAAAGTGCAGCGGAATATCTTCTTCAATTGGTTGGGTAATGATGCACAGAGTTTTGTACGAGTCGGCGAAGACGGCACGGCCAATTTTGAGGCGGACGGTGTGGATATTGAAAATAACCTGATGCTGGGAAACTCTGATCAGCTAATGCGTAGCGCGTTTACCGTGCAGGGCTCAAGGAATGTGCGGTTTCGATTTAATACCGTGGTTGGCGATCTGCCTTCACGGAGTTTTGCTGCGCGACTGCTGGTCACTGGGAGTAATCAAGCGAATCAAAATATCGAGCTCAGTAATAATATCTGGTCTGATCCCACCGGCAGTCTTGGTCAAGAAGCTTTCAACGACGCTGATGTGTTCGATGCGCCGCAAGGCGACAACGCTAGCGTGAATTTGGCTAATAATGTTTATTATA
Source organism: Arenicella xantha (assembly GCF_003315245.1). NCBI lineage: Bacteria > Pseudomonadati > Pseudomonadota > Gammaproteobacteria > Arenicellales > Arenicellaceae > Arenicella > Arenicella xantha. The sequence goes on along the minus strand of NZ_QNRT01000001.1, from coordinate 675,781 downwards.
ATGGTGGAAATGCCATTCCAGCGGATGCATCGCAAGGTGTTCGGTTTGCTGATGATGCTTCTCCGCGTGTCGGTAATCCATTGCTGCCTGCGCAAACAGGTATTATTTTACCGGTCTACGCTGGCGCCCAGTTCGCCGGCGGCTACGATTCAATTCGTTCGGTATTCGAACAATTGGCTAACCGCTATGGTCGGCCTGCGAGTGGCAGTATTGTTCGTGATCAAGGCCTCGTGTTGGATGCGCCTGAGTTCGACTTATTGGGCGCTCGACGTGACGCACAGCCTGATATTGGTGCAGTGGAGATTGGCGCAACGCCACCTAGAATTACTCCGATACCTAAGCAGGTTTCGTTAGCTTGGTTGTTGTTGCTGATCGATGAGTGATTCGGTCTGTATCGGGCATTGAATTAAGTGCCGCAGAGACACTCATCCTTGAGCACGTTCTCCGTATGCGTTGGCTTGCGGTTAGGTGTGCCTTCGCCAATTAGTAAACATGCAAACAACACGTCGGTGTATTTATTGCTTGTTTTGTTAGTCTTCTACGGTTTAGTGCATGGCTTGAGCGGGTTCTCCCACCTTTGACGATAAATAATTATGTTTTTCTAGGTTTTCCTCCTTTTGGTAAGTTTTCCCGTTTATCGGGATTAATCGACCGAGTATCAAATGGCAATGTTATACGCTTTAAAAATGCACTACAGTGAAAAGGTGGTAGGGGTCAACGTAGTCTTTTAAGCCTGCAAGTGAAGTGAGCAAGGATCTGATATGAGTTACCAATTGTCGATTACGCGGCGCCCTACTAAGTCGAGCCTCGAAGGTTTGCCAAGGGTCGGCACGGAGCATGGAATCCCACTTGGCGATTGGCTTGCAGTTATTGAGTCCGATCAATCATTTAGTTTTATCGTGGATGAGGGAGATACTGTTTCGGCACTATTTCAGGCAACTGATGCGCTTGAGGAAATTGTTTGGGTCGACGGCAGGGCTCACGCCTGCCAGCCATCAGATCAGCTGGTAGCCAAATTGATGAATCTTGCGCAACGGCTTAATGCCGAGCTAGTAAGTTCAATGCTCAAAGATAATGACTCGCCGGCAGAGTATGGCGATTCAGTAGTAACGTTCCCACACGGCGCAACGGCACACCGCATGACGATTATTCCGTAATCTGTCATGCGGTTGGTCAAGGTCTAATCTAACTAGACCTGCTTGGATTAAGCGGTATCTTCGAGTTTGTCTTGAGTTCTATTTTCAAAATCGCTGGCGGCATGGCGTTCATGCAATTGACCCTCAAGCGGCCCCCATGTTCGATTGACCATTTGTCCGCGTTTTACTGCATCGCGACTGCCAACTTGTTCGGTCCAGCGCATTACGTTCTCGTAGCTTTGGGTCTGTAGAAACTCCGCGGCTTCGTACACTTTGTTAGCGGCGAGCGCGCCGTACCAAGGCCAGATCGCTATGTCGGCGATAGAGTAGTCATCACCGCCCATGTATTCATTGTCCGCCAAGTGTCGGTCTAGCACATCTAATTGCCGTTTCACCTCCATTGAGAATCGATTGATGCAATATTCAATTTTCTCTGGGGCATAGGCGTAAAAATGACCAAACCCGCCACCAAGATACGGTGCGCTACCCATTTGCCAGAATAACCAAGACAGTACTTCGGTTCGCTTTTGCGTGTCGCTAGGGAGTAAGGCATCAAATTTCTCGGCGAGATACATCAGAATAGAGCCTGATTCAAAAACACGTATTGCCTGCTCTGCACTGCGATCAAGTAGTGCGGGAATTTTCGAGTTTGGGTTAATTGCAACGAAGTCGCTGCCGAACTGATCCCCTTCAGTAATGCGAACTGGATACGCATCGTACTCAGCGCCGGCATGACCTAGCGCCAGTAGCTCCTCTAGCATGACGGTTACTTTGACGCCGTTCGGTGTGGCCAGCGAGTAGAGTTGTAGTGGGTTTTCGCCTACCGGTAACGTGAGGTCGTGGGTCGAACCGGCTATCGGGCGGTTTATGTTAGCGAACCGTCCGCCGCTTTCTGAATCCCATGTCCAGACTTTCGGTGGGGTATAGGTTGTTGTATCGCTCATTACTGGTTTCTCTCGATTAAAAAATAATTAGGTTGATTAAGCCACCGACGTAACAAAAGTCACTCGCGAAATTAGCATCGTAGACGCAGCATTTCTGGCCAACATGGCGTGTTCGACAATAGTATCGCTAATGTTTGATGATATTGACATCACAAGCGGTGCTTGTACCAAACTTGCATTTGTTAATATAGAAAGGCGCGAACGCTAAAACCTTACCATTAATCGATATTTCGGGTATTTGTTTTGTGCGTGTTTAATCGCTGCGGTAAAGTGTCAAAAACAAAAACAAAAACAAAAACAAAAACAATGATAGGAGTGGAAGTATGAAAATGTTAACAAGCAAAGCGCTATTGGCTGGTTTGCTTAGCGTTGGGGTCTGGGGGCTTAGTCATGCGGAAGCGGATGCGATTAATGCCGAGCCGAGTCAGGAAGTGTCATTCCCAACAGACAAAAGCATATTATTTTGGAGCCAAGATCAACGCTTAGCGGCATTTGCAATGATGGATAAAATAGCGCCTACCCGTGTTATTAGCGCGGGCCCAACGCCGAGTACTTTAGCGTTAGGTACGCCGTTAGCGGTGCAGTGGAAAGTGGGTGATCAAGCATTCGATACCGACCGCTATATGCAAGAACAAAATTCAGTTGGCGTTATTATTTTACAAGGCGGTAAGATTCGATTTGAAGAGTATCGTGATGGGCATTCAGCGGAACAACGTTGGACCTCTTTTTCGGTGGCGAAATCGCTGACTTCGTCGCTTGTTGGTGCTGCGCTTAAAGACGGGGATATTGCCAGTATCGACGACCCTGTGACGCGCTATATCCCCGAGCTAATTGGCAGCGGCTATGATGGTGTCAGTGTCGAGCAATTATTGACCATGCGATCCGGCGTGGCGTGGACTGAGAACTATGCAGACCCCGAATCTGATGTCGTGAAGTTTGGCGACCAGCCGTCGGTCGATGGTGTGGATCCGACTGTGCTATACATGAAGGAATTGGTTCGCGACGCCGAGCCCGGCACTCGCTGGCAATACAATACTGGGGAAACTAATCTGATTGGCGTGTTGGTTTCTAAGGCCACTGGTAAAACCTTGTCTGACTATTTGAGTGAGAAAGTATGGAAGCCCTACGGTATGTCTAGCGACGCGTATTGGGTTCTCAACGCGGGTGGCAGCGAAATCGCCGGATGTTGCTTGTCAGCTACGCTGCGCGATTATGCTCGGGTTGGACTGTTTGCCTTGGGCGATGGCAAGGTCGACGGAGAGTCTGTGGTATCTGATGGCTGGTTCCAACAAGCGGGTCATAAGCAAGCCGATATTGGCCAGCCAGGATTCGGTTATGGTTATCAGTGGTGGACTTACGATGATGGCAGCTATGCGGCACAAGGCATTTTTGGCCAAGGCATTTTTATTGATCCTAAGCGTGACTTAGTGATCGCGAGCCACAGTAATTGGAAAGTAGCATCTGGTGATGATTATAAGAACCAACGTAACCAATTCTACTGGGCGGTTCAGCGCGCTATTGACGCTGAAATCACCCAGTAGATCTGGTTAGTGCTTGCTAAGAGTGTTTAGCTAAGACGGCTCACTTGCTCCTTGATCCAAGCGTCGATAATGCGCTCTAGTAAGGAAAGCGGGATCGCGCCATTTTCGAGAACTTTATCGTGAAAGGCACGAATATCGAACTGGTTACCCAAAGCGGACTCCGCTCGAGCGCGGAGTTCGCGTATTTTTAGCTCGCCGGTTTTGTAAGCTAAGGCCTGACCGGGCCATGAAATATAGCGATCTACTTCAGACGTAATATTATTCATCGACAGGCCTGAATTCTCCGCCATATAGTCAATCGCCTGTTGGCGACTCCAGCCTTTGCTGTGAATACCCGTGTCAACGACTAGACGACAAGCGCGCCACATCTCATATGACAGACGTCCAAAATTGGTGTACGGCGTTTGGTAAAAACCAACTTCAAGTCCTAAACGCTCGGCATATAGGCCCCATCCTTCGACAAATACCGTTTGCCCGCCATAGCGACGAAAGTTAGGTAAATCAAGTTCTTGCGCTAGGGCTATTTGTAGGTGATGGCCTGGCACCGCTTCGTGCAGTGACAGTGCTTCGAGTTGGTACAATGGGCGAGTGTTGAGTAGCGTGGTGTTTACGAAGTAAAAGCCGGCTCGAGTGCCATCGCCAGCGGGTCGGTTGTAGTACGCCGTGGTGGTTTTTTCAGCGATGTCTAAGGGGATCTCTTTGAGTCCGTATGGCATGCGTGGCAATTTGCCAAATAGCTTAGGCAGCAGGCCATCCATGCGCTTAGAAATAGTCGCGGCCACTTGCATTCGTTCCTCAGCCGTTTTTGGGTAAAAATCAGGGTTGTCACGCAAGTACACGAGCCATTCTTCAAAGCTACCATCAAACTCCGCTTGTTTGATCACGTCCATCATTTCCGCTTTGATTCGTGTAACTTCAGACAAACCAATCTTATGAATGTCGTTGGCAGTTTGTTCGGTAGTGGTGTAACGTTTCACTCGGTAATCGTAATAAGCTTTGCCGCCAGGCATGCTGTCAGTACCCACTTGTGAACGACATTTAGGCGCGTATTCTTTTAGATAGAATGATTCAAACTTACGAAATGCTGGAAGCACCTTGCTGCTGACTGTGGCTTGAGCAGTCGCTTTAAATGCATCGAAAGTGGCTTGGTCAATTACGTTTGGTTTTTGCTTGAACGGTGCTAAGAATACGCTGTCATTGACCGACTCTGGCAGGTGAGCGCTGATCGAGTCTTCATACCCCTGCATCGTGATGCAAGGTTGAACCCAGCCAGCTTGTAATCCGGTACGGATGCGAGCGGTGGCTTTATCCATGTATTCTGGAACGGCATTTAGTCTTGCCAAATAGCTCTCGTAGTCCGCTTGCTTGAAAAATGGCAGGCGACTTGGCAACTGCGTTAAGTTCATGTGCGGGCCGCCACGATTGGTAATCAACATGTATTTGCCGCCGTGTTCGGCACCAGCAATTGTGTCTTCGAGGTCGAGTTTTAACAGGGCGTGATTAACCTGATGAGCCTCACTCAGTTGCGCAGGGTCGATTGCTTTGAGCTGTTGATAAAACTGTTGCGCGCTGGCAATGCCTTGTTGGTAACTGTCTAGTGATGGATCGGACAGTTGCTGGTCATAATCGCGTACCCCAAGACTGGTGGCAAAGGTTGGGTTTTGCGCTAACTGTTCGTTCCAGTGTGCGTCGAGTAGCGCTTCAAATTGCGAGTTCGCACTTTTTTCAGCGTTGGCCGTGAGGCTGATAAAAGCGGCCAACATTGAGACTGCGACCCATATAGTTCTTCTGGTTTTTTGCATGGTATGCCCTTCTGTGTGGATTGGATGACGACATCCTAGAGCACTGGATATTAATTGACCAGCGGATTGTGCTTACTGGGGGTTGCCTTTGGGTTGCGACTCATCGCTTAGAATGGCGGTGAAAGCGATTAAGCGTTCGGTCGCGGTGGATGTTTCGAGCAGTAGCTGTTTATCCTCAATTGATAGCGGCAAGTGGCTAAACATATTGCTTAACAGACTGTGTGTGCTCAAGCTGCTGAGTACGTCCCAATCAGCCTCGATACTGTTTTCTGCAAAGTAGTGATGGAGTGCTGCTCTAAACGATGCGCTCGGAGTGTCGTCTTGATGATTGGCCGGTTCTACGTCAACAACGTCATAGTCCTGTTCGAAACTCGACCAGTCCGGTGCAACGATTCGATAGCCGCGCAATGAACTTAACTCCTGACGTATCGTAAAGCGGCACACACCGGTTAAGCCAATTTGAATTTGCCCGTTAGGATTCTCGATGTATTGAGTTATACGGCCAGCACATCCGACCTCATACAAGTTGGGATGATCCGTTTGATCTGCCGGTTGAATCATGCCGATCAGTTGGTTTCCTCGCATCGAGTCTTGCACCATCTTAAGGTATCGCGGTTCGAAGATATTCAATGGCAGATTACTCTGTGGCAGGAATACCGCACCGGCTAAAGGGAATATGGGTAACGACTTGGGTAAGTGCTCGAAAGTAGGAATGTATGGATGTAGTGTTTGCATGGGCTTCAGCGCTTGGTCTGCATTCTAATACTGACATTTAATCAGAGTGCGTGTTCAAGGAGTGAGAAAGGCCAAATCGAGAACTTAATATTGGCACCATGCTGTCAGTAGTGTGCAGAGCGCGAGCAGACTTAAATAGGATAGGGCTTATCAGCCATGATTTTTATCAAGCCGTTGACCATGCGATACAGCGCCCATAACCAAACGATTCCCAGAATCGCAAAGCCGATAAAGATAAACGTAAGTATACCGCCGATTATGGTCCACAGCAGAGACCACCAAAAGGTCCGGATCGTATTCGTGTAATGACTGTGATACATCGTACCAGCCGAATCTCCGCGTTTTACCATCGCCCAAATTGCACCGAAAATCATTGGTACAGCGGTAAACAGGCCAATCGTCATGAGTATGTAAGCGATTAGTGCGTGAGTCTTAGGTTCGCTATCGTAAGCTGCATCATGATCAATAATTGTACTCATCGTTTCTCCTAGCTAATCCGACAAAACATGTCCATAGTGATAATAATATAGAGTCAAATCTTGGATTATCAAGGAACCGCGCGTGCTTGGTGTTTTCACTGGACTGGCGTCAGAACGTGATCGACGGGTGTGTTATTGGCGTTGCTAGCGTAGAAATCCGTTGTTTGGGTTACGGTCGGGCCGACCGCTTGTGGATCGCTTTTTGCTAGCTAAAGCTTTTTTTTAGTCACGATCTTTAAGTGTCTTTTCAAACGAGACATCATCGCGCCAATTACTTGAGGCTGTTCGCGTAATCCGTTCTTCGCTGGCTCGAGCTGGTGATTTGGCGTTCTGATGTGCGCCGCCTTTACGCATGATCGGCGCGCGCGCAACTGGGTTGCGCGGTGCTTTTGTTGTGCTTTGAGATTTTGTTCGAGCGTGAGTCTTAGTCATGCGAGTAGTCGATGTGATTCGACGTATTAATCGTCGTCGCCGAGCTTCGCATTCAGCTTTCGGTTTTCAGCCAACTCTTTGGCCTGGTTTTTCGCTGCAGCAGTTTTGTCCGCTCTTCGGTTAGCTCGTTGACGTTTGATTTCGTCATCTTCTTTGCGTTGTACGCCGTGGCGCTTATTGCGAGTTTTTAAGGTCGCAACGAAATCAGTCAGTGCTTGCTCGGCCCATGTGCGTGCAGCTTGCTCGCTGTCGAAACCATCTTGCTGCTTGCTTACCGTGGTCTTTCTGGACGTGACTTGACGGGTTATCTGAGCGATCCAAGTATCATTTGATTGCTTGATTTGAATGTCGTATTTTTTGCCAGTTGCCATGCTATCTACTCCCGCTGGAGTGTAATGTTGCGAGAACGAGAGGCTAGCAGTTTTACACAAAAATGAAATCAGAAATATCAGTCAAACTTGTTTAAATCGTTATAATTCCGTCTAATTTCGCGTTATTCCCGTAATTTGATGGGAGCGCGACTCGAATTTGCTCCAAAAAACCAAAAGAGATTTTAGAATGAATAAATTTTCAATCGCTGAAATAGTCAAAGGTGCTGTGGCACTTGGCGAAGAAGTTGTCATCAAAGGTTGGGTAAGAACTCGGCGAACGTCTAAAGCAGGTATTTCGTTTGTGGCTTTGCATGACGGCTCATGTTTTGATCCGATTCAAATAGTGGTCCCGGAAGCCCTTGAAAACTATGAATCAGAAGTGATGCATTTGGGGGCGGGTTGCTCAATTATTGCGACCGGAACGTTGGTTGCATCAGAGGGGCAGGGGCAATCAGTCGAGGTCCAAGCCACCGCACTTGAAGTTGTTGGCATGGTCGATGAACCTGAGACTTACCCTATTGCTAAAAAACGACACACTTTCGAGTTTTTACGAACTCAGGCGCATTTGCGGCCGCGCACCAATGCGATTGGCGCAGTCACTCGCGTGCGTAACACGCTGGCTAATACGATTCACAACTACTTTTATAAAAATGGCTACCACTGGGTAAATACACCGATTATTACCAGTAGCGACGCCGAAGGCGCCGGTGAGCTTTTTCGTGTGTCGACTCTGGATATGGCCAATTTGCCACGTAATGATCAAGGTAAGGTGGATTACGCTAAGGACTTTTTCGGAGGCGAAAGCTTTTTAACGGTATCTGGTCAATTAAATGTCGAAGCCTACTGTTTGGCAATGTCTAAGGTGTATACCTTTGGCCCGACGTTTCGTGCTGAAAATTCTAATACCAGTCGGCATTTGGCTGAGTTTTGGATGGTTGAGCCGGAGATCGCCTTTGCTAATTTGGAAGATGACGCGGCCCTTGCGGAAGACTTCTTAAAACATTGTATTCGCACCGTATTAGAAGAACGCGCCGATGATATGGCGTTTTTCCAGCAGCGTGTCGACAAAGAGGTAATCAACCGCCTGACCAATGTGGTGGATTCCGCTTTTGTGCATATGGATTACACTGATGCGATTGATATTTTGCAGAAAAGTGGCCAAACCTTCGAGTTCCCAGTTGAGTGGGGTATGGATTTGGCGTCTGAGCACGAACGGTTCTTGTCTGAGCAACACGTCAAAGGCCCAGTGGTATTAAAGAACTACCCCAAAGACATCAAAGCATTTTACATGCGTATGAATGATGATGAAAAAACCGTGGCTGCGATGGACGTATTGGTTCCCGGTATTGGTGAAATTATTGGCGGCAGTCAACGTGAGGAGCGTTTAGATCGGCTCGACGCAAGATTCCCGGATCAAGAAACGGCTGATCACCTTTGGTGGTATCGCGACCTACGACGTTACGGCACCGTGCCGCATGCTGGGTTCGGTCTTGGGTTTGAACGCTTGATCAATTACGTGACAGGCATGGAAAACATTCGTGATGTTATTCCATTCCCTCGTTCACCAGGCTCTGCTTTATTTTAGAGTGCGCGGTTAACTTTACTCGGCCCGTCTATAACTAGGCGGGTTGGGCCGTTCACAGTAAGTGCTGAGCGCTACGCCAGTATTGGAATGGTCTGCAGCGCTTCACAATTTAGCCCTGACGATCTTGATCGTTGTTGAAGGAGGCGGTACCTTAGTTCTGGTGATACCACAGGAGTCGAAAATGAAGCTAGGTGCGTTTTCAGTAAGTTTGGCGGTTAAAGACATCGATAAATCGAGGAATTTTTATCGTGCGCTTGGTTTTATTGAAGTCGGTGGCGATATTGCGCAACACTGGCTCATTATGCGCAACGACACACACACGATCGGTCTGTTTCAAGGAATGTTCGACAAAAACATGCTGACTTTTAATCCCGGTTGGAACTCGGACTGTGAGCCTCTTGATGAGTTTACCGATGTGCGTGATATTCAGGCAGCATTGAAGCAACAAGGAATTGAGCTTAGCAGCGAGGTCGACCCATCGAGCAAAGGCGCCGGTAGTTTTATGTTGATTGACCCAGATGGAAATCCAATATTAATAGACCAGCATTTGTGAAATGTTACCCCTAGCACGAGTGCAATAGCTGTCTATGGGGCGTTTCCTGTTTGATTGACGCGGCCTGGTCCTCCGTTTTTTTTGCTGACAAGTGTTGCTTATGGGGCGATTAAATTGCCACTTGTCCGTTAACATGTCCCTCTCTATACTCTAGTTACCCTACATATTAGACAAAAGTGAGAGTTATGAAGAAATATCCTACCGCAAAAAGCCGCTTACTTGTCGGCACATTTCTGACCGTTTGTGCGGTCGCACCGCCAGCTACGGTGCAAGCGCAATCCACATCGGCGGAGCCTTCCCTAGAGGAAATTGTCGTTACAGGTTCGCGTATCCGGCGTGACCCGTTAAATGAAATTGCGCCGATTATGAACATTGGTATTGATGACATTGATCAAACCGGCGTGACTAATCTAGGCGCGGCACTGCAACAATTGCCGATTACCGGGTCGGCTGTGAATACTCGATTTAATGTACCTGGTAACTCAGGTTTTCCACAAGATGGCTCGGGAATAGGCGCAGGCGCTGTGCAACTGTCGTTACGTAACATTGGCGCAAAGCGAACCCTTATTCTGGTAGATGGCCGTCGTTGGATTGCCGGTGCTTCGGCATCGGGTGTTCCAAGCGTGGTGGACATGAATACGATTCCTGCCAACATGATTCAACGCATCGAAATTCTGCAAGATGGCGCTTCAGCTATTTATGGGTCGGATGCGATTGGTGGCGTGGTTAATGTGATCACCAACAAAAACTTTGATGGGCTCAAATTCGATTACCACATAGGTCAATATCTCGGTGATGGCGACGGTCAAGACACCGATTTCTCAGCTTTATGGGGCGGTGGGAATGACGATGCGCACTTTGTGTTTAGCGCTAGCTACACAGAAGAAGGTGAAGTGTTGACATCGGACCGAGCGCGGTCGGCGTTCCCAGTTCCAGACACTACGAGTTGTGACGTGTCGGGCACTCGCTGTTCGTCGTTTACCCCGCAGGGGCGATTTATCCTCGGGCCTAATTTAGGTGGGTCATCATTAACGCTGAATCAAGGCGCATTGAACGATGGCGGGGCGAATGTTCCGGCATTTGATCCGAATAATCCGACGGCCGGTGACTTCAGTTCATTTACCTCAGCGGATCGATTTAATTATAACGGCCCTGGGTTCAATTATTTACGCACGCCTAGTGAACGAGTGAACTTGTTTACCCATGTTGATTATGCGCTTTCAGAAGACATTAACTTATTCGCCAGAGCTTCTTACACCAACCGCACGTCAGATACCCGCGGCGCGCCAGAGCCCTTGTGTTTAGGCAATGACTGCGGCAATGCGATTCTAAATAACTTTTTTATCTCGGCGGACAATCCATATAACCCGTTTGGCGCTGACTTATCAGTCGCGAATGGCAATTTGGATTTCTTTGGGCGACGTCCATTGGAATCGGGACCTAGGCTTTTTTATCAAGACGTTGATACGTTTTTTGTGAGTACAGGTCTAGAAGGAAAGTTCGGTGTTGGTGATCGATCATTTTATTGGGATGCCACGCTGAGCTATGGAGACAATCAAGGTTTTCAAGAGAAGGAAAACTCGCATAATGCGGCACGTTTACAGGTAGCAATGGGTGATCCATCGGTCTGTGCGGCGACGCCGAATTGTGTGCCATTTAATTTCTTCGGTGGTCAAGGCCCTGATGGCAACGGTTCCATTACTCAAGAAATGCTCGACTTTGTAACCTATACCCAGCGGGATTTTAGTGAGCAAACATTGGAGGATTTCGCGTTTAATATATCTGGTGATATCGCATCACTGCCGGCCGGTGAGCTAGCGTTTGCGGCAGGTTTTGAATACCGTGACCATCAAGGCGCGTTTCGCCCTGATCCTATCGCCGCTCGAGGTGAAACGGCCGGTATTCCGTCGGGCGCCACTTCGGGAGCGTTTGATGTTACTGAGGTCTACGGTGAGTTGAATGTCCCTCTGATTGCAGACGCATCATTTGCTAAATACTTAGAACTCAATGTGGCAGTGCGTTCGTCGGATTACAGCACCTCGGGTTCGGAAGGAACATATAAGGCCGGTTTGTTATGGCAGGTCAATGATGCGCTGTCATTGCGCAGTTCGCTTTCAACTGGTTTGCGCGCGCCTGGTATTGGCGAGTTGTTTGGTGGTGCCGCGCGTGCCGATTTTACCTTTCTAGATCCTTGTGCCGACTATCTTGGTCAGCTGGGTTCCAATAATGGTGGCCGCGACGCCGCACAATCGCAAACTATTATCAGTAATTGTGCAGCCCTAGGCGTACCCGCGGGCACGGCGCAAACTAATCCGCAATTGTCTGCGGTGTCGGCTGGTAATGCCAATCTGAAGGCTGAAACTTCCGAAAGCTTGACCGCTGGTATCGTATTTAATCCAAACGTAGATTGGGCTGAACGCTTTACTGCCTCGCTGGATTTTTACGACTTAGAGATCGATGATGCAATTCAAGGCATTGATCCGGGTGATTTGATCAATGCGTGCGTTAATACCGGAGATCCGTTCTTTTGTAGTGGTATTGAGCGCGGTGGTAGCGGTCGCGTCAATCTGGTTAATAATCAATTGCAGAATATTGGTGGTATCGAAGCGTCAGGTGCAGATGTGATGTTTAATTTTCATAGCAATGCAAATGCCGCCGGTCAATTTACCGCCAAGATGAATGCCACTTTTCTGGATAAATACATCGAGCGTACGGCTAACCCAGACGGTTCAGAAACTATCAATGATCGAACTGGTACGCATACCGATGAGACCTTCGAGCGAGCCTTCCCTGAGTTACGAGCGACCACTACCTTGGGTTGGAATAGTAATGCGAACTGGAATGGCTCAGTATCGTTTCGCTATACCGACAGCATGGAAACAGCGTCCGGTGAAACCTTGGATTCAGCATTGTTTACCGATGTGCAATTCAGTTTTATTCCGCCAATTGCCAATGATTCGGTTAAGTTAACGGTCGGCTTGAACAACGCGTTCGATGAAGACCCGCCAGTACTCGATACCAGCTTGGTGGGCTTGAGTTTAGTGTCGCATGACATTCCGGGTCGAGTTGGCTATCTACGAATTAGCTATACACCACAATAAGGCTTAGAGGCGATATAGGCTGGTTTTAGGCGCTTGCTTGACGGAAACAAAGTTAACCGCTTGCTCCAGCCTATTGCTGATTATTTATACCTAAACAAAAAAGGGCTAGCATTTAGTTTGCTAGCCCTTTTTATTTTTTAGGTCTAATGACCGTATGCTGCTGGCTAGTCAACAAGTACCAATGTTTCGAAAACACTGGCATCAATATAACCACGATTCTTATCACCGTCGAGCGCGGGAATATCGTACGAGCCGATAAAGTGCTCGCGGCCTTGTGAGCTGTCGCTGTCGCAATACGCCACCATAAAGCCCATTTTTTTACCGGACTCTAAGGTCACCGGTGTTGCTTTGTTGTTGGTGTCTGAAAAGGTATCTGGATAGATATCGAATGATGCTTCCCAAATAATTTTATTGTCGTCGCCAGCTTGGCGCTTCCAAACACTTGTTACGTGATCGTTTAGATATCTCGGTTTGCCAGATGTGTTGCGGTCAATCGCTTGATTGTCGAGTGCAATGTGGTAGGCAAACGCATTGTAGTTATCTAGATGGTCGCCGCCAGAGTGATCTTCATCTAAAAAGATTTCAAAGGTATCGTCCTCCCAATAGGCTTCGAGCGGGTCAGCGTGAGTGTCGATAAGGATGTCGTCAACTATTTCACCTAGCAGATAGAGCTTGCTCGGCGTCCAAACAATCTTGAAGCGGCCAGAAAAATCTTCCGCCGCCGGTTGCTCGCCAAGCGTTAATTGATCAATGGCTTGCCATGGTGCGTTAGACCAAGCTGCATCGCTTGCATCACCATCTATTACGGGCGGGGTTGATGCCTTTGGTGCGTCATACGCCAGACTCTGGCTGGCCCAAGTCGCTAGGCCAACAGTTAGGCACAATGCAAAGGATAATTTCGTCATTTGAATCTCCGAGATCAGTATTGGTTCTGGTTAGTTGATTGTTAGTGAGCTGTGTTGTGATAGAACAGGTCTATCGCGGCAATGGCATTGCTGACAACCTCCGTCAGCGGCGGGCTAATGTCGATGGTTACCGTTGCCATGTCTGTCGATGGATCTTCCAGAGCGGCGAACTGGCTATCGAGCAAAGCGCTCGGCATAAAGTGGTCGGTTCGCTTTGACATTCGCTCCAAAATTGTCTGCGGGTCGCCGTTAAGATGAATAAATAAAGTGTTCAACGGTGTATCGCGTATCTGTTGTCGATGTGCTTTACGTAACCCTGAAAATGACAATACACAGCTAGTGTGTGAGTCTGCCGTGTTTGCATTTGCAGCTTCGATTACCGCGCGTTTCAGTTTGGCAATCCACGGTTCGCGCATGGCGTCGGTGAGTGGTTTTCCAGCCGCCATATGTGCTTTGTTGGCTGCTGAATGGTAGTCGTCGGCCTCAATGAAATGATAGCCATAATGTGCTGCGATTGACTCGGCCACGGTGGATTTTCCGCAACCACTTACGCCCATAACCACGATTAATCTGGGCGTGCTTTGGGCCGTCACGGAACCTCCACCGTTACAGAATAACGTTTGCCGGTATCGATCGAACGAATGATTGTGTCGGCAAGTCGCTCCCCGTTAACTATGATAGATGTTTGTTTGAGTGCCGGCTTGCGTACGATTTCAATGTGGAAATCAGCACCTCGAAAGTGTCGGTCTAGTGATGCCTGCGGCCAATCTTGCGGCAACTGCGGGTCTATTTTTAAACCCTCTTTGGTGCCGCGTACGCCAAAGAGTCCGTCTATCAAGCAGCGCAGGAACCAGTGGACTGTGCCGGTATTAAACAGTTGGCTTGAACGACCCGCGGTGCGAGGGTATTCACGGTATGCGCCGCGATAATAATTGGGGATAAAAACCGGTAGCTGCCCGCGTTGTTGCAAGTCAGAGTCGTCTGGCCCGGGGATCATTTGTCGTAAAAGGCGAAAGGCTCGGTTGGGCTGTTTGGCTTGATACAAGGCGTAAACATAAAACCCTGCCGCATGGTTGTATACCGAGCCGTTCTCGGCAGAACCTGGATGCTTCTGTGTGACTCGGCCTACGTCTTCGCGCATTTTCGTGTAGGCGGGGGCAAGCATCTGCACGCCATACGGTGTTTCGAGGTCGCGCTCAATGGCGTCAATCATGCTCGCTTGTTTCGCTTCACTCGCCGCGCCACTTAAAATTGCCCACGCTTGCGGATTTAAGAATATGCGTCCTTCTGTGTCCGTTGGCACGCCGAATACTACGTCGTCATCGGTAATGCCGCGTGCATACCAATCGCCAGTCCACAAGTGCGTATTGACGGCGGCATTAAGTGCATCGGCGTTTGAGTTGAATTGCTTAGCCTCTGTTTCGCGTCCGGCGTCTTGACAAATGTTGGCCCACAATTGCGAGGCATAGGCGGTTGCCAGTGTTAGCCAGGCGGAGACGCCTTTGCCCTTATAGCCAACCATATTCATCGGATCGCACCAATCGCCTTGGGCGATATAGTTGAGGTCTCGATGGTCGCGTTGCTCGAACAACCACAACAGCGCTAAGTCGATATGTTGTTGCACAGTCAGTGAGTCGTCAGAGTCAGCAAAGCTGAGCGGCTGATTCAGTATTCCAAGATCGCCGGTTTCGTCGAGGTAAGCACTTAAACAGACTGGTAGCCACACGCAGTGGTCCATGTGCGGTATTTGATTAATGTATTTTAGCTCGGCGGATTCGCTCAACAGGATGCCGTCGGGCATTGCTCCGGAACGCTGTTGTTGACTCAATGCCCGTAATAGCGCATCTCGCGTCCGCTCTGGCTTGAGGTAACTCATGCCCATGGCATCTTGCAGATAGTTTCGTGTTTGAGGGTCCGTGCTGAGTCGATTGACGTCACCATGATAGAACACTTGTCGGCCTAACCAATGATTTACGAAGTCATCGAACTCTGCATCCGGAGTCGCTATTTTTAATGGGCTTTCGCTCTGCTTTAGGTAATTTTTGTATGCTAATAGTTGTTCATCAAAACCGGTCTCTGAGCCAAAGAGTTCGTTGCTAATGCTAGCAATTTCGGCATGATCATTGGCTGGACCAAATGCGAAGCGGAACTGCTTGTTTGCGCCGGGCTGCAGTGTTAATTGGTATTGTAATGCTGCCGTCGGGGTTTCGTAGATAGCATCGCTATTGGAAAGTCGCTCTTGGTGTAGGGCGCTGGGGGCGTGCAGTCCTCCTTCGCCCTCAAATGCGCTTTGCCGCGTTTCCCAAGCGTCAGGGAAAGATTCGGCCAACAGAAACGTGAGGTCTTTAAAGTCTCGTTGTTTAAAGTAGTCTGGGTATTTCTGGTACGGCGTTACGGCTGAGCAGACGATTGAGCTCAGCTCCGGTCGAAACATCGCCGACTGATTCATCCACGACATGTAACCAACAGGAAAGTAAGGCACCAGGCTTAGACGACGCGGTTGTTCACTCAAGTTTGTAACGTTAATTTGCCAAAGTTCTAATGGCCGCGTGGGGCTGAGACTTAGCGTTATTTCAATCGATAAACGGCTCTTTTGGATCTTCCACGCAATGGTGTCTTGCCGCGCGATGAACTCAAAGCTGTCAGGTGCATTGCGCACCGGTTCATACGGCGCAGAGAAAAGCTCATTTGTGTCGAGGTCCTTTAAATAGAAAAAGCGGCCAGGATGATGTGCATAATACGGCTGCTCAGGCTGCATGAAGGTCTTGGCTTCAAGGTTTGGCGCATAGGCGTATTTGGCGGGTTCGGGTTGCATGAACTGCGCGGTTGCGTATCCGCGACAGTTAACTTGCATCATCATGCTCGAATTCCACAAAAATGCGGACGCGGCCGGCATATCGGTCGGCGAGAGTAAGGTTATGCTGCGACGGTCATCTGAAACGTTAATAATCGACATGCTCTAACCTTGTGCGTCTGCTCGTTCAGCTAAGTCACTTTGAATCCGGCTTAGTTGTTGGTCATTTAGTTTGTAAAACAACACAAACACAATGGCTATGGCCGCAAAAATGCCGGGTAGGGCGGTCTGTAAGAAATTTATACCGTCTAACGAGGCGCCATTCTGCGCCTCGTTGGCTTTATAGCCGTAGTAGCCGAGGATACTTAGCATTGCAAATGAGCCTGCTGCGCTGCCTAGTTTTTGCGAGAAGGTAGCGGCGGAAAACGTCATTGCCGTTGCTCGGCGACCCGTGGACCATTCATTATAATCGGCCGCATCGGCGTACATTGACCACGTCAATGGTGACTTTGGCCCAAGTGCTAAGCTAATTAGGATGTTAAGAGTAAACATCGCCCAGATCATGTCTTTAGGCACAAAATAATAGGCGATTGAAAGCACGCTTACTACTGACATAAGGATGATTAGCAATGTGCGTTTGTCGAACACACGTAATAAGAATGGCGTCATAAAGCAACCAACACCGAGCGCGACTGACTGCCAAAAAAGGTAGGGTCCGACCAGCTCTTCTCGCCCGACATAATATTTGAAATAGTAAAACGAAGATCCGGCACGCAAGGTGATGGTGATCATTAGTATCAGCGCTAGGAAAAATAGAATTACCCACGGCCGATTATGGATTAGGTCTTTGATGTCGGTCAGTGGGTTACTTTTTTGTTGTGGGGGCGGTGCAACCCTTTCACGTGTAGTTTTAAATGTGATGAAGAAGATAATGGCAGCAATAAATCCGTATACAGCCACAGTTAGTTGCCAACCAAGTGTGGGGTTGTCTGCGCCAAGCAAGTTGATGAGTTTGGGGGTAAAGAATCCAATCAAAGCAGAAGCCCCAAAAGCAAATATAAACCTAACTGAGATCAGCAAGTTTCGTTCCTTAACGTTGCCGGTAATAACACCAGACAAAGACGAATAAGGGGTGGAAAGAATGGTGTAAAACACCATCATCAAGGAGTAGGTTACGAATGCCCAGACTACTTTTTGGTCGTACGATAAATCTGGCGTAGTGAAAGCTAATACCGAGACCACGGCCATCGGTGCGCTGGCGTAAATAAGATATGGGCGAAACTTGCCGAAGCGGGTGTTGGTGCGATCGGCGACCGCGCCCATAATGGGGTCGGTAAACGCATCAATAATTTTGGTGGCTAAAATCACGGCGCCTGCGGTAGCGGCGGTTAGTCCTAAGGTATCGGTGTAAAAGGCCGCTAAATAGCCGCCGATTAAGGCCCAGTAAAAGTTGAATCCGGCATCGCCTGCGCCGTAACCGAGTCGTTCGGTCCAGCTGAGCTTGGCAAGTCGGTCGGAGGTAGCGCGGCTGGCAGTTGGGAGTGTGCTCGATTCTTGGTCGGTCATAGGTTCGATCTCCTGATCGATTGCGTGGGAGTGCAATGACTTATTGTTATTTTTGTGATCTGAGTATAGCGGATTGCTTAATAAGTGCGGCGGATGGAGGGTTCAAACTTCGTCATAACGTAAATTTGAACGTTCAAGTTTACGTTATGACGGTTAGTTGGTCGCCAAGAATTGTGCTGTCAATCTATAGTGAAGCGGCCTAGTTTTTGCTGCTCCACTATTTTGTGGCTTATCAGCCGTAAGGTCGGTAAGAGGTATTATTTCCCCTCCTTCCTCTCTCCTCCACGTGAGGGGGAATGCAGATGCAACGACGCTATTCTGACCCGTTTAGCGTCGTTGCCTTCGCACTTTAATCGTCGATTTTATGACCACTATCCATGTTATCCATAAGGATTTAGACGACAAATAAATGTCGATGTGTTTACAATACGCCCGAGAGAGCTGCCGGGCTAAATGAGCGTATCATTGGCGTGGTTATTGACAGTAATGAAGCATGTGGAGAAATGACCATGAGCAAGTTTCGTGCGGGCGTGTTATACGGCCAAGAATTAATCGATGTTTATGAAGACGCTAAACTAAATGGCTATGCCTTGCCGGGTGTTAATGCCGTTGGCACCAGCACCATCAACGGGATTTTAGAAACCGCGGCTAAAGTCGAGTCGCCGGTTATTGTTCAATTGTCATTCGGTGGTGGACAGTTCTATGCCGGCAAGAGTCTTGCGAATGATAATTTGCAGGCTTCGGCAGCTGGTTGTATCTCTGCCGCTATGCATGTCCATCAGCTAGCAGAAATGTATGGTGTGCCGGCTATTTTGCATACTGATCATTGCTCGCTTGCAAATATTGCTTGGGTCGACCATCTAATCGAATATCAAGAAGATTACTACGCTCAGTTCGGTAAACCGTTGTTTAGCTCGCACATGCTTGATTTGTCTGAGGAAAGTCTTGAAGACAATATCGAAATCTGTGAGAAATACCTAACTCGCTTAAGTAAAATCGAAGTTGGTTTGGAAATTGAGTTGGGCATTACCGGTGGCGAAGAAGACGGTGTTGATAACTCGGATGTTGATGTCAGCAAGCTCTATACGCATCCGTCTGACGTGTTTTATGCGTATGAGCGCTTGAGCAAAATTAGTAATAACTTCACAGTGGCGGCGGCCTTTGGCAACGTGCATGGCGTATATAAGCCAGGTAATGTCAAATTGTCGGTGGAGATTTTAAAGAACTCACAGAACTACGTGGCGGACCAGATTGATAAAACCGGCACTAAGCCAGTTAGTTTTGTGTTTCATGGTGGTTCAGGGTCATCGCAAGATGATATTCGGCGTTCAATTGATTACGGTGTCATCAAGATGAACCTTGATACCGATATGCAGTGGGCATTTAGTGCTGGTTTAAGGGATTATTTTGCCAAGTATAACGACTACGTTGCGACGCAAATAGGTAACCCCGACGGTGACGATTTGCCTAATAAAAAGTACTACGATCCACGCAAAATGTTGCGACAAGCCGAAGAGTATTTTGTTACGCGTTTAGAAGAGTCATTTGCCGATCTGAACTGTATTGGCCGAAATCGTTGAGCACTTTATCTTTTTAGGTCGCAGTGTGAGTGACGTTAATTCCTGATAAGTTGTCAGGAATGTCTTGATTTTTAAGTAAAAAACTATGCATAAGTCGCTTTGAAACGAGCATTGCTTTTGCTATTATATTTTGCTTGCGGTAATGCATTAGCGCTAGAGGTGGACGCTGATGCTAAAGTGTTTGATTGGCCGGGTGGGGTCTCTAAGCCAAGTTCTTGGCGACTTTTAACTCTAATCTAATCCAGATTTTCGATGTAATACTAGGTTTGCTTTGTGTCGGTAGGGTGCCGGTGCGTGTAAGCAAGGTTAAATTCATTGGGCTAAACATGCGCAGAAAGTGAATTGTTGAAACTTGTAAATTCTGTGTTTCAGCGATAGCTCCTGTGATGCTATTACTGCTACTGTGTCACTAGTTTGGGGTGATTTAGTATAGGTAGGTGCTGGTTTATGAGGTTTTGGTATAAATCAACACTTAAAGAAGTCGTGAATTAGCTCCGTTTGGGGAAGTTGATATGCGATAGAAGTTTTGACGGTTGCAAGGTGTGTTGTAACGAATTGGTTTATAGGGCTGTCTTTGGGTGGGCATCTTGTGAGCTATTTTAGAGTTTGAGGGTCTTTTGTGGGCTCTCTGCAAGTATGGTTTTAACGGGTTGTATGATGGCGAGAGTGCGTTAGCGCTCTCTACTAGGTTCGTTTCGTGTTGGGATTTGGTGGGCGTGTGCGCTGACCATTTTGAACGAAACCGCTCCTTGCTGCCGAGTCGTCATGGCGTCATTTGAAGTATCCCCATTAGCACTTGTAGTCACACCTTGACTACGAGCTAGCGATGTGCGAATCACTCGATTCGCAGTAAAACCCATGCGTTAACGTTTGACAATCGCTTTGTTGCGATGGGTTTTTTATTGATGCGAAATGTATTTTTAAGTGGTTCTAAGCAGGCACTGAAATGTAATGCTCCTAACCTAGATCGAGGCGCCCTGGTTCAGCAAGCCAGTCCGACGACCGCGACGCGAAATATTTTGACTACAACCCGAACGGCGCTCTCGACCATGGTCGTCGCGCTGCTGCTGGGCTCTGCTACGGCGCACGCCGGCGAGCAGTTCATTGTGCCGTTACCCGCCGACCATGCTTTGGACTTCTTGGAAGGCATTGCTTCGGACGCATCATGTAATAATAGTTTCCCATCACCAAACCCAGATGAGCCAATGAATTCGGTCACCGACTTCGTGGTTCGTGTTGCCGGTTCCGTTATTGTGATTGATCACTGGGAGGACGGTTATGAACCTGTTGATCTCGGCGTGATTGCTAGTGATCCGAGTCAGGCGACGCAATCGACCACTCGGATCTATGGAGATGGTTTGGCATCGAATGGCGCGGTTCCTGGTGTTGCCTCCAATAATAATGCTGGCGATGTGTTAACACAGGGGCAAGTGGTTGTATTTCGTGAGTCTTTCGCGATTGCGAACTTGCAATCTGAGATAGAGGTTCGCGGCTTGAGTGGTCGAGCAGAAGACGGCATCGACGGCTCAGATCGTATTTTTGCCACTGAAACAATTAATGTTACACGAGCTCAATGGGCAGGTAGCTACCCGCAAGAATCGGGCACTTTGTTTGCTGGTGCTTTTGAGTTATTCCCTCAATCTCAGTGGGGGCAAAGTTTCACTCTGCCGGTGGGCGAAGATTCTGGTGCGGCGGAGTTTGAGTGGACTGGCGTTACAGTTATGGCCGCCAACGATAATACCGATGTATCTATTGATGCCAACGGCGATGGTGATTTTACAGACCCTGGTGATGTGTCGACAACAATTGATGCTGGCGAAACGGTGGAAGTGCTTGGGCGCAACGATGACGGTAATGTCGGCGTTGGAATGAACCAAGGTGCTAAAATCATTACATCGGACATTGCTCAAGTTAATATTGTTAGTGGGCAGGAGTGCTCCACTTATGCATCACGCTGGTTTACTCTATTTCCAGATGCATTGTTGGGTAGCGTTTATTACGAGCCCGTTTCAACCCCTGCGGGCGCCGCTACTAAAATCTATTTTTACAATCCCTCGACTAACGATATCATCATTAATTGGGAGACTACCGCCGGGGCTCAAACTCCGATTTCCGTAGCTGCTGGCGAGTCTGCGTCACAGATTATTCCGAATCTAACCGGAGCTAAGTTTTTCACTGGCACGAATGCCACGTTCGGAGCATTAACCGTTACCGATGAGGCTGATACTGCGCATGACTGGGGCCATGCGTCCACATCAAACCGATTGATGGGTAATATTGTGCAAGTGGGCTTTGCTGAAGGTGATGACCCTTCTAGAGATGACTTGTATTCCGGTATTGGTGAGAATGATGCGCCGGTCTGGATGGTTGCTGATAATCCTAGTGATCCGACTGATACTGTAATCGATATTTGTGTGGATGTAGCCGGCGATGGAGGGGTAAACACTGACCCAAACACTGGCCGCGATTACGACTATCTGGTGTCGCTTAACCGTCTAGACTCTGCTCGTTTATATGACGGCGGGCGAGATACGCCGAACAATGTGCCGGCGCATATAGATGGCGATCAAACCGGCATGCTGGTGTTTGTTTGTGATGGCAGTGATGCGATTCTTGCAGCCGCGTGGGGACAGGATCCTAATACGGCAAGTGGCGCGGCACCTGCGGTAGACGTTGGTACCACAGTGCGTTCAGTGAGCGCCAATATTGCTTTTATTGGCGACACTATTTTTGAGGACCTTGATTCTGATGGTGTGCGCGATCCAGGTGAGCGTGGTTTGCCAAATGTGTCGGTTCTTATATACCCGCCAGCCGGGGTTAATCTAGGCAACGGGCCGGGCCAGCCGTTGTTGACTCGAACTGATTACAACGGCAGTTATCTGTTCACGAAACTGGTGGATGGTGATTACCGAATCGAAGTTATAGCGCCCTCAGGGTTTCAACAAACATACGACCCTGATGTCGGTGGTGTTTGCGCAGGCGCGACTTGCGATAGTCAATCGTTTCCAGCTATTGAGGATGCTAATGGTCGCTTGGATCAAGATTTTGGATATAACAATGGGGTTCCACTGGGCCAAATCGGTGACACAATTTACTATGATGTAAACGGTAACGGCATTCAGGAAGTGGGCGAAGCGGGCATTTCAGGGGTTGACGTAGAGTTGTGTTCTGATGTGCCTGTTTCGACACCAAAAGCGCAAGATAGCTTTTCACCTGCGGCTTACAATAATAATTCAGCTGATTGGGCGTCTAATTGGACTGAGACTAGCGACGGTGGTTCAGCTACCGGTGGTACTATTTTTATTGACAGCGGCGAACTTCGCCTGTCCGGAAGATTCAACACATCAGTTTCGATTCAGCGACAAGTTAATCTAACTGGATTTAGTAATCCTACGCTAAATTTCTCTTGGAGACCGGGTGTTGCAGACTATGAAAACACTGATCGAATTCGAGCTCAGGTATCGGTGAACGGTGGTGGATTCAGTACTCTTAGAACTTTTATTGGGTCTGACATCGAAGGCACCACTGGAACTGAGTCGCTACCGATGCCTGCGGCTGCGGCCGGCTCCAATAATGTTGTTATTCGATTTCTTGTGGATTCAGATGACTATGCTTTTGGCGGTGAGAGACTTCTTATCGATAATCTCGCGATAGTTGGGGATGTGACACAAAACATCTGTGAAACACAAACAACTGACGGTAATGGTCTCTATCTATTCACCGGCAAGTTGCCCAATAATTACACTGTCGAAGTACTTAACCCGCCAGCGGGTTACAGCAATACTGACGACCCCGGTGGTGATGCCAATAATACAAACCAATTTACGCTCACTGGCAGTGGCGGTAACTTGGAACAAGATTTTGGCTATTACATCCCCGGTGAAGTGATTGGGCATGTCTATTTAGATACCAATGGGAATGGTGTACAGGATGTAGGCGAGCCGAATATCCCGAACTTAGATGTGTTGATTACCGACTCGATTGGTAACTTGCATATTGTTGAGACGGATGCCAACGGTGACTATTCAGCGTTAGTGCCACCGGGTGTGACGCAAGTTGATATTGATGCAACAGACCCACAATATCCAACAGGCTTTATTCAGACTGATGGCGTTGACCCAAGCAATGTGACCGCAGTGGCGGGCGCAACGGCGGATGCCGGCGATGATGGCTACTTCCAAGGTAATATTATTGGCGATACGGTGTTCTTCGATACCGACGGTAATGGCACGCAAGGTGGTGGTGAATCCGGAATTCCAAATCGACGAGTTACGCTAACGCCTGCGGCCGGCGTGGATATTGGCGCAGGCCCTGGTAACTCGATTTTTCAGTTCACTAATCCCAACGGAAACTATAGTTTTGTTGGCCTACCTGATGGCACGTACACGGTGACCGTGACGCCACCATCTGGTTACACGCAAACCGCTGATCCGGACGGCGGCGCAGATAGCACCTCGGTGGTCACCGTGACTGGCGGTGTTACTAACAATGCGCAGGATTTTGGTTATCAGCAAAACGCGGTAGTACCGGCTGGTCAAATTGGTGATCGCATATTTGGCGACTCTAACGGTAATGGCATACAAGACGCTGGTGAGCTCGGTCTGCCTGGCATTAATGTGCAGATCTGTGGTGATCTAGATGGCAATAACGGCACAGCCAATACTTGCCGTATTGAGACGACTAATGCAAATGGTGATTACCTGTTTGGTGATGAATTAGCCTCTGTTGGGGGCGCCGCAAACGCAGCCGATACTGCCTTACCCGCTACTGATGCGGGAGAAGTTTATACGGTTCGTGTGCTTAATCCTCCTGCTGGACAAACCAATACCGCTGACCCTGATAACGGATTGCCGAACTTTAGCCAATTAACGTTAGCGTCTGGCGCGAGTGATTTGGATCAAGACTTTGGTTACTCAACATTTGGGACCGTCACTGGGCATTTGTACATCGACACTAACTCGAACGGTCAACAAGATAGCGGTGAGCCGGACTTAAGTAATGTGGATGTGCTCATTACTGACTCGAATGGCGCAACTCAAGTGGTTTCTACAAACAACTTAGGAAATTACTCAGCGTCAGTACCTGCTGGCACTACCACGGTTGATGTGGACGAAACGGATCCACAATTCCCGTTAAATCATATTCAAACTGAAGGCGCTGACCCTTCTGCTGTGACAGCGGTTACCGGGTCTAGTGTGAGCGCCGGTGTTGATGGATATGCGCCAGGTGGCGTAATCGGCGATTTGGTGTTTTTTGATAGTGCCTCAGGCGGCACACTGGGTGTCTACGACCTCGGTATTGATACACCAATTCCTGGCGTAACCGTTACGTTGACACCACCAGCTGGTATAGATGCAGGTAATGGTGTTGGTGTTCCGGTTACATTGGTAACGGATGCGAACGGAAACTATTCGTTTGGTTCACTGCGTGCTGGTAACTATCAGGTGACAGTTACTCAGCCGAATAATACAGCTCAGACAGTTGATCCTGATGAGTCCGGTGTTTGTACGACATGTGATAGCACCTCTGCAGTTCCATTGGCCACTGGTGAGAGTCGACTTGATTTAGACTTCGGCTACACCACAGATATTCCTCCGGGTGTTTGTCCAATCGGCGTGATTACGTTTGATGAGTACCCATTAGCCACAGCAAACTCCACGACTATATTCAATAGTGAATATGCTACTGGCGGTGCAGATAATACCAATAGCCCGCTACCTGCCGGCTATGGATTCACTATTAGCGCTACCGGCGGAACAGGTCAGGCTGTTGCTTATAATACTAATAGCGGCACCAATGGTAATGATCCAGACCTTGAGTTCTCTAATACAGGTAATGCACTGATTGTTCAGGAAGGTGGAAATACTGGTGGCGTTGGTGAAGGTGGTTTGGTGCCTGATGATGTTGTTGGCGGGCGGATAATCTTTGATTTCGAGACACCGTTAACTGAATTTAGTGCAACCTTAGTTGATCACGAAGGCAACACTGCCGCATTGATTTTTACTGACACTTCCACTGGTGTTTCGGTCAGTGTGACACACGCCGATCTGACCAACGACGGCGTTGCGCCAGTAGGGCCATTTGAACAAGATCCTACTAGCTGCCCAGCACCTGCCGATGAAGTCGTGTGTGTCATGGACAATACCATCACGGCCGCCGAGTTGGCTGCATTTGGTGGTGTGATACTTGAGCGTTTCGATCGAGTCGAGTATCAAATGGAAGCCAGTGGCGGTATTGATGATCTTAATTTCACCTTTGATTGTGGATTTGGCTTAATTGGAGATCGCATCTATGAAGATACTAATGGCAATGGCATCCAAGACGTTGGTGAGCCGGGTATTCCAGGTATAGACGTACAGATTTGTGGTGATCTCGACAATGACGATCTTACGCCGCAAAGTTGTCGTGTAGAAACCACGGACGCAGATGGTGACTATGTATTTGGCGATGAGCTTGCAGCTGATGGCATTACACTGAGTGCCAATGACACGGCTATTCCGGCGACAACCGGCACCGAAGACTACACCATTACGGTATTAAATCCGCCAGCCAATACCTTTAACTCAGCTGACCCTGACGGTGGCAATAACAGCGTTGCGCAATTGACCTTCCCTGGTGGCGTGAGTAATTTCGATCAAGATTTTGGTTATGCCTCATCGCTGGGAGATATCACTGGTAATGTATCGCAAGACAATAACGGCGATGGAGTTGGTGATGCGAACCTAAGTGGCGTTACGGTTCAGCTGTACACCGATCCAAATGGCGATGGCAGCCCAGCCGATGGTGTTTTATACGAGCAAACCGTGACCAATGGTTCAGGCAATTATGCTTTCACTGACGTGCCGGTTGGTGACTACGTATTAGTCGAAATTGATCCGGCTGGTTTGAGTTCAGTTAATGATGTTGATGCAACGCCAGATGTTGGTGGTGATGCCGTCAATGCAAGTATCGTTGATAGCTATTTACCAGTTAGTCTGGCAGCGGCTGAGGGCGTTGATGCGGATAATAATTTCGTTGACGCACAAACTGCCAGCTTAGGCGGCAAGGTCTGGCTAGATGAAGATCTTGATGGAATCCTGGATACTGAAGAAACCGGTATTACCAGTGTAACCGTGCAATTGTTGCGTGCTGGCGTTGTGGTTGCCACGACGGTAACCGACACTAATGGAAATTATTTGTTCCCGAATGTTTTGCCTGGTGACTATACGGTTAATGTGGATGACGGTACGTTACCTACTGGCCTAAGTAATACTGCGGGTATTGGTGGCGTCGATCCTAAGGCAGTCACGGTTGAATCGGGTGATCGCATCCGTAATGTCAACTTTGGTTATATTCCGGCTGGTGTAAATCGCGGTGCGATTGGTGACCGAGTTTGGAGTGACGCCGACGGCGATGGAGTTCAAGATCCTGGTGAGGCTGGTATTGCCGGTGTGTCATTAGACTTAGTTGACTCTAGCGGTGCAGTTGTCGATACCACAACCACCAACGCTAACGGTGACTACCTGTTTACAGATGTTGCTTTAGCGGCAGACTATATCGTGGTTATTTCGCCAGCAGACACCGCTTTGAGTGGTTACACGCCAACCGTTGGCCCGCAAAGCGAAGGCGGTTACACCAGTAACCCAGCCACGCTTGATGCTGGCTTGCGTGTAATTATGGATTTGGACTTCGGGTTTGATAGCCCTGTGACCAATACTGTTCGCGACACGGTCTGGTTTGATGAAGACGGTGATGGCGTATTGAATGATGGTTCAGTTCAAGGTGCCGATGAGCCGCGTATTGCAGGCGTAACGGTTGATATATTGAACGCGTCAGGTGACGTCGTTGCAACGACTAAGAGCGATGCTTCTGGTGTGGTTGAATTCACTGGTTTGCCGGATGGTACTTATACCTTACGGATTACGGACCAAGCATCTAAGTTGACCGGCCTTACCGGTACCACCGATGAAGGTGTAGCACGGGTTTCTGACCCCGTTGTTGTGGCTGGAGGTCAAACTGTAACGGATACTAGCTTTGGGTATAACAACCCTGGGTTAATTGCCGGAACAGTCTACAGCGACGCCAACAGTTCAGCAGACCAAGATGATAACGAGGCTGGTTTTAGTGACATCTTAGTTACGTTGCTTGAAGACACTGATGGCAACGGGTCTTATGAATCAACGGTTAGTGCCACGCGTACCAACCCAGATGGAAGCTACGCCTTTGACGGTTTACCTCCGGGCGACTATCGTGTCGTCGTTACACCGCCAAGTGGTAACAATACTGAAGATCCAGATGGTGTGCAGGACGACATCACGGATATTACTCTGCTGGTTGGCGAAAGCTCGGTAGATAATGACTTTGGCTATGTTGATGCCGCGCTTAACCCAATTTCAGGTACGGTATTTTTAGACACAGATAAAGACGGTGTCGAAGATAGCGGCGAAGTGGGTATCCCCGATATTACCCTTGAGTTGAGTGTGCCGAGTTATGCAATCATTGACGGCTTACTGGACATAAATCGTGACGGCGTGGTTGATAACACTGATGACGGATCGTATCTCGGCCAGACTATTATCGATGGGCGTGTAGACCTCAATAAAGACGGTAACGTTGATGGTTCTGATGATGGCGTATTGAACGGTGTAACGATTATAAATAGTCGTTTTGACGCGGATGGCAACGGATCAGTTAACGCTGCTAACCGACCGACGGATGATCTTATATTGCCATCGGAAGTGATTTCCACTACGACTACCGATGCCAACGGCGATTACAGTTTTACTGGCCTGCCAGATTCGGCGTACACGGTGTCAGTCACTGATGATGCGGCTTTGTTAACTGGTTACGACATTACCAGTGGTTTAGATACGCTCGATGCAGTTGTGGCTGGCGCACCGGTCACTGATGTGGACTTTGGTTATATTCGTGAAGAAGCCACTGGGTCGATAGCTGGTGAAGTTTGGATTGATGAAGACAGCGATGGTACTGCCGCAAATCGAGAATATGATTTAAGCGACGTCGACGTGCATTTGTGCCGTGCTCCTATCGTGGCCGCAGGCGCAACCTTCCCTGACGGCGTGTTGCGATTCCAACGTTATGATGTTGCTAATACCATCGCGTCGGTTGATGACATCGAGTCATTGGGTACGGTGTCATTAGATACGACCTCGGCGTCTTTTGAGTTGTTGCCCGCCGATGTGCCGGATGCGGCTGAAAATTACGCCTATGTCTATACAGGCTATTTCACCGCGCCGAGCACCGGTACGTATACGTTCCAAACTCGTTCGGATGATGGCAGTACCTTGTCTATCGATGGGGTTGTAATTGTCGATAATGATGGAACGCACGCGTCTGCAGCCGTGGCCAACACGGTTGATTTGAATGCTGGGCTTCATTCGATTGAAGTGCGATTCTTTGAGCGTGGTGGTCAAAGTGTTTTTGAAGTTGACTACAGTCTGCCTGGACCGGTGAATTTGGTCGATTTAGGCACCGCGACCTTATCGACAATTGCTGATTTCTGTGACCCGACGCATCCTAACTTTGTAGCAACTACTACAACGGATACCAAAGGGGAGTACATCTTTAGAGATCTGCCTCCGGGTCAGTATGTCGTTGATTCGGACCGCAATGACATTCCATTTGGCTTGGAAGAAACTGTCGATCCAACATCACCAACTTCGCCAGTCAATTTGTCTGAAGGTGAAGATGTAACCGATGTGGATATTGGTCACGAGCCAACTACAGTTAATGGCGTTGCCAGTGGTGTTATGTCTGGTTTCGTTTGGGTAGATGCTGACAACGACGGTCGTTACGACACCGGTGAGGCACCGATTTCGGGTGTCACAATCAATGTCAGAGATACCGCTCAAGCCACTTCGGCGGTTGGTAACCAGCAAGGTCCGGTGGTTTATACCACTACGACCAACGCTGATGGTTCTTGGATGATCTCCGATTTTTCTGCTACGGGCATGTTGGATACCTTCTTGGTTGAGTATGTTCAGTCGGACATTGACACCAATGCTGGTGTGGATCTAATCGACAATCAGCCGACGAATCTACCGCTTGGTGACTATAATTACTCACCGGTGGAGTTGTTGTCTGACCCTGATCACAACATCAGTTTCTTAGACTTTGGTTTTGTGCCGGTCACCTCGGGAAGCTTAGGTAGTATTGCTGGCACGATTTATTCCGATGCGGATCAAAACGGTGACTATTTGGCTGCTACTGATGGTGAGTTACAAGGTGTGTCTTTGAACTTATTGGATAGCGCTGGGAATGTGGTTTCCACGACGGTTACTGGCGCAAACGGCAGCTACCTATTTTCAGGGCTACGTGATGACAACTACACCGTGGTGGTTAGTGACATTAACAATGTTACTAAAGACTTGAATCCGCTGGAGTTAATTCCTACCCCGATTGTCATATCGGGTGGCAATGATGTGGTTGACCAAGACGCTGGATTTATCTCTGATACAGATTTGTTTTCAATTGGTAGTCGTTTCTTTTTCGATACCAATAACAACGGATTTTCAGACGATAACGAGCCTGGTGTACCTGGCGTGATTATCCAGTGTTGGTTAGATGCTGATAATAGTCAGACTCCTGGTGACGCGTCGATTCTATCGTCTTCGGTAGTGCCTCAACCGGGCGTTGACAATCTGATTCGTACGGTTCGAACGGACAAAGATGGTGAGTACTACTGTACTAGTTTGCCAGCCGGTCGTTACATCGTAAAAGTATTGGATGCCGGTGCTTATACCGAGGCCAATGGCGCTAACGTTACTGAGAATGCCGGTGATAACTACGCCAAACATTGGAGCTACGCATTGGAGCTTGGTAATGCCGAGCCTAATTACACGGCTGACTTTGGTGTGGTCGGTAATAATTCTTTGAGCGGTACCGTGGTGATAGAAGATGCCGAATTGGTTGAGCCGGATGATGATGGCACCTTAACGGTCGATGAGCTAGATGCAACACCAGGTGGTGTGAGTCCAGATTCGCCGGCCGCTGGTGTAACTGTCGAGCTGTATGTAGAACAAAACGACGCGTTCATTAAGCTGACTGAAACGGTTACTGATGCTGCCGGTGACTATACGTTTGGCAACTTGCCGGATGGTAATTACCGCGTTGAGGTAATCACTAACGGGTCGCCGATCGACGGTTACGGACAAACCGGTGACCCTGATTTGGCTGGTGAAGCACAACCGGAAGCACGTGTTTGCGATACGCCTACCGCGGCGCTATGTGATAACCGCTCGCCAGCTTATGGGCTGTCTGGTGGAACGGCGTTGAACGACATAGATTTTGCGTACCAGCGAAATTTCACAACCACTCCGGTCACAATGAACTTCTTTAGTGCGACCCGTAACGGCGCAATCGTGGAGTTTAATTGGGAGACCAGCAACGAGGTCGGTCATGCCGGTTTCCAAGTCTATGAGCGTGGAGCGGAAGAGTGGGTATTACTCAACGACACATTGATTATTGGTACGCCAGGTCATGTGCTGAGCACTCGCAGCTACACTTTTCAGGCTAATACTGAAGCCAAATGGTTTGCTTTAGTGGATGTGTCTAATCAAGAAGAAGTGGTTGCGCATGGTCCGTTCCGTGTTGGTGAGGAGTACGGCGCTAACATGGTGACACCAGAAGCATTTGATTGGTCAGGTATCGAGTTAAGTGAACCCAATGTTGATGACGTTCGAAGCGTGATCGATCGACGT